>JAHFDZ010000083.1 GCA_023248745.1 Myxococcales bacterium | reverse complement strand
AGCACTGGAAATCGCGACGACAATAAACGAAGGTGGCGAGCACCGAACGCGATCGCGCCGGAATCGTAACTATTTGTGTGACGAAACCAGTGGGCGCCGCGAGCGCCAACGGTTGTGCCGCTTGTGCGAAAGACGATTGGCGTTTCGCCTTCTGAGAACGCACTGACGCGCGCACGCTTGAACGCGTCGGTAGGAACGGCGGGGAAGGTTGCGGCCGATTCACCATCTGCGGCGCGAGCGCGGCAGAGTCGCGCGTAGCCTTCTACATGCGAGGCTTGAAATTGTGCGACAGAGAGCGCGAGTGATTCGTAACTATCATTGCGATTAATTGGGTTCGCAGCAGAATGGGCTGCGGCGAGGAACGCACACACGCGATCGTGAAGCGAATCGCTTTCTCGCGTGGCCGTCATCGGACCTCAATACCACGCGTAAGCGCGAAAGTGGCCCCACGCGATTTCGGAAGCGCATTGGTAGGGGCGAACGTTGCACACTCATCCAAGAGCAGGGCGGTCTTCCGCTTCCCGTGCGCCCTTACTTGGTCGCGCTCATCACGTTGCCATCGCCATTCGCGGCCCAGAAGACGTGCGTGGCACCCACCGCAACGCCGAACGGCTTCTTCTGATCTTGTGCGATCACGTGCAACTCGCCACCGCCCTTCGAGATCTTCATCAGCTTTCCGCCCGATTGATTCGCCCAGAATACGTGGTCTTCGTCGATCGCAAGGCCGCGAGGCACGCCCTGGTGTGAAGCCAGTGTGACGACGTGCCCTCCGGCAAGAGGTACCTTTTTCACGCCACCGAGCATGTTCGCCCAATACACATGCGTCCCGTCGACGGCGATGTCTTGCGGTAGCGCTTGATCGGCCGCGAGCGTCGTGCTCTCGCCACCGTTCACGCTGATCCTTTTGATGCGTCCGCCGAGGATTGTCCCCCAGTAGACGTACCCGCCCGAGACCGCGATACCGCCCGGCATGAGCTGGTCGTCGGTGAGTTGCGTTGCTTGGCCGCCTTCTATCGGCGCTTTCATGACCGTGCCGCCGTTTTCGGTCGTCCAGTAAACTGACGTTGTATCGATTGCGATGCGCGCAGGCCTTTTCTGTCCGCTCGCGATGACCTTGATGGCGCCGCCACCCACAGGCGCGCGCACGATGTTGCCGGCTTCAGTTGCGGTCCAGTAGACGTACTTATGATCGACTGCGAGCCGTGCCGGCTTCGCACTCGTCGCGATGACCTGGGCTTTTCCGCCCTGCCGCGGCGCCCGCATAATGGCTCCGGCTTGCGTAAAGTTCGTCCAGTAGACGAAGGTGCCATCTGTTGCCACGCCCCACGGATCGGCCTGGCCGCTTGCGAGCACGCGCACATCATGACTTTCTGCTCTTTGCGACGTAGATGCGTGCGCTGCCGTTGCGCCCAGCACGAGGCCGCCTGCGATCGCGCGTAAGAGAATTCGACGAAGAATTTTCATGGGGTTGACGATACGATCAATCCGGTATCGATGCTCGATTGCCCTGCCAGTCTCGCCTGGAAAGCTCGCCCACTTACCGACATCGGAAATTAGAACTTACGGGGTCCGAATTGCGTGACCGACCGCGCTGGCGGCGGCTTCGAGGAGCGAAGCGTCGATGTTGAATGCGGGCGTGAATGTGAGGACATCGCCAGATGCGCCACCCGTCAGTACAATGTAACCATCATTGAGTAATTTTCGCGAGACAGCGAGCGCGCGAACCGCCCCGCCTCGCACCCGCACGCCGATCATGAGGCCACATCCCGAAACGGTCCCGCTGTCGGCACCTACTTCGCGCGTCAATGCGGCAAGAAATCGATCACCAAGTTGCCGATTTTTCGAAGCCCAATCATCGCGCAAAATCCGGCGCAGCACTGTCAACGCCGCCACGGTGCCTGCCGGATGTCCGGCGTGGGTTGACGTGTGAATCGTTGACCCACCATGGGCCGCCCACGCATCCATGACGGCGCCTCGCCCAATCATCGCCGAGATTGGCCAGCCTCCACCCAGTGCCTTGCCCAGGCAAATGACGTCGGGCAGGCCATCGGTCGCGACAAGCGAAGCGAGCACCTGTCCCGAGCGACCCATGCCCGTCCAGACTTCGTCGGCAATGAGCAATGCCCCCCCTTCGTCGCATAGGGTTCGAGCCGCAGCCAGGTAGCCGTCGGTGAGCGCGATGCACCCACCCCTTCCGAGTACGGGCTCAATGAGTACGGCGCCAACGTCTCCTGCGCGGAGGGCCGCACGGAGCGAAGCAGTGGCGACGGATAGTTCACCATCTGGATAGTCAAGAAATTGTACGTTTTGATTGAGCTGCTGAACGAAGGGCTCGCGAAATTTCGAAGACAGTCCACAGGCCGCGAGCGGGCCATGCGAGAGACCGTGGTACGAACCCTTGAAAGCGATGACTCCGGATTTGCCCGTCGCGAGTACGGCGGTCTTGAGTGCGGCGGTAACGGCGTCAGCGCCACTTGAGCCAAGCAGAACGCGGGCGCCCTCTTCCGGATAAAGAGAGGCAAGCGCTTCAAGGAGCGGCGCCTTACATTCCGCCGCGTAGACGTCCCCAAGCGCCATCGAGAGGGCGTAGTCCTGAGCGAAGACTGCCGAAGAGATCTCCGGATCGTTGTACCCGAACGCGAGGGCGCCAAAGCCAGCGGTGAGGTCGATATATCGATTGCCGTCAACGTCCGTTACATTTGAACCGCGTCCGCGTGCGTACACAATGGGCGCCTGATCGGACCCACTTGCCGCGGTTCGTGCCTCGCGCCTTGCTTCGAACGAAGGGCACTCGACGTTTGCAATGCGAGCCGCAATCGCGCGAGACTTAGGCCCTGGCGGCGTGACCGCTACGCTGGGCAACTGCTGACCTAACGCATCGTCCTCTGGCGCTGCGGTCATCCCACAACTCGATTGCGGCCGCCTCGCTTTGCTTCGTACAGAAGGTTGTCGGCCATTTGTAATAGGTCATGAGCTGTTTTTTCGACTTCACCAAGCGTCGCAACTCCGATCGAGATCGTGACGCGAATCGTCTCGCCTTGAAACGTGAATCGCGCTTGCTCGGTGCGATCGCGTAGAATTTCCGCGAGTGCGCGGGCTCCCTCGACACTGGTTTCGGGAAGTAGAATCGCAAACTCTTCGCCGCCATATCGCGCAAGCACCTCGTCGCGTCGAATTCGGCTTTGAACCGTGCGCGCAACTTCCTTGAGCACAAAGTCGCCGGCGAGGTGACCGTGCGTGTCGTTGACGAGTTTGAAGTGATCGATGTCGAACATGAGCAATGACAAAGGCCGTACGTGTCTCTTTGCGCGAAGCAGCTCTTTCTCGAGGGCTTCAAGGAAGAAGCGCTTGACGTGGGCTTGCGTGAGACCATCGATGATGGTCATGCGATAAATCTCTTCGTGGTAGAGCGCCTCGACGTCTTCACCTGCGAGGTACTTGAAAATCGTGGGACCGACCTTGAGGCGATCGCCGTTTTCGAGTCGCTGTTCGCGGAGGACTTGTGCGTCGTTGACGTAGCTGCCGTTCGTGGACCCGTCGTCGACGCACCACCACTGGTGACCTCTTTGTTCGAGGTGCGCATGCCGACGCGAAACGGAGTCGCCCTCGAGCACGATCAGGTTCTCAAAGCCGCGCCCGATGCGGACCGGGCTTGCTTCGAGCACAAATCGCTTGCCGAGCAGTGTCGGTTCCTTCGTGTAAATGACGACCAAGCAATCATTGCCTCGCGCGGCGTCGCCCTTGAGCGGCTTGTCGACGACTGCGGTAATGCGCGTTTTCTCTTCTGCGTCGGTCACGAAGGATACCCAAACCGGCTTGTTACCCTAGGAAGAGCCGCGAGAATATGGATGATGTGAACGATGGGCGCATCGCTGATACGCTCATGGGCGTTGAAAACGTCTGCATTCTTCGATGCCGTAGCCGAGAACTATGACCGCGATCTGGGCCGATCGCTCGATGAAGTGCGCTCCCGCCTTGATGGTGTGATTCCGAGAGGTTCGCACGTTCTCGATCTCGGCATCGGAACGGGACGTGAGCTTGTTGTGCTTGACGAGCTCAATTGCATTGTTACCGGCCTCGATTCCTCCGAGCGCATGCTCGAACAGGCCAAAGAGCGCGGACGCGCAAAATCGCTCATTCTTGGTGACATTTGGGCGCCTTGGGCCGTCGACGACAAGACGCACGACGTTGTCATGGCGTTGCACGGAACGCTTGCTCACCCCCCCAATGGTGCCGAGTATCATCTTGAGGCGCTCGCGAATGAGTGTGCCCGCGTCCTAAGACCGGACGGCATGGTCTATTTCGAGGTTCCGACGGCCGAAGCCATGGCTGCCTCCTTTCATGAGGGGTACCCGATAGCCATTACCCCTGTGAGCGACCGTACAGCCCAGTGCGTCGACACGCGCAGCGGCATCAAGCTGCTCGCCGTTTCTTGGTCAGAAGCCGCATGGACACGTGCCTTTGAACCGTTGTTCTGGCTGAGTTTCGCGGCCTCGACGTACGAACTCTGCGTCATTGCGTCACCGCGCGAGCCGGAGTGACTGAGGTATGCTGCGGCGCATGAGAGTCGCCCCGCTCGTCGCCGCCGCAATTTCACTTGCTGCAGTTACGTTTTCCACTGCTGCGCATTCCAACGGTCGAGCGGCGGGCGCAAACCAACTGGTCGTCGGACCCAATAGCGAGCTCACTCTGCGCATGACGTTCGGTCTCCTCTTGGCCGACGACGCCGGTAAGTGGCGTTGGGTTTGCGAGAGCGCGGTTGGCTACGGCGGCATCCAAGATCCCGCCATCGGCATCATGTCCGATAAGACGATCATTGCCGGTCTATTTACGGGTCTTAGTCACTCGGCGGTCGATCGCTGTTCGTGGACGTTTGTGCCTGGCGATCTCGACAACCAAGTGGTGAGTGACGTCACCGTTCGCAAGGACGATCCCAAGTCTGCGTTCGCCGTCACGTGCACCTACGACGGTGGCGGCGGTGCAAATCCGCAATACAAAGTTCAACTGCACAGCACATCCGACAACGGCGCGAGCTGGAAGACGATTGGCACACCGCTTCCGCGCAACGCTTTCGTTGAAACGCTCGAAGTTGCGCCTTCGCGTCCAAGTCGCCTCTACGTATCGGCCGCGCTCGTCGAGGCTCCGCTGCACGGTGTCGTTTACACGACCGACGACACGGGCGCGACTTGGTCGGCCACAGACGTCAATTTACTTGCGAGTGACGGTGGCAACGTCGAAAAGGCACTTTACATCGCTGCGGTTGATCCAGCCGATCCCGACCGTGTTTACGCGCGCACGGGTGGTGACGGTCCAACCCGTTTGCTCGTCAGTGAGAACGGCGGAAAGACATGGGCAGAGCGCATCAAGCTTAAGGGTCAGATGCTCGGCTTTGCGCTCGCGCCAGACGGCAAACGCGTTTATGTGGGCGGGCCCCAAGATGGCATCTTGGTCGCGTCAACGACAGACTGGCAGTTCACGCAAACGGCGACGATTCAGGTCGACTGCCTCACTGCGCACGCAACGGGGCTCTACGCGTGTTCGAACGAAGCGAACGGGTTCGTCCTCGGTCTCTCGGGCGATGAGGGTAAAACGTTCAAAACGCTGTTACATTTTGCCGATATTCAAGGACCTCTCGCCTGCGCCACCGAAGCGGGAGCGCAATGTTCTTCGGAGTGGCCCGCCCTGCGCGACCGCCTTGGTGCTTCGCTAGATCCTGATGCTGGTTCGCTTTCTGACGCAGGATCGGGAAGCGACGCTTCGGGTCCCGGTGGACCGAAGCCGGGTGGATCGGGCTGCGCATGCAACATGACGCATGGCGGACAACGTGGCGCATCTTTGATTGCGCTTACCACCGCGGCGCTCGTCGTCTTTTTGCGACGCAAGACGCGCCGATCTGCTCGCTGAGCTACAACTCGATTTTCTTCCAGGCGCCGCGCGCAAACTTCGTACTCATCGTGATGGCTGCGCCTGCTCCATACGCGCTTGCCGCGACCCAGATCCCCACCATACCCATGTAGTGCGCGCCAATGTAGGCGCCAGGGACGAGAACTAAAAAGACGAGCAGTAACTGCGCCGCGGCGACAAATTTCGTCGCTCCTGCTCCGAAGAGCGCCTCGCTCAAGATCAACGCAACCGCGATGGCGGGTGTAATGAGACCAACCATCCGCATGGGTAGCATCGCTGTGGTTCGCACGTCTTCGGCGCAGACGAACGCGACGATGTGCTCGGTAAAGAAAAGGCCTTCACACAGGCCGATCAAGCCAAAGATGACAATCCCGAGGCGTACGCTTGCCCATCCATAGCGAGAGGCTTCTTCGGGTTGCTTGCGGCCGAGTGACTGGCTGACAAACGTAGCTGTTGCAGTTCCAAATCCGATGCACGCTGTCAGCGTGAGTTTCAGAACGCCGATTACGGCCGTCATTGCCGCAGCGTTGACGGCCGTCGTCGAAGCGTCTTTGTTTTTGGCCAACTGATCGAGGTGTTGCGCCGCGCCTTGAAACCAATTGAACCCGCTCGCCATGACCACGATCGCAATCGCGGCAGGTAACGAGAGTTTCAGCATCGACCAAATGAGGGAGCCTGAGATGTGTGCCCACCGCAGCGGTTTGAAATCGTGCCGCACTCCCCACGCAAAGCCGACCATGATGAAAAGGCCGATCCACGTCGCCAAAAATGCGGCGACACCTGCGCCCGGAGCGCCCATGCGGGGTGCGCCGAGGTGGCCGAAGATGAACATCCAACAGAAGAGAACGTTGAAGACATTCATGACGATGGCGGAAATGAAGTGCACGTACGTGCGGCCGATTCCGTCAAAGAAGGCTTTGATGGCCATCGTGCACGCCATCGAGATGACGCCGAAAATTCGCCACCGCGAATAATCGGTCATCAGTTGCGCCATTTCCGGATTCGTTGACTTCTTTGCTACGAGCAATGGCAAAAGTAACTCGCCCAGGCACGTAAAAATCACCCCGGCTACGAGTGTGAACCATGCGGCGTTGGCGAGGACAGCGCCTGCCGCTTCGTAGTTCTTTTCTGCATAGCGGCGCGCCGTAAGCGCTTGGGTACCGACGCTGACCGCACCAAGGCTACCACCAAAGAGCCAAACGATCAGAAGCGCAGGCAGCAACATGGCTTGGCCATTGGTCGCTTCGGTGCCAGGCAGATGCCGAAAGAAGATAATGTCAATTTCGTTGACGGCACTCTGCGAGACCATCGCGATGACCGTTGGCAATGCAAGCTTGAGGACCGAAACGTATCGATTGCCGGTGGGCAAGGGAGCTCCGGCGGATGCGTGTGCCATGCGTGTCCTTCGAGTGCGGCGCTTCGCTCAGGAAGTGAGCGATTTGCGCCGAGCATACAACGAATGTCAGTGCTGCGCGTCGGCGGTGACGGTTGTCGCTCGGTGAACGCGTGCAAGCGCCTGCTTTGCGTCTTGTGCGTCAGGGTGCGCGCGCGCGTACTCTTCAATGAGAACGCGCGCCCTTTGCGTTCGGCCTGCGGCGTCGAGCGCGCTTGACAACAAGAGTCGAGGCGCGAGAGACGGATCGAGTTTGCACCACGCGTTGCCTGCGCGTTGCGCTTCACGAAGTTCACCGGCGCGATAGGCAGCCTGGGCCCACGAGCGCACCGAAGGCATGTCACGTGGATGGGTTTTCGCGTTGTGCCTTGCGGCAAGGAGCGCGCGTTTTGCGTCGGCTCGTGCGGTCTTTGTGGCAGCACGCTTTGGCACGATGGCTTCGGCTTGCACGCTTGCCGATTCCGCGGGCTTCACGGCGAGCGCGGGCGCTGCAAAAAGAGGGCTATTTGTGACTTCGGATGTTTGAGATGCACCCGCGAAAGACGGTGCGGCGATTGGTGCGGCCTCGACTGCAGGTGTCGTAGGGCCTGCACTGTACCTTTTGAAACCGAATGTGAGTCCCGAGGTGAGGACCAACGTGGCCATTGCAAGTGCACCAATGCGCGCGACTTGCCGCGGACGCTTTGCGTGACTGTCGAGCAAGCACTGCATCGCCGCGCGCATGTCGGCGGCCGTCGCGAATCGATCGGCCGGCTTCTTTGCAAGGGCGCGGAGGATGAGCTGGTCGAGATCTTTGGGTATCTCGGGTGCTTTGACGCGCGGCGGAACCACCGCTTCGCGAATTTGTTTGCTCATAACAAGCACTCCGGAAGCGCCAGCAAATGGCTTCGCGCCAGTAACGAGCTCGTAGAGCACGCAGCCGAGTGCATAGAGATCGCAACGTCCGTCGACGGGATCGCCAGCGCACTGCTCTGGAGACATGTATTCGGGCGTTCCAAAGATTGCGAAGCCGCGCGGTTGCCGTGTGCCTGCTGACATCTCAAAGGTCGTATCGGCTAGCGCCATCGCGACGCCGAAATCGAGAAGCTTGATGGAGCCGTCGCGCGTGACAAATAGGTTTGCGGGCTTTAGGTCGCGGTGTACGAGCGAGGCCGCATGCGCAGCTTCTAGGGCGCGCGTTACAGCAATGCCGATGCGAAGGGCTTCGAGCCAAGCGATCTTGGGCTTCTTTGCAACCTGCTGATCGAGCGTTTCGCCCAACAGGCGTTCCATGACGAGATAGACGCGACCGTCAAGTGACTTTCCAAAATCGTAAAGCGATACGATGTTGGGATGGGCCAATTTTGCAATCGCACGCGCTTCTCGGCGAAAGCGATCGATGGCGTCTGTAGCCGTTGCGTGCTCGGGCGCGAGTACCTTCAGGGCGACTTGTCGACCGAGTTCGATGTGCTCGGCTTCGTAGACGACTCCGCTCGTTCCTTCGCCAATTTTCTTGCCGATGCGATACGGAGTTCCAGCGAGTAGTGCGGGATCGCTCGGCGCGCTTCGTGCGGCAACGAGGTCGAACACGGGACCGGCCGCGGGCGTGTGATCGTCGACGCGACTCTCTCGTGATTCGGCGACAAGTCGTGCGAATTCCGACCGCGCGCGCGCGGGCTCGCGTGGCCAAATTCGCTTCATCATCGCCGCGATGCGAGCGCGTACGCTGCGTTCGCCTGAAGGTCCCGTTGGAGCGAGCGCGAGGAGGCGTGCGAGATCCTGTGCGGCGCGCGCCGAGGTTGCATAGCGTTCATCGGGTTGATTCGCCGTGAGCTTTGCGATTACTTCGTCAAGAAACTTGGGTGCGCCGCACTCGCTTGCGAGCGGCGGGATCACCTGTCGCGCATGTGCGACGTCCTCGAGATGCTGCTGTGCTTCGCCTGTGAAGAATCGCCTGCCAGCGATTGCCTCCCAAAGGATAATGCCAAGTGCGTACAGGTCGATCCTGCCATCACCAACCTCGTGACGCGCAACCTCAGGGGCCACATATCCGGGCTTTGCAAACACAACGCCTGCGACGGTATGGCATCGGCGATTTTGACCACGCGCCGTTCCAAAGTCAATGATCTTGACTTCTCCGGTGTAGCTCACCATGACGTTCTGTGGACTCAGATCGCGGTGCACAATTGAAAGTGGAGCGCCATCAACGCCAGCTCGCTCATGAACGTGAGCCAGTGCCTGCGCGACTTCGAGCGCAATGCCGACGGCGTCGGGCCAAGCGATGCTCTCGCCAATTTGCGCCGCACGTTGGCGAATGTCCGACAATGCGCGCCCCTCGATGTACTCGACGACGGTGAAGGGCTCGCCTTTTTCGTCTGTCGAGGCTTCAAGAATTTGCGCAACACCGGGGTGATTGAGTTGCGATTGGACGCGTGCCTCGTCGAGAAAGCGTGCGAGGAAAGATCCGTCGTGCACGTGGTCGCGGCGCACCGTCTTCACGATGCATGGTCGCTCGGCGCCCTCGATGCCCGTTGTGGTCGCAAGGTACACATCGCCCATGCCGCCGCGGGCGATCAACTTGAGCAACATCAGGCGTCCAAGCGGACGCGGAAGCGGCGCATGGGGCCGTTCGGATGAGAATCCGGGCACGCTGTCCGCCATGGGCCCCACGCTAAGAAAGTGAGACGCTGCTGGCCAAGTTTTCACCTGTGAACGTGTCTCACACCGTGAGAGGAAGACACGTCAAGGAACGTTCACACAACGCGTGACATCGATTTAACGTGTGCGATCGCGATGTCGCGCTACCACCAAAGAGATGGCTCGCATCGACATTGGCGCTTGCGTCTATCTACTCTCGTCGATGGCGTTTGCCTCTCCCGTGCTCCTTGTTTCGGAGTCGCCGGGTGCCGGTGACGCGGAGCGTTCATTTCGCGCCGCCGTGTTTCGAACGCCCGAAGGTCCGAGCTACACAGTCTATCAAGCCGAGAACGTTTCGAAGGGTGGCACATGGGCACTCGTTCTTGGGGTCAGTCCGAGCGTGCGCGTCGATTCGGTGTGGAATGCACTATTTCCAGCACTTGACGAATCGACTGCGCCTTGGCTCGAGGAGCGGGTTTGCGACGGATCGGCCAGCACGCTCCGTTCGAGCACCAGCATCCAGGCATTTGCCAAGCAAGACGCACCAACGGCAATTGAGCTCTTTGCCGACGCGACGTTGGCCGGAGCGCGGCTTGCTTCTTGGGGCCTTTCGTCCAAGAGATGGGGCGTATTCGTAACAGCGGCCGCTAAGATCCAATCGCACTTGCTTGTGGTTCGCTTCGACGCTGCCGCCAACAAGTCCATGCAGTCGATGCCGCTGCGTTTCTTTGAGCCGGCGCCGACGAAAACGATCGCGGCCGCGCAGGTCTTCGGCGATATCGGGCAGCTGCAGTCTTGGTCGTTCGGCGACATGCCCGTTGCGTGGGATTCGATCATCGAGCATCGGGTTTCGGATTCGCGCATTCCGACGAGCGCCGATCCAATAGCCGCGTACGAGCAGTTCATTTCTTCAAACCAAGTCGCCCACATTGAGGCGCGCGACAGCTTCTCAACCGGTCTTCGTCCCTTTGGCTGGCCTGCGGTCGTTCCGGCGCTTGACGGTGCTATTGGCGCCCGTGCGGGTGCCCTTTCTGCTGAGTGTGCGTCGGCGCTTGCTAAGGCACCGTGTGCGCCAGGCGACCTTTTCGCAATGACGCCCGTTGTGTGCAGCGTGCCGGCTTCGTGTGCGCCGTATAGCGAATCTGCGTGGTTTGGCGCCGGCTACGTCACGCGGGCTGTCCTCAGTGCAGAGGTCGCGTCCACTTCGGCGAGTGAGTATGCGTCGGCGCTCGATGTCGTTCCCCTCGTGGCCGCAGCCGATTGCCAACCGCCGCCGTCGTGGGGCGGGTCAGCCACACCGCCTCGCGCCTCGGGCCCACCGCAAGAACAAGACCCCAACGATTACGACGACCGTGGAGATGCCGTCGGTTCGGCGGCGTGCGCCGCGTGCCTCTCTGCCGGAGACGTAGGATCCGCGGGTTGCAAAGCTTGCCTTGCCGAGAGCGATGGCGATTCGTGCAGTGGGGGCTCTGGCGGCGACTCGTGCAGTGGCTCCGACGGAGGCAGTGGCGGCGCGTGCGGCGGTGGTTCGGGTGGCAGTAGTGGATGCGGCGGTTCTGGCAGCAATGATTGCCACGTCAGTCGATCGAAACGTAAAGTAAATTACCTATCTCGATTTTCGCTCGGATTGCTCGCGGTCGCTCTCCTGTTGCGTCGGCGCTACCGCCCGGTTCGTGATGCGGTCACGGAACCTCACGACTCGCCCTTGTCCTCGAGCAATCCAGAGACAACGTAGCGTGGTTTGCGGCATGCGAGATCAAAGCTGCATTTGTCGCACGTTGCAGGGGCACCGTCCGCGCGTGGGAGGTGGCTTCGTAACGTCAGCGTCGCCTCGAGCGCTTCGTCAAGCAGGGCGCGGTCGTCAAGAGAGATGCCCCTTTTGTCAATGACCGTGCGTGCACGCACGGGCCAATAAAGCCCTTCGGCATCTGTGAGTCCAAGCTCCTGCTTGCAAACACTTGCATAGACCAACAGCTGGAGAGGCTTGCGTCGCGCATCGTCAGCGCTACTCGTTGCGCTCTTGTAGTCGACGATGCGAAGTTTTGAACCTTCGTGACTAAGGTCGATGCGATCAATGCGGCCCGATAGGTGCACTCTTTCGCTGCCCCGAGCCAGCACGTACGTGGGCCACGCGCTGCCGTCGAACGGCTGTTCGGCAAGCGCAAAGTCCCAGTCAAGATCATTGACGGATTGGCGGAGCAGATCGCCGCACTCCTTTGCGACGCGATCGATCATGAGCGCCGCGCGCGAGCCAAGTTCATGTTGCAATAGCGTTCTCGCAGCGCTTACGCCTTGCGAAACAATCGCTTCTTCATTGCGTGGGCGTTCTCTCCACAGGCCCAACGTTTCAACAAACGCAGCTTCGAGTGCAGCGTGCCGCAGTCGGCCCAGTTCACGCGGATCGGGATCGCTATGGGCTCGGTCGTCTCTCCTCGCCCGCAAAACTGCACTCGCAAATCCCGCGAACGCGCAGCTGAGGATGGGCTCGAGCAAGGTGACGCGCATCGGTGCCTGCGCCAGCTCCCCCGTTGCTGCGCCTAGACGCGTTGCCCATTGGATGCGATCACGGGGCTCTTCTAATGATGCGTTCAGTCCGAAAAAGGACTGCGCGCGCGCGTCCTCTTGTAACACTCTACGATCTGTTTCGTGGGGAGGCTGCGGCGCTTTCGCAAATGTGGTGCTGGTGCGCGTGTGGTTGTGATCGAGCCACCTCAAGAGGCGCGAGGGTTCTGCAGCGGAGCCGTCGTCGCTTTGGGCGGCAAAAATGAACGTTATGGATCCAGCAGACTCGAGCGCCCGCATCACGGGTGTCCATTGCGCGACTTGGAGCAGCGTGTGAACGTCCGCTGACTGCTGCGCCTCTGACGCGGTTCGCTTTGGCGATGAAGGAAACTCATCGCGCCGCGCATCAATGATGAGCACCGCGCGCGCGTTCGTGACCGCTCCAATCGTGACCACCTGAATCGCACTGATGCGTGAGCCCACCATGACGGGGACTTCTCGAGGAAGAGACGCGCGAACCAAATTCGCAAATGCCTCAAATGAAACATCCGTCGTTCTGATCGTCAGAAAAGCCTGAGCAACTTCGTGAAGAACATCGTCGACGATGCGCATCGCCGCTTGTTCGCGTGCAAGCGATCGCAGGTGCGCGCGCTCGTTCGATGAATGCTGCGGCTTTTCGGATGACGACGGAAGGGAGGGTTCTGGTCCCATCGAAGCCAGCGCGTCGAGTAAGCGAGCGGCATGCTCGTTCGGTGCGCCTGGCGAACGTAGGGCCGCTATCGTGCGCAAGATTCGTTCAACCCTCGTAACGCTATCGACGGCATCAGCGTCCCTCTGAAGTGCCTCGAGCATTTCGACGTCTTGACCTTCGACGAATCGCCGTTGCGAAAGCACCCTCGCCGCAGCTTTCAAATTGGATGTCGTTCCCAAGCAGCGTCCGAGCTCTTCGGGTCGAAACGACCTTGAGGCCATATCGAGAAGCGCATGCACACGGTCGATCAGGAGTGATGATGCCTTTTTGCCGCTCGTGCAAACGCGTAACCCTTCGGCTTCCAGTTGTCTTACTGCCTGGCGAGCGCTCTCCTGATTGGCATAGACGATCGCGATTTCTTCCGGCGCGATGCCGCGTCTAAGCGCATCGTTCACACAATTGACGATCGACTCACGCCAAGCCTGCTTTGTCACGGCGCGCACGATCGCGACCGCGTCGTTAGGTTCGCGTTGATCGGTGAGGGTCAGATTGCCAAAGACTGCGTCAACGAGCGCTGACGAGGGAGGCTCTCCGGTCAACTTGTCGTACAAATCTGCAAAGCGATCGAACGGGGTTTTAGTCGCAAGCGCGTCGAGCGGTAGATCGAGGGTGTAGACCGAAGCGCTCACGTTGCACAATCCGTCGAGGCGACGTTTCAATGCCGACCAAAGGGCCAGACCACTGGCAGACCAAACGATAGTGGGCGCGGCGTGAAGCTCGCTCGCACCTATCGCGCGCGCGAGCACTGCGACGTCAATTTTATTGACCAGATGCAAAAGATGTTGCGAGAGGCCCGCCCGAGCGACGAAGTTCAGTGCGCGAAGTTTGGCGACAAGGGAGGAGGCTCCTTCCTCTATCCAAGTAGCGGTGTTTTCGATTCCTTCGAGCTGTGTGTGAATGGCGTAATGCGCGCTGTCGAGCCACCTTTTGCACGCAGGATCGCTCGGCGATAGCACGGCAACCTTTTCTGGCAGCGCGCTTGCGAGAATGGGCTCGAGAAGTAGCCTCTCGAGTGCGGACGAGGCGACGGAGACACCCGAATCGAGTGCGAGCAATCGTGACTGCAGCTCGGACCACGTGATTGCGCGCTCACCCTTTTCCCAGTGCAGAGTGGCCGCATTTCGGTCGGGTACGACGTGAAGCATCGGTCGCTACCAGGCTCGCGTTGGCAACGCGAGCAAGTTCTTCAGTTCGCTGCGCTCGTAGAGTGAAGCGTAGGCAAGCTGACTAGCGTAAACTCTCTTGACGTAATTTCGCGTTTCCTCATATGGAATGTCCTCGATGAACACGTCGAGCTCCGCACTCGGATTTTGTTGGAGCCACCTGCGCAACGCGCCTGGTCCAGCGTTATAAGCAGCCGGCGCGACGAGGGGGGTTGCCTTGAAGGAAGCGAGCAGCTGCGCGAGGTGCTTTGTGCCGAGATCGATCGACATCTCCGGGGTCTTGAGGCCGTCTGGAGTGACGGACCACGCAGTGCCGCGCGCGGTGTGTTTCGCGGTCGATAAGATCATTTGCATGAGGCCGTAGGCCTTCGCGGAACTCGTGACGTCGACTTGAAAAGCAGACTCTTCGCGCATGATTGCCAGGATGAGCGACTTTGGCACATGGTAGTTGCGGGATGCCGCGCCGACGAGATCCGGGTCGGAATATGCGTTCGGGAAGGCTTCGAGCCAGAAGTCGCGCCATTTTCCGGCGGCGTGATGTTCGAGAAACGCCGGGCTATCGGTGCGTGCGAAGGCGTGGCCCCACCGATGCAAGCCAGCGCGGTTCGCGTAGCGCGAAGCCAGCAACAGATTTTCGAGCGACTCGTAGCGCACGACGGCGAGTTGCTCAAGCCCAAGGTCCGAGTCGCCGACGTCAATGAGCGATCGACCTGCAGCGACGGTCTCGTTCTGCTGCGCCGTTGCGAGACCTGGCCACGGTTCGGTAGGTTCGCTGCGCTCGGCGTCGTCGAACGCTTTTTCCGCGGCCGCCGCGTCTAGTTTCGCGAGACGCGCGTACGCCATTCCCATGTAGTGTGCGAGCGGAAATTCGCGGATGACGCTGGCATAGCGCGTCTTTGCGTCGTTCAGGTCGCCACTCAATTCAGCCGTACGCGCGCGAAAGTACTGTGCTCTTCCGGCGATCGACCAGTGATGGTCCTTTGCGGTTTGGCTGCACAATACATCAAGATGCTTTACGGAGTCGGGCCAGCGTTTTTCGCGAAACGCAAAGAGAGCCACACGGAACAACGCCTCTGGGCTGTGCCTCGAATCGGGATATTCTTGCGCGAGTTTTGCAAAGTGCGTGGACGCGGTGGCTTCATCGCCATTCTTTACGGCAAGCATGCCACTTGCCATGAGTGCATCGGGCGCAAGCCGATCGGTCGTAAAATTCTTGTGGATGCTCGCGTAAATGCGCGACGCCCCGTCGATGTTGCCAGCTGCGCCTTCTGCTTTGGCAAGAACCATGCGCAAGGCAGGTTCACTTTGTTTACCTTTGCATCCACGAACCGCAGCGTCCTTGGCCTTGGCGCGCGCCTTTGGCTTTGCGACTTCGAAGGCAAAGGTTAGCGCTTCGCAGCGCAGAGGGTCTGCGGGTGAAATCGCGGCGAGTACTGCGGTGACTTCGGCCACCGCTTGTGCGGCTTCGTGTTGCCTGCGCAAGCTGTGCGCGCGATCGAGGCGTTGTGCGCTTGTGAGCGTTAGGCTCGCCTTGCCACCGTGGGTGCGAAGGACGACCTTTGCATCGTAAATCAACTTGTCGAGTTCTTTGATCAGCGGCGAAAGAGGAAACGCGACGACGAATTCGCTCGCTTGGTCGATTGCCTTCGTGACGTGATCTTGGTCGAAGGGCAGGGTGATGCAAAGTTTGAGGCGCGAAGCGAGCGCTTCTCCGAAAATGCTCTCGCCGTTTCGCGCACGCCTAGTGACGAGCTCCCACGCGGCAAGTGCTTCTTCTTGTTTTCCAAGTTGATCGAGCGCACGTGCGCGCAACGTTGGACCCATGACGTGCTGATCTGCCGCCGCGCGTTCAAGATATCGGAGCACCGATGTGGGGTCGTTCGTGAGGGCGTAATTTTGCGCGAGCCGCCACGCAGCTACCGTTTGCAACTCGCACTCATGGGATTCTGCAACTTTTTCGAAGAAGGAGATTGCCGGCGCGTACTCGCCCCATGTCTGTAGGCGCAGCCCAATATCGTAACGCAACTTGCACAATTTCTCGGATGCGAGAGACTTCTCGACCGCTGTGAATGCCGCTTTCAGCTTTTCGGCATCGCGAACGGTTGTTGCATCTTGGATGACCGCGTACCAGGGCTCGCGTGCGAGCGGCGCATAGGACAAAGCGTTTGCTGGCGCCGTAGAATCGCTCGCGTCGCGCACCTCCTGTGACGTGGCGTCCGTTGCTCCATCAGTCAACAATATTGACCGAGCGTCGGGTGCTTGGCGCGCGCGTTGACAGCCCGAAGCGATGAGGACGAGCAGAAAAGCCGCGCGACTCAGGGACGACGCCATCGATCCTCGATGTCCTCGGTTTGTGCGTCTTCGGTGCGCTTGTGTTCGGCTTTGATCCATCGCGCTTGGTGCTTGTCGACCACTTCGGCCTCGCGCTTTTTGGATGCGAGTTTCTCTGTGGCTTCGTGTAACGCCGCCTCGGCTCGAACGTGTTCCTGAACAAGTGCGTCTTCTGTGTTTTGAAGCCGATCACGTGTGAGGGCGGCAACGTGTGTCCATGCGCAGTGCCGCGACAAATCGGATGCGCGAAGTTCGCCCTGTTCGAGCCGCTGCGTAACTTGTTCGTTCTCGCTTGCGATAGCGACGCTCTGAGCCTCGGTTGCGAGTGCGGCGCGCGTCGCGTTTGCTTTGAGGCGTTCTGCTTCGGCCTCTTGGGATTTTCGCGCTGCCGCTGCTGCCTTGAGCTGCTCTTGTCGCAAGCGCGAAAGAGGCATGAGCGGGTAGCGACGCGACATCACGCACGAAAGTGTACTACGGACAGGTCACCGGGCGCTTTCCTTTGAAGACGAGGCGCGGGCGCTTTGGATCGAGGTAACTCTTGCTCGGACCAAGTTCCGGGCCGCGCTTCTTTACGGCCTCGATAACGGCCTCGCGCATCACAGGCCCCTGATCGTCAACTACGGCACCGTCAGGTAACTTTCCGAACATGCCATCGCCGTCTTCAGCCAAGTAGTCTGATGTCACGACGGTCAGTACGGTGTCGTCTTTGACGTCTTCTCCTGCCCGTGTGCGCAGATCGATCTCGAGCTTATTTCCCTCGCATCGCGCGCTTGCCTCGAAGCTTGAGACTGAGACGATGCCTTTTGTCGATTTGAGTGATCGCAGCAACATCTTCTTGATCAAGCGCGCTGGTAACTTCAGCGTGACCAATCGATTGTCGAATGGCATTATTTCATAAAGTTGACCGTAAATAAGATTGCCTTGTGGCAAGTGCGAGCGAATGCCTCCGCCGTTCATCACGCCGATATCGGCCCCTTGCGTGGTGTCGCGAATCAAATCGGCAAGTAAGTTGCCGAGTGCTGACTCGTTGCTGTATCCGGCTTTGAGCGTTTCGGGTGCGTGCACGCCAATAGGCTCGTTGCGCTTGAGAGATGCTCTCGCGACAGCGTCATTCACGACAGTGGCGACGGCCGCGTCGGGCACGACGTCTGCGCCTTCGTACGGCGTTGTTTCGCAAGTAGCGATGGCGTTGTCGTCTGACTCGGCGCGGTCTCCCTTGTTGTTGTGCCGTTTGCAAATCGATTGCGGTTTGAACACGCGGGAGAGAGCGACCTTTTGCGTGACCGCATCGATCGTAAGATCGACACGCCCAAATGCCTGACCACGCGCAAACGATTCGATGATGGGAATGCCGGCAACTTTGTGCGCTACCGCCTGATGGGTGTGGCCCGCCACGATGACGTCGACGAGGCCTGTTTCGAGTTGCGCTGCGAGCGTGAAGATTTCTGAGTGTGCCTCGCAACTCTCGAGCGCGAGCGGGTTTTCGCGACTCTTGCACGCGCCTCCAGCATGCGCGGATACGATGATGACTGCCGCGCCGCGTTTTCGCAAAGCCCGCGCCTGATCTGTCACGCTTGCGAGCAGCGGCTGGATGCCGAGGCCAACGAAGTTCGCCTTCGCGGTCGTGTGGGGTGTGTCAATTGACGTAACGCCGATGATTCCGATGCTGATGCCGCAGGCTTTCACCAATACCGAAGGCACGACGTTCGGCCAGCCGATGTTCTGATCACTCTCCGTAACGTTTGCGTTGAGAAATGGAAATTTGGCTTGGGCCGCTCGCGCTTTGAGCGCTCCACGAAGATCGACTCCGGCGGTTTTGGGATCGACGTCGCCGATCGGGCCGTAATCGAATTCGTGATTTCCGATCGCCGCGGCGGCGTACCCAATCGCGTTGTAGGCATCGACAACCGAGGCCCCTTCGACCTGGTTAGACTCGAGCGTGCCTTGAAACATGTCGCCTGCGTCGATGAGCAGTACGGCACCGTCTTTGTCGCGGGCCTTGCGGACGTTGTTTACGTAGCCGGCGAATTCGGGCAGACGATCGATATGACCGTGTAGATCATTCGTTCCGATGATGGTGATGGTCTTCGTTGCGAACGCGTGATGCAGCACGCGAGGGTTGCGCGAAAGTGACGCAGGCGCGCAAGCCACCTGCGCACAAATAGTCAACGGAATGAACCAATAGCGCATGCGCTTTCTGGTACCGTGAACCGCACTGGAAGGCGAGTCGAGTTCTCGTCTTCGCGACGCGCGTTCAGCGCACCGATGAAATCGCTACTTCGTGGTCGCGCTGATGATCGCCTCGTGCTTCTGGCCGTAGCCGCCGGTCAAGTACATGCGATAGCGACCGTCCTTCAGCCGCACGACGGTTGGATCAAAGAGGCCCGTAAGCGTCGCATCACCCCAGGCCGTCTTCTCCACGCGTGTGCCTGGGTCTTGCTTCCAGCCGAGGTAGTTCGATGGATCGAGGTTCGTGAAGCTGTAGATGCCCGAGCCGCCTTTCATCGCGAAGAGGCGCCTTCCGCCTGTCGGGAGCGCGATCGACGAGATGTCGACAAACGCATTTGCGCCTCCACCGGCGCTGTCATCGCCAAGGACGTTGGTGCCCTTAAACGTGAACGTCATCCCCTCGTCGGTCGAGATCGCGGCGCGCGTGTTGTTCAATCCTTGCAGATCGCCAAGGTAGAGCATCATGACGGAGGTGCCTGCGACGTAGTGGTCGTAGATACCCGCGGTGCCTTTGTCTGCGGCAACGATCTGGTATCGCGTGCCTTGCTCGGCGATGAACGTGATGCCGTCGGTTGATGCTTCGCTCGAGAGCACGGCTGTCTTTGGATCGAAGAGGTAGCGCTTCCACTTGCCGCTCGGAAGCTGAATGCGGGTCGGGTGATTCTCATACGTGGTGTACGCGCTACCTGTCGGAAAGGTGAGGCCGTCCGGTGAAACAGAGCGCACCTGCTTATTGGTGTTGCGATCTTGGTAATAGAGGTAGACCGAGCCATCGCTCGCGATGCCAGCTTTGCAGTTCGACGCGAAGTCGACGCGAGGGCCTTGGTCTGGATAAAAGGTAAGATCATTGACGGACGCATCCGCGGACGCATCCGAAGCGTCGGTTGTCGCCGCATCGGGCAACGCAGCGTCAACTGTTGACGTGTCTGTTGTCGCTCCAGCGTCCGTTGCCGCGTCGCCCTGTACGGCGTCAGACGCGCAAGCCACCACCACAAGCGCAAGGCCCGAACATAATACTCTCATTTCAAGCTACCCCTTTTCTGTTTCGAATCTTTACGAGTCTGCCCACTCTTGGAGTGAGCGCACCCGTAAACCTTCGCCCCGTGTTGCTTCAAGAGCATCGCACGCAGCAACCGCTGCGGCGACAGTCGTGAAGTAAGGGATATTCGCAAGCAATGTTTGCCTGCGCAATGCGTAACTGTCTTTGACTTCCTTGGCGCCAATCGTCGTATTCACCACCATCGTGATGCTGCCATTTCGAATGGCATCGACGACGTGAGGATCGCCCTCGAGCACCTTGTTGATGGTTTCGACCGGCACGCGCGCGCGCGCGATCGCGGCTGCAGTGCCACGTGTGGCCACAATGTCGAAACCGAGTGCGCGGAGCCGGCGCGCAACGACGACAGCCACGGGTTTGTCTTCGTCGCGAACGCTGAGAAACGCACGCCGTTTGCGGGTAGGGTCTTGCAGCTTCTGCAACTCTTGTCCGCTCGACATCATGGCCTTTGCGAATGCGCGCGCGAACGTGTCGGCGATGCCCATGACTTCGCCTGTCGATCGCATCTCGGGCCCAAGAATGGTGTCGACGCCGGGGAACTTCGAAAAAGGAAAGACGCTTTCCT
>JAHFDZ010000082.1 GCA_023248745.1 Myxococcales bacterium | reverse complement strand
TCCGACGTTGTAGTGACCTTTGCGCAGCCGTCGCTCGACTTCGTAGAGCAGGCGAGTTTTCCCGGTGCCATGATCGCCGCGCAGCGTAATGATCTGCGGCACACGCCGCGTGGCGAGCGCCAATATCTCGCCGATGACACGGAGCTCGTCTTTGCGACCCACGAAGCGGCCGAACGCTTCGGTTGGATGACGTTGCTCGCGAACAAAGAGCCCGGACACGGAGAGCGTTGGCAAGTGCTTGTCGGGGAACGATTCGAAATCGAAGTGCGATTTGACCTGCCGCATCGACACGGCGCTAATGGCGACACGTCCTGCGTGAACACGCGCGAGTTCGCACGCGACTTGGGTGAGTCCGCTCACTTGCGCGTCTAAAAGTAACTCGCCTCGATCGTTGATGAATGCCTGGCCGCTATGCAGTCCCGCGCTTGCTTCGCGCACGCAAGAGCGAAGGGCGACCAAAGAGGCTCGCGTGGCGATTTCGGTGTCGCGTCCGTCTGGATCGCTGAGCCCGAAATAGGCGACGACTTGCGAATTGTTTGATTCGACGATGTGCGCGCCGTAGCGCCGCAGCACATCGAGCGCGACGGGCAGGTCGATGTTTTCGCCACTAGCGCGGTCGCTCCATTCGAGAACCAAAGCGGTAACCTCGCGTCTTTCGCGCGGGGTGTCAGCGCGATCGGCTTCGGGGACATCGTGTGGTGGTCTTGCGCGCTGCGCTCGGATTGACGGTACTTCAACGGGTGTTCGCTCTGGCGCGAGTGCGTCGCCTTCGTCGAGTTGGGATGGCGGTTCTGGTGGGATGGGCGTGCGACGTTCGCTGCGACGAAGGTCGGCCATGAATGCCGTGAGTTCGTGCGATCCGAAGCGCAGGCCCTCGCGATAGAGAAACGCGAGAAGCGTTTCGTACATGCGACCCGCATCTGCAAAGCGAGCGGCGAGATCTTTTTGTAACGCAGTTTGAACAATTTGCACGAGCGCAGATGGCAGATCGGGCCGAAGCAGCTCAATCGGCGGCACCTCTGCGGCTTGCACGCGCCGCAGTGTTTCGAATGTGCTCGCTGCGCGAAATGGGTTCACGCCGGTCAGCAGCTCGTAGAGCACGACGCCGAGCGAGAAGAGATCGCTGCGAGCGTCTACTTGCCCTTGCGATGCTTGCTCGGGGCTCATGTACACGAACTTGCCGCGTAGCTTGCGCGCGAAAGTGTCCTCTTCGTTCGTTCCCAGTTCGACAACCCCGCGTGCTTTTGCGATGCCGAAGTCGGTGACCTTCACTTCGCCTTCGAACGAGAGGAGAATATTTTGAGGCGAGACGTCGCAATGGACGATGCCAAGCGGCTTTAGTTGTTCATCGCGCCGTCGGTGTGCGTGGTCGAGACCCTTCGCGACCTCGGCCACCAAGTGAACGCACATGGCGATGGGAAGCACTGTGCCCTGTTGCCTTGCGCGCGTGAGAACCTTCGCAAGGTCGAACCCGTGCACGTACTCCATCGCGATGAAGTACGCGCTCTCGGCGCCTTCCATCGGCGCAAGGCCGAGGTCAAACACCTGCACGATGTTGGCATGTGAGAGTCGGACGGCGAGCTTGGCCTCGCGAACGAACAGGTCGACGAATGCCGGATTCTTTGCGAGCGCTGGCAGGATGCGCTTGATGACCAGTACCTTTTCGAAGCCCTCGACGCCGTAGCTCTTGGCTTTGAAAACTTCTGCCATGCCGCCTTCGCCGAGGCGTTCAAGAAGGCGATATCGACCGAATGCGAGGTCCACGGCCGGATTTCCTGTTGAAGGTGAGCCGGCAGCGTAACCGCCTTTCGCACCAGAACCAAGGGTAGCGCGCTGACGCCTGCTTACTTGGCCGCGAGGCTCTTACAGAACGCGAGCGACAAGTTCTGTTGCTCGAGCGTGTTCTGTGTGGTCTCACACAGATAGCCCTTGCCCCCAATTTCACGTCGAACGGTGACCCAGTAGTTCGTTCCAGCGCTTCCGGTGTTCGTATACGTGAGCGCCCAGCCATCAGGCAGCGTTTCGGTTTTCATGCCCTTGGGGTTAAAGTCCTTGGCGGCGTCTTGTGCGTCTTTGACCTTTTTGGGATCGGTTTTTTTTGCCTCGGCGACCCCTACCGTAAACCCGCTCGCCATGACCAAGACGCGATCGCCGCTGTCCATGAGCTGCGGTGCTTCGGTCTCGCCAGGCGCTGAGGCCTTGATGCCAAACTTGGTCAACTCGACAGTGCCGCCACCCTTTGCACCACCACCACCGGTCTTCGGAGCGCCCGCACTTGGAACGCCAAGTGCGGATGCGAGTGCTGCAGCGAGCTCGTCTTCCTTCTTCTTTTGCTCTTCGGGTGTCGGCTTTGAGCAAGCCGCGAGAAGCGAGACGATCGAAACGAAACCAACAAACTTCTTCATATCAACATCCTCCATGGGCGGGTGCCCTGCTCCGCGGCATTGGCAATCGGCGTACCAAGTGCGAGGGAGACCTATTGGTGGACGATCCTGGGCGTTGCCGAAGCTGAGCTGGGGGCGTGAGCACCCACTTTACGGTCGCGCTGGGGCTGTTGAGCCGCTGCCTGGCGCGCGAAGCCATATGGGATTCGTGAAGCCGAATGGCACCAAAGGCATGAAAGGAAGCACGTCGTCCATGCGTCGCTTTCCGCGCGCGATCATCATGACCCAATGCTTGCCGGTGAGATCGAGCGGCATGGTTTTTTCGATGCGGAGTGCTTTCACCGCCAGCTCGTTGCCCCACTCTGTCGAGTAGGATTGAACGTCAAGATTCTGGACTATTTGCCCGTCTGCGACAATTGCAATGCTCGTTAGATCGATCCATGGGGCAGCCCAGACGCGCAACTTGGCTTCGATGCGAGCGCCGATTTCGACACTCTCACCGGGTTTTGCGCCGTCGAGTGTGAGGTCGAGCATTGGCCCATTGGTCACGTATCCTTTTCCGAGTTTGATGGCCTCGACGATCTCGGAGGGGTCGGAATAAATGGCTTCCGGTTTGCTTACACGCACCATCGTGCGCGGGTAGCCGGCCCAGCGAAACATGATCCGATGCGAGTCACTGCTGCCCGTGGCTGCGAAGTGGTGACCCGCATTGAGGAGCGCGTAGTAGTCCGCGAGTACAGCTTCGACGCGATCGATGCGTTCGGCTTCGTAGCCGTTGAAGACTTCGATAGCGTCAAAATCAAACCGCATCGCCTGCGGGGTCTTTTGGTTCGGTTTGTAACCGACAATGTTGAAATACCCGATCCCCTTGGGCATGCGAGGGTGATGAATGACAAGGACGCGCTTGGGATCGCCAGCGCGCGAAAGTTCGATGATGCGTTTGAGGGGGCCTCGGTTTGGCGGCGGCTTTGCGGCAACGGGGTAGGGGAACACACCAAAGTGTCCAAAGGCTGGTCCCCAGGTTGTAATTTCGACGCCGGGTACCCAACCGAGCTTGTCGCTGCCTTCGAGCACCGAGACGGCGGGCCCGTAATCACCTACGGCATTGTGTTCGGTTGGCACGGCAAACTCGACACCTGCCGACACGAGCGACAGCACGCGATCTTCGGGGAGTACGGGCGAGTCAAAGCTAGGTCGCGCATGTACATGCAGATCGCACGCAATCGATCCGTCGGTGGGAACAACGTGGCGAAGCATGAGAGTGACCGAGGTGGTGCGGCTTGGATCGACGACGATGTCACGTTGATCGACCGTGAACTCTGGCCCGTGCGTCGCACCGACGCGGTATCGGCCCGCGGGGATCGGCGTCGTTGCGTTGCCGAGTTTGGCGTCGATAAGGGGTCCTGCGCCTGACGCGCGATAGTCGGGACCAAAGCTGGGGTCGGCCGTTCCTGTGACGCCGCGAACGAAGATGCGTGCGGTGAGTGGTTCCTTCGTATCAAAATCGAGCACTTTGATGGCAAGTTCACCGCCCGGCGATACGTCGAGGATGACTTCTGCGTTGGGGCCTGGCATTTGCGTTACGACGCGACTCGCGCGTGTGCTGTCGACGGACGCAGCCCAGTCGACGACGTCTTCGGGCGCTTCGACTTCGAAGGTTCCAGACTCGTTTGCCTTTGCGAGTAGCCAAGGTATTCCCGCGGCCGTCGAGCCGATTATGCTTGCGCGTGCTTTGGTGCCGGTGACCTTTCCGCGCAGTGGCCGCGTCGCAACACCGGCTGTAGAAAATGCGCGCTTCCAGATTGATTGCGAGTTGTCGGCCGCGAGAAAGGTAAGGCTCGTACTTGCGGGCATGCTCGGCGTAATCGTCGCTTCCGCGCTCGAGACCCAAGTGAGGGCTTCGTTGTCGCGGATCTCGGTTGATAGATCGAGATTTCCTCGCGGCGAAACGAAAGAGATCATTTTTGGTGACGTTTCAAGCGTAGCGATAGGGCCGGTCGCGTTTGCGGTGTCTCCAAATACGCCAAATCCAGTTACAAATGTTGAAATCTTGCTCGAGAACCCGACGCGCAACGCGATGGTGTGCGTCTCTTCGGGCCCGCGTCCGTCGAGATCAAACCGGACGGCGTCCTCGTCGTTGCGTTGACTCACTTTGAGGATGAGGGAGGGCTCGCCGCCTTCGAGTCCTAGAGGCAACGAGTAGCTTTGAGAGCCTTGCGCTTGCGACACAAGATCGCCAGGACCAAGCGTGACCGGGTGGACGTTGCCATCGACCGTCACCGCGAATTGAAATGACATGTCGTCGACCGTGAATGAACTTCGGTCGCTTTCGAATCGGAATGTCGCGCTGAGCGGCACGTTGACAGGCTTCTGATCACGCGTGTTTCGATAGATGAATCGAATGCTGCCCGCGATCATCGCGAGCACCACGATAGCGGTGAGGAGCTTGTACTTATGGTTCACTTCGTTGACAAATGTGCCGCCAGCGGGCCGTCGACGAAGGCGGTACGGCTCATATCTGTTCGGGTGAGTGTAACCTGCAAATCATACGTGAAACCGAGCAAGCTCCCAAGTTCGTTGCCCCATTCGACGAGGACGATCGCGCCTTCGCGCCGTCGCTCTGCGAGTCCAAGCCGCGCAATTTCGGCGCAAGCGTCCTTGGCCTCGCGCAAGCGGTAGAGGTCAGCGTGCAAGACGGTGCCCCGATCGACCTCGTATTCGTGCACCAAGGAGAAGGTGGGACTCGTGATGCGCTCGCTCACCGGCACGCCCAATCTGCGGCAGATTGAGCGCACGAGGAACGTTTTGCCAGTGCCAAGATCGCCGGTGAGCAGAACGAGCATCGACGGTTGCAGCAATGCGGCGATCGCTCGGCCTAAGCGAACGGTTGCGCGTCGTGAATGCAGCTCCATCGGTTACTCGAACGTCAGCGGTGCCTTCTTCAATTCCGCGAGGATGTGCGGATGTAATAGTGCGTTGGCAGCAAGGAGGTGAGGCTCCGCAACGTTGAAGGGCGCTCCTGAGTAGTGGGTCACGATGCCACCTGCCGCTCGGACGATTGCTGCGCCAGCGGTGATGTCCCAAGGACGAACGGTGCGTTCCCAATAGGCATCGTAAGTACCATCGGCGACGAAGCACAAGTCGATCGCTGCTGCGCCACACCGCCGTGCCCCGAGGAGCTTGGTCTTCATGTGAATGAAGGGCGCGAGATTGTTGTCAGGATTTGTCCTGCGGTCGTAGGGGAATCCTGTTGCAACGAGCGCATCGTCAAGGTCATTGACCTTGCTGACGAAGCAAGTCTCACCGTTGCGCTCGGCAGGTCCGCCTGCGTAGCCTGTCCAGCAAATGCCCAACGCCGGCGCGACGACCGCACCGAGAAGGGGATTGCCGTTCTGTGCGAGCCCAACCGAAACGTTGTAAAAAGGATGGCCGTGCACAAAGTTGGTCGTACCGTCGATGGGATCGACGTACCAAGTGGGCGCTTCGGTCGCCGTTCGGGTGTGTCCGGTGCCCTCTTCGCCAATGATGGGAAAGGGCGCTCGCTTTGCAAGGAACTCTGCGATGCACGCTTCGCTGCGCCTGTCCCATTCGGTGACGAGATCGATTCGCCCCTTGCGCTCAGCGATCGGATATTTGCGCCATGCCGCATGAACGAGCTTCCCGGCGACGGTTGCAGCCTCGAGGGCGATCTTGGTGAGCTCTGCGAGCTCGATCGTTGTTGGCGTCACGAACGCGCTCGCAATTGCTCGAGGAGGCGGTTGTGGATGCCTCCGAATGTACCATTTGAGAGAATTGCAACGACGTCGCCCATTTGTAACTCACCTTGTAATATATTGAGAATTGTCTCGACACTTTCGCAAACGGTTGCCTTTGAGCCAATTGCGTTTGCAAGTTTTGGTAGGTGGAGACGTTCAGATTCAGGAATGTTTGCGCGACCAAGCGGCGCGAGCAAAACGCGGTCTGCCGCGGCGAACGCTGATTCGTAACCGATTTGGTGCACGTTGCGAACAGCCGTTGCACTTCGCGGCTCAAATACTGCAAACAGGCGGCCGCTTGGGTGGCGGCGCTTCATGCCCAAAAGTGTTTCGTTCACAGCGGTGGGGTGGTGCGCGAAGTCGTCGTAAACGGTAACTCCGTTGACAGTTCCGATAATTTCCTGCCGCCGCTTGACGCCTTCAAATGCGGCAATCGACGAACGCAGCTCTCGGATGGGCGCCGCGAAACCTTCTGCGCACGCAGCCATCGCGGCGAGCGCGTTGCGAACGTTGTGCTGTCCGGAAACCTTAAGCGAATGCCGACCGAGTGAGACTCCGCTTGCGTACACATCAAAGTGCTGATGCCTTCCCTCCTCGTGTGAAGGCGACGCGATCCACGTTGGCGTGACGCCGGTATTCGGATCACGTTCGACGCCGTAGTAGACAACGCGACAGCGCGCGTGGGCATCTGCAAGCGCGGTCAACCTTGCGTCGTGCGCCGAGCAGACCAGCAAACCCGCCTCGGGAATGCGCGCGATGAAATCAGAGAACGCGCGCTCGTATGCTTCAACCGTTGGGTAGATATCGATGTGATCGAATTCGACACTCGTGACGATGGCCACGTCTTGTTGTGATGCACCGACGTAGTCGAAAAATTTGGGTTGCTTGTGCCAGTACACAGCGTCGTACTCATCACCCTCGATGACGAAAGGCCCCAATTTGGCACTGCTACCGATCAATTTACGCCGCGCTTCGCCAATGGCTGCCGCGCTCGGCAGGTTCTTCGGAACGCCGCCGATAAACCATCCGGGATGAAAGCCCGCCCTCTCCAGCAGAAGTGCGCACATCGCGCTCGTCGTCGTTTTGCCGTGCGTTCCTGCGACGATGAGTGGTTTTCGGCCAGTGAGGAACATGCGCCGGAGAGCGTCAGACATTGAAGTGCGATCGAGTTGCAAGGTCTCTGCGGCCGCGGCCTCCGGATTATCCTTTCGAACGACGTTGCCGACGACGACTAAGTCGGGTCGCGGCTCGAGGTTTTCCGATTTGTAACCTCGCATGCATTCAATTGACGCCGCCTCAAGTGCAGGACCGATCGGTGGATCAAAGTTGGTATCGGATCCCGTGACAGTGTGCCCTGCCTCTCGAAGGAGCAGCGCGAGTGCTCCCATGCCGGTTCCGCAAATGCCGATGAGGTGAATGTGCATCGTCAACTACCGGAACTACTTCGACGTCGAGAAGCTAAACGTTGAACCATCGGAGTCGACGCGGATCGTCTGTCCGGCCGCGTAGCCGCCGCGTAAGATTTCCTCGGCGAGCGGATCTTGCAGATGCTTCACAATGGCGCGCTTGATGGGCCGCGCGCCGAACGCAGGTTCGTACCCAAGCTCGACGATGAGGTTCTTGGCTGCGTCGGTGAGTTCTACCCGCAAGTCACGGTCTTCGACCAACTTGCCGAGCCGCTTCAGCTGAATGTCGACGATGCCCCTGAGGTTGTCCTTAGAGAGAGGCCGGAAGAGGAGAATGTCGTCAATTCGGTTGATGAACTCAGGTCGCATGAAACTGCGCAAGTCCTCCATCATGACGTCTCTTAGGGCCTCGCGGCCATCATCAGATTCGAACAGTTTGGCGTCCGATTCTAAGAGGCGTTTGCTCCCGATGTTGCTCGTCATAATGACGACCGTGTTCGAAAAGTCGGCCATGCGGCCGCGACCGTCCGTCAGTCGGCCATCGTCAAGAACCTGAAGCAATAAGTTGAACACATCACCGTGCGCTTTTTCGACTTCGTCGAACAGGAGCACACTGTACGGTCGCTTGCGAACCGCTTCGGTGAGAAAGCCGCCCTCTTCGCTGTCGACGTAGCCAGGCGGCGCTCCGACGAGTCGTTGCGCCATGTGCTTCTCCATGAACTCACTCATGTCGAGGCGCGTCATCGATTGCTCATCGTCGAACAGAAATTCGGCGAGTGCTTTGGCGAGCTCGGTCTTGCCGACGCCGCTTGGGCCTAGAAAAAGAAACGAGCCGATCGGCTTGCCTGCGTCGCGAAGGCCAACGCGTCCTCGGCGCACCGCGCGCGCAAGGGCACGAACGGCTTCTTCTTGTCCGACGACGCGCTTGGTGAGCCGCTCCTCCATGCGCAGCAGTTTGTCAGCTTCGGACTCGAGCATTCGCGCGACGGGAATACCGGTCCAATCGCCGAGAACCGCGGCAATGTCACCCTCGGTGAGCACTTTTGAAGTGGCGAGCGGTCCTTCTCGTGTGACTGCCGCCTCGGCGGCTTCGAGGCGTCGCCTGATGTCTGGCAATTGCACGTGTTCGAGTTCGCCAAGCTTCGCGAAGTCTTGGCTCTTTCGTGCCTCTTCGAGTTGCATTTGAGCGCGCGATAATTCGGACTGCAGCGAGTCGCGCGCCGCCGCTGCACCCTTGCGTGAATCGAGCTTTGAGCGCATCTCCGTCACAACCGGTTCGAGTGTCGACATCTCTTCTGTGAGGCGACCACGGGTTTTGATGCTCATCGCGTCTTCGTCGTCCGATAACGCCGCGAGTTGCGCGCGAAGGGACGTGAGTCGACGCATTTTTTTGTCGATTTCGACGGGCACGCCATCAAGTTCGACCCGCTTGCGAGCAGCGGCTTCGTCGAGCAAATCGATCGCGGCGTCAGGTAGGGCGCGCTCTTGCACGTAGCGCTTGGCCATGTTGACCGATGCAACGATCGCGGGATCGCCGATCTGCACGCCGTGATGGGCTTCGTACTTCGTCGCGACGCCGCGCAAAATCTCCACCGCTTGGTCCATGGTGGCTGGCTCAATGGGTATTAAAGAAAATTGACGAACAAGCGCGCTGTCTTTCTCTGATACTTTGCGCAGCCCTTCTGGGGTTGTGGTCGCCAAGAGACGCAGTTCGCCGCGCGAGAGTGCCGCCTTTAGGAGCTCTGCGACGCCGCCACTCTGCTGACCGAAGAGGCCGTCGAATGCTGAGATGTAGAGGAGCGCGTCGGTTTTTTTGAAGCTCGCGATCACTTGCTTGAGTCGTTCCTCGATTTCGCCACGAAGCTTTGCGCCTGCGAGCAGCGCTCCAAGTTGCAATTCGAGCACGCGCAGTTGCGAAAGGTTCTTCGGTACTTCGCCGGCCGCGATGCGCGACGCAAGCGCTCCGACGATCGCCGATTTGCCGACGCCCGCTTCGCCGACAAGCAATGGATGTTGCTTCTGACGACGTTCGAGAATTTGGAGCAAGCGACGGACTTCGTTGTCGCGTCCGATCACGGGATCGATCTCGCCTCGTTTTGCGCGCTCAACCCAGTCGACGGTAAAAGCGGACGCGTCGACTTGCGATGCAGTTCCGCTAGCCCCTGGGATATCGCGCGGCACCGACGTGAGGGCCGCCATGTGGGGCCTTAGTGACCCGGGCCCCAGGCTGAACGCCTGAAGCACGACGGCCGCAGCGCCGCGGATTTCTTGTGAGAGCGCATTGAGCAAGTGCTCGGTCGTGACTTGGCCCGAGCCGGCTTCCTTTTCCGCGCGGCCAAGAAGTGACTGAAGGGCTTGGGACATATAGGCAAGGCCGCTGACGTTCTTTTGTAACTTCGATAGTGCAGATTCAGCCTCGATGGCCATGTCGCGCACATTGGCGCCGGCGAGCTTGAACACCTCGCCCACACCCGGATCACGATCGATTGCGCGCGCGAGCAGATGAATCGGCTCCACGAGCGTGTGCTTTCGTTCGTCGGCGAGGCTTTGCGCGCCCGCAACAAGTGCTCGTGCGTCAGGGGTATAGCGGTCGAGGTGAATCGTCTTCTCGTTGGCCATCGCGGACGCGAGGATATCACGCGTTCGCAAAGGAGCCTCGCGCGCGGTACAATGCGCAAATGGCTGCTCGCGTGCGCATCTATTCGACGAAGGTTTGCCCCTATTGCGTGAGGGCGAAGATGTTGCTGACCAAGCGGGGCATCCCCTACGAAGAAATCGACGCAAGTGACGAAGCCACGCGCGACTGGCTCGTGCAAGCGACGGGCCGCAAGACGGTGCCACAAATTTTCATCGCAGAGCAACCGATCGGCGGCTTCGACGAGCTGGCCGCACTCGATGCCCGCGGAGAACTAAAGGAAATGATCGGACTCGTCTAAGCGCTTCCGCCGTCGCTGCCGCTGTCCCTCCCGCTGCCCCTCCTGTACCGTACCTCCCCATGATCGCGCGTCTCGTCGGCCACATCGCATCCCAAGACGACGACAACGCAATCGTCCTGGACGTCCACGGTGTCGGCTACGAAGTCCTCGTGCCCCTCGGCACCGTCGGCCGCCTGTCTCAAAATAGCTCTGGCGAAGTTACGATTATCGTCCACACCCACGTTCGCGAGGACGCATTCACGCTGTTCGGTTTCGCATCCGATATCGATCGCAGCGCCTTTCGCACGCTCATCGGCGTGAGCAGCATCGGTCCAAAGAGTGCGCTCGGTATTCTCAGTGCGCTGCCCGCCAATGAGTTGGCGCTCGCCATCGCGCGCAAAGACGTGGGGGCCCTCACCAAAGTACCGGGTGTCGGAAAAAAAACCGCCGAACGGCTCGTCCTCGAGCTTCGCGACAAGCTCTTGCCAACGGGTCCTATCGTCGAAATATCGACGTCGAAATCGAAGCCCAAGCAAGACGTTGCAGGCCAGTTGGTAAGCGCTCTCACCGGGATGGGCTACAGGCCCGCTGAAGCCGAGCGGGCCGTCGCTGCGCTTGCCGAGCGATTACCGGACGCGCCCATCGCTGAGCTTATTCGTGAGGCGCTCGGGATACTTACCAAATAGAGTTACAAATGGCGCGCAATTGCCCTTCACCATCCGAGAATTGGTTGGTGTAACGTATGCGGCGCAATGGCCAAAGCGAACAAGAAACTTAAGAATCGCGCGCGAACAGAGCGACGCTACCCAGCCTCGTCGACAGGCAACTCGATCACGTTTGCCATCGGCGGTGCCGCTGCAGCTGCAATGGGCGCAGGCACCTATGCCCAACTACTTCGCGCGGCTGATGCAGCGCCCATTGCCGCAGCGCCTTGGCTCCTCGCCGGCGGCGCAATCGGACTTGCGGGCGCGATTTGGTTCAGCGCTCCGCCGGGTGCCATTCGCGTCGGTGACGGCGGCATCGCCATCGAACGTGGCGACGCGCTTCAACGCATGCCTTGGTATGAAATCGCGAGTGTCGCGCTGAGCAACGACACGCTTGTCGTTGAAGGCAAAGACGACAAGGGGGCCGCAGTCACGGTGCGCGCCTCGCGAACGAAGGATACCGACCTCGTTGGACGCATCGTCAGTGAAGCGCGCGATCGCATTCCTGCGGTCGTTGGCCTCGGAGAAGAACTCGCATTCGACGCGGAGAGCGGCACCCTTCTTCAGCTCGAGCCGCTTCACATCGCCGGTAAGCGCTGCGCCGCAAGCGACACAGTCATCACGTTCGAGGCGGACGCGCGCATCTGTCCAAAGTGCGGACGCGTTTACCATCGCGCACACGTTCCTGAGGCGTGCACATGTGGAGCTGCGCTCAATGTCTGAGTCGACATCGGAGTCGACCCCCGCAATCGCGATCGTGGGAACGGGCACGATGGGTCAAGGCATCGCGCAACATTGCGCGCAGCGGGGTTATGACGTCCACATCGTCGACAGCGTTTCGGCGCGCGCTGAGGCGGCAAAGTTCAGCATCACGCAGATCTTTGAGCGCCTCGTGCAAAAGGGGAAAATCGCCGACGACGAGCGCCAAAGGACGCTCGCACGCATCCACATCGAAACCACGATTGCAGGCGCAACGAAGAACGCGAGCGTCGCCATCGAAGCCGTGCCCGAACTCATCGATCTCAAAGTGTCGATCCTCAAAGAAATGGCCAACAGCGCGCCAAGCGATTGTCTGCTCGCAACGAATACCTCGTCGCTGTCGGTCACCGAACTTGGCGCTCGCACAGGGCAAGCCGCGCGTGTCGTTGGCCTGCACTTTTTCAATCCTGTGCCGATCATGGATCTTATCGAGGTTGTGCGCGGTGTCGACACTTCCGACGAAAATGTCGCTCGTGCAGTTTCATTTGCTCAAGCGCTCAATAAATCGGCCATCGTGGTTCGCGACGTTCCCGGATTCGCGACGAGTCGACTCGGCGTGATCCTGGGCTGCGAGGCCATGCGCATGGTCGAGCAAGGTGTCGCTTCGGCAGCTGATATCGATCGCGGCATGGAGCTTGGTTACCGCCATCCAATGGGTCCACTCAAGCTAACCGACCTCGTAGGACTCGACGTGCGGTTAGCAATTCTCGAGCACCTTCACCGTGAACTCGGCGAGCAATTTCGTCCACCTCCTTTACTGCGGACTATGGTTCGCGCAGGGAAGCTCGGTAAGAAAACGGGCGAAGGTTTCTATGAATGGAAAGACGGACTGCCCATCGTCAAAGCGAGGTAACGGATCATGCAAGACGTCTTCATCATCGACGCGCTCCGCACACCTATCGGTCGATACAAAGGCGCCCTTTCTTCGGTGCGTCCTGACGATTTAGCCGCGCACGTCATTCGTGCGCTAGCCGCTCGTCATCCCGATCTCGTCAATCTTGTGAACCATGTCGTTTTCGGCGCAACCAATCAGGCGGGTGAAGACAATCGAAACGTGGCGCGCATGGCGAGCTTGCTCGCGGGCATCTCGTTCGAGGTTCCTGCGGTTACGGTTAACCGGCTCTGTGGCTCTGGTCTCGAAGCGGTGTGTGATGCTGCGAGGCGCATCGCAACCGGCGAAGCCGAAGTTGTTATCGCTGGCGGCGTCGAGAGCATGTCGCGCGCGCCGTTCGTATTCGGAAAAACCGAAGAAGCTTTTTCGCGTCAGCCACCCAAAGTCTTTGACACGACCATCGGTTGGCGATTCGAAAATAGTAAGATGGTCGATCGATTTCCACTCCTCTCGATGGGCGAGACCGCCGAAGAGGTCGCTACCAAGTGGAGCATCAGTCGCGAAGACCAAGATGCCTTCGCCGTCGAGTCGCATCGACGAGCAGTTCTTGCCATCGAAAATCGCGCCTTCGAACGTGAGATCGTTCCCGTTGAAATCGTTAGCAAGAAGGGCGAAAAATCGATCGTTACAAGTGACGAATCGCCCCGCGCTGACTCGACGGCTGCAGCGCTTTCGGCCCTAAGACCAGTCTTTCGTAAGAACGGTTCGGTCACAGCAGGCAACAGCTCACCCATTAACGATGGCGCTGCTTCCTTGCTCCTCGTCAGTGGAGAGATCGTCAAGGAAATGAACCTTTCGCCTTTGGCGCGTGTCGTCTCGCACGCGACCGCCGGCGTCCATCCCAGCACGATGGGCGAAGGACCCATTCCAGCCGCGCAAAAGGCGCTGGTGCGCGCGGGTTGGCGGTCAAACGAACTTGACGCCATCGAGCTCAACGAAGCGTTCGCTGCACAGGTACTCGCTTGCATGCGCGGACTCGAGCTTGATGCGAGCAAGGTCAACGTCAACGGCGGTGCAATCGCGTTGGGCCACCCCATTGGGGCAAGTGGCGCACGCATTCTCGGTACGCTTGTGCACAGCATGGTTGCCAATGACAGGCAGCGTGGCCTCGCGTCGTTGTGCATCGGCGTCGGTCAAGGCATCGCGCTTCTTGTGGAGCGATGATTCGCGTCGTTGCGAGTCTCGGGTTGGCGACCCTTATTGCGTGCGCACCCAACGCGGTTGTTCCAAAAAGCGAACCTTGTGAATTCTATCGTTTGCCGCTTGTCGCTGGCGCGCAGGCGAGCATTCTCCAAGGCAATCACGGCGCCTTTAGTCACACTGGCGTCAACGAGTTTGCGTGGGACTTCGACGTTCAAGAGGGCACGCCGATCGTCGCGTCTGGTGACGGCGTCGTCATCGACGTTACCGATCACTTTGTCAAAGGTGGTGCGCGAGAGGAACTGCGACGGCGCGCAAACAGGGTCAGTATCGATCACGGCCACGGATTTCAGAGCATCTATCAGCACCTCGCGCCGCACTCGATCGTCGTGCGGCCTGGTCAACTCGTTCACCGAGGTCAGTTCCTTGGCAAGTCGGGCAATACCGGATTTTCAACGATGCCTCACTTGCACTACGAAGTCGTCGACGGCGGAGAACGCTCTGCGCCCAGTTGCTTCGGCGACGTGGAGGGTGGCGTTCCAGAGCAAGGGCAATCCGTTCGATCCGATAACCGGTTCGATCCGCGCGGCCGCATCGTTGTTCCGCAGCTGTCGCCGATGCCTCGCTATGCGTACGCGCAAAATGACATCGAACTTCTCACGGTGCTGCCCACGGGCATTCTCTCCGGTGCTGTCGGACTCACAGGTCGTGCGCTCAAGCCCGCTTCGCACGCGGTGATCTTCGTGGCCGAACGTGAGGGCGACGTTGTTCGGTCGGCGAGGGCAACCGTGCGTGACGACGGTGTTTTCTACTTGAGGCTCGAACTCAACGGCCTTCACGGTCGCTATCGATTTGGCGTGACGCTTTCTGACGCGTCGGGACGATATACGTTCAATATGTCAACATTGTTGACCATATTGCCATAGCGTCACGTACCCCTTGCTCAGGCGCAAGTGCGCCTACAATTGACCACCTCGACCTGCGGAGCTAAGCATCTCCGGCTCCGAACCGTTCTTACGGGTCGAGGCAAGGTTTCACATCATGGGCATACGACTCCCCTGGCCGGAAATACGACGGCGCACCGAGTTTCAGGGGCAATGGATAGCGCTAGAACATTGTGTTTTCGAGGCTCAGACGTCCGAGCCCACCGAAGGCGAAGTCGTCGATAGCGACGAAAATCTTGGCGAATTGTGCAAGCGCGTAAAGCGGGGCGAGGGTCGTAACCTTGTGATTCGCTTCTGCGACGCCGCGCAGCGCTGAGCCCAAGCCCACCTCAAGCTGATACTTTCGGGCGCGATGAGTCGCCCCTGGTATCGATCGAGCACATTTTGGATTTTCGTCGGCCTCTTCGCTGGCGTCATCTTCGGAGGCTTTTTGCCCCAAGATGCGCACCCGACCAGTTACAAATTATTCTACTTCTGCTCGAAGGCTTTCATTGGGCTCATCAAGGGCCTCATCGTACCGTTGCTGTTTTCCACAATCGTTGTGGGCATCGCGCAGACTGGTGACGCAAAAGCTGTCGGACGCATGGGCGTGAAGTCGCTCCTGTACTTTGAAATCGTAACAACGATTGCACTTTTTATCGGGCTCGCGGTCGCCAACACGATCAAACCCGGAGCGCTCTTGACGCTCGATCTCTCGGCTCATCCGCCTGGCACATTGGTCAAGCCTCAGGACGGTTGGGACATCGCACTTCATGCGCTTCCGACAAACCTTGTGAAGCACGCGGCCGAGGGTGACATCTTGCCACTCGTGGTCTTCGCCACGATCTTCGGCGTCGCGCTCACGCGCATCGGTGAACGTGGCAAGCCGGTGCTGCACTTCTTCGAAGCGGTCGCGCAAACGATGTTCAAGTACACCGACTTCGTGATGAAGCTCACGCCAATCGGCGTGTTTGGCGCGATGGCTTACAACGTGAGCCACATGGCTGCGGGTCAATACGGCGTCGCAGGTTTTGTGAGCGGTTGGCCGGCTGTTGGGTCGCTTCTCACGCAATACGCGCGCCTTGTCGGCAGTTTGTATCTCGCATTGTTGCTTTTAGTCGCGTGCGTGTTCATTCCGCTCATGTGGATCACGAGGACGCCTGTACTCGCCTTCCTGCGCGCCATCCGCGAGCCGATGCTCACCGCGTTTTCAACTGCAAGCAGTGAATCGGCCTTGCCCAAGTTGCTTGATGGCGTCGTGAAGTTTGGTGTTCCGAGACGCATCGCCGGATTTGTGATCCCCACCGGGTACTCGTTCAACCTCGACGGCTCGACGCTCTACCTTGTGCTTGCAACGTTGACGATTGCGCAAGCAGCCAAGATTGAACTCACACTTGGACAACAGATCGCGATGATGCTCACGCTCATGCTCACGTCGAAGGGCGTCGCTGGCGTGCCACGCGCGACGCTCGTCATTATCGCGGCGACGTGCGACGGCTTTCACTTACCTGGTGAGGCAGGCGTTGCCATGCTTCTTGCGGTCGATGAGGTGATGGACATGGCCCGTACGTCCGTCAACGTGATGGGCAATGGTCTCGCCTCTGTCATCGTCGCGAAGTGGGAAGGCGCCTTTGGAACGGAACCGGAAGTCGAGATGATCGCTGGCGCAGCGGCACAGCATTCAGTTCCAAATAGATTTTAGACAAGGCAGCACAACTGACTGTCAGCGCAAAAGTTCCAGTACTTGACTACGTGAACGAAGGCTGCCCTGTGGCTTGCAACACCGAGCGCCACAGCTCACCATGTGGCTCGACCCGACGGACGACACTTGTGGCGATGTTGAGCGGAACGTGCACAAACTCGCGATGCAGCCTTCCAACCAGAAGGTCCGTACGGCCGCTCATTGCAGCGTGCACCGCGTGGCGGGCCAGTTGGTCGCAATAAATCGCGTCTGACGCATTGGCGATCACGCTTCGTATTGTGTAGCTAGGGTCAATATACTTGACTACCGCCCTTGTGCCGATCGGTTCGAAATGGGCGGAGACCATTTTCTTGAGCGTGATTCCGGCAGCGCGATCTTTCCCTCGCCCATCTCCCGTCTCGCCCACGAGCCCGGCGCCGCAGCCCTCCGCGATCGCGATGAGCGCATGACCTCGTGCAGAAAGCCGATCTTCGAGGTAACGAAGAAGCACTTGCGAAGAGAAGGGCACTTCTGGGATTAAGCACACGTTCACTTCAGCGCTCGCGAGCGTCGCGGACGCGGTGATGAAGCCTGCGTCGCGTCCCATGAGTTGAACAATGCTCACACCATTGCGAACACTTCGCGCTTCGGCATGTGCCGCTGAAAGAACGTCGCTCGCAAGGGCAACCGCGGTCTCGAAGCCGAATGTGCGGTCGACGAAGGCGACGTCGTTGTCGATTGTCTTGGGAATGCCCACCACAGAAAGCGCAAGTCCACGGGACGTGGCCTCTTTCGCAATCTCGTGAGCCCCACGCAAAGTGCCATCGCCTCCAATGACGAAGAGCATCGCGATGCCGTCGCGCGCCAGCGTTTCGACCATCTCTTGGACAGACTGCCTGTCGCGCGAGACACCCAAAAAGCTGCCACCAGTGCGATGGATCTCAAGCACGTCGTCAGGTCTTAGGTCTCGAGCGGGCGCGCCTTGCTTCGTTAGGCCTTCGTAACCGTAGCGGTATCCTTTTACAGCGGTGCATCCGTAACTGTGCACCAGTGCGAGCACCAATGAGCGCACCACATGGTTGAGACCCGGACACAGTCCGCCGCACGTCACAATGGCTGCGCGCGCACGCGAGGGGTCAAAAAATAAGGTGTCGCGCGGACCAGCTCGCTCGAATTGCGTATCGTCAGCCTCTTCTCCGTTGACGGATTGCCGCACGCTTTGTTCATCGGAAACGAAGTCGGTGGCGGCTGACTGCGCACGCAGTGGCGACCGAACCTCACCCACGCCAAGGCGCGATGTACGAACCAACATCTAGGCGCGTCCGTAAACCGGAATTGTCGCGCCGCTGATGTCCTGCGCGTCATCCGACAGCAGAAAAGCGATCACGCTCGCGCACGATTCTAAGCTTACCCACCGAGACGCATCGGCATCGGGCATCGCTTGACGATTGGCTGCGGTGTCGAGCGTGCTGGGCATCACGGCGTTTACCCTTACGCCGTAAGGCAGCACCTCTTGCGCCACCGCTTGTGCGAGCGTGACAACCGCGCTCTTACTTGCGGCGTATGCGGCGGATCCTGCGCTTGTCCACGGCCGTTCTACTGCGCGTGACCCGATAACGACGATACTTCCGTGCTTTGCAGCGACCATGGCTGGCAAGAGGGCGCGAAGTGCAAAGTAAACTGTGTTGACGTTCATGCGAAACATGTCGTGGTAGTCGCCTGATCCACCTTCGTGCAGCGGTGTTCCACCCTTCCACCCGCCTGCCACGAGGACTGCGTGCGTCGGCGCGCCACCGCCGCTCACTTCACGCATCATGCGCGACACTTCGATCTCGGAAGAGAGATCACAAGCGAACGCGCGACCTGCCACGTCCTTTGCAAGCGCATCGAGTCGGCCTTGGCCTTGCGGAACATCGAGCAACGAATAGCAATCAAACGGCATGCGCGTGGTTGTGCTCGCAAGCTTGCGCACGACCGCATCTCCAAGCGCGCCCGCAGCCCCTGTCACCAGAACATGATTCATCGCCACGCATCGTACCGAAAGGTCGCCTGGAGCGATTCTTAAAGCGATGCACCAGCTTCGAGGCGCACATTCGGCTCTGCCGCGCCGATCGCGGACGGGAAACGCCGATCGAATGCCCGCATCGCAAGTGAACTCGCCGTCGCCATGGCCACGAGCGGCACGATTACCGGAGCCCCGAGTAAGCCAAGCCCCGTTGCAGCCAAGAGAGCACTGGTCCCACTCGCCGCTGCGACGCCCGCTGCGCCTGCTACGGCGCCACGCACCGCACGGGTTGCAACTTGCCTCGCCGCAGCATCTCTCGATACCGATCCGTCGCGAACGCGTCCGACAAGACTTGCGGCCGCCCACACAACGTCGATCGCCGCGCCTGCGGCGGCACCTCGCAACGTCGCACGACCTATTTGAGAAAGCGCGCCACGCACGGTCGATGACATCGCTGTGCGAAACGTCGCTTCGCTCACGCGCGCCGCCACCTGACCTTGGGTCCCAATCTCGAGCGCGGCGCCAGCGTGCTCAACCACAAGCGATGGTGCCTGCTTTACAAGCGCCGCACCACTCGCAACCTTCCGGCCAATCTCGACGCCTAGCTTCTCAACGACGCCACGGCTGAACGCCGCACCCGCTCCCAAACGCGCGCCATAGAGTGCGCCTCGAATCGCTGCGGTGCCCATCCCGGCGAGTTGAGCCACGGAGTGCGCAGCGGAAACGGCAGATCCAAGAGCAGCGAAGGGATTCACGAATTGATCATGACACACGCAAAAGCGCGTTGGGCGAACTTCAGCAATGTGCGGACTCACGCAGTGACTCGAGACTCAATTGTAACTTTGCACGCGCCCTTTCTTCGAGCTGCCTTACGCGCTCTTTGCTCACGCCAAGGACAGTCCCAATCGCTTCGAGCGTCATGGGCGAATCTGTCATCAAGCGCTCGCGAACGATCAATCGTTCACGATCGTCGAGCGCTTTGAGCGCCGTTGCGATAAGCAATCCCGCTTGCGCACTCGCCTCGTTTCGAGCGGCCTCGAACTCGGGCGTCGGACCGGCAGCCTCCAGGCGATCGGCAAGCGGCGCGTGATCATCCGTCACCGCATCGAGGCTCGCCTCTCGCGCTGACAGAATCGGCAAGATTGCCGTTGCGCGTTCGACCGTTAGACCCGACGCTAACGCTAGCGCCTCTGGATCGGTTTCTTTCGTTGTGCGGTAAGCGCGGAGCGCGCGACGTTCACACTTCGTCGTGCCCAATCGCACCACACGATAGGCCCGTACCAGATACTCTCGTATTTCGGCGCGAATCCAATACCCAGCGTATGTCGTGAGTCGACATTCTTTTTGAGGATCGAACTTGCGTGCTGCACGCAGTAAGCCAATCGCTCCTTCTTGCGCGATGTCCTCGAGAGGCAAGCCCCAGCGCCGGTACTCGACCGCGATTGAGATCACGAACGGTAGGCATGCTGCGACGAGCTGCTCTGCTGCATCGCGATCGCCACTCTGCCACCGCTTCGTGAGTTCGATTTCTGTTTTGCGGTCAAGATTCTTGACCGACCGCCTCGACATTTCACCGTACGATCCTAAGCTGAGCATTTCCGCGATCCTCCGCCTCTCTGAAAGAAAAAGTCCGCCTCGCAGCTGTGCAATGCATCGACAATGCCATGCGAAAATGGCCGCTTTTCCCTTCGAACTAAGGCCGAAGCACGCAAGGCTGACGGGAGTGCTCGTTTGTCGCGAAAGTTTTTCGCGCTTTTGTAGAAGCGCGCGATAGTGACGTCCAATGGGTCACATCGTGGTGTTAGGAGCGCGTGTGATTCGAACCCACGATGGCTCCCTCGACGGTGCACTCTCGCGCCGTGTTAGGGCCGCGGCGCGCGCGCACCATGCACGCGGTTGGCCAGTTGTCGTAGCGGGTGGCGTCCGATGGAACGGAGAGCGTGAAAGCGAGGCGATGAAGCAATTGCTGACGTCGCTCGATGTGAGCGGCATTATCGAAGAGCCTTGGTCGCACAACACGAGTGAAAATGCTCTGCGATGCCGCGAGCTCATTGGTGCCGTACCCATCTTGCTGGTGACCTGTGATTGGCACATGAAACGAGCGAAGGTCTATTTCGAACGCGCAGAATTTTCGG
>JAHFDZ010000329.1 GCA_023248745.1 Myxococcales bacterium | reverse complement strand
GTCGCGTCCTTTGCATCGACGTCCAACGATGCATCGTAAGAAGCCGCGGCGTCAGCGGCATCCGACACCTGCGACCCCGCATCGGCCAATGTTGCGTCTTGCGGCGTACTTCCGTCGTCGATCACAAGCCGTCCGTAATCGGTGCACGAGGCAACCGTCGCGAGCACTGTTGCAGCCGATAGAAGTCGCACCCTTCGGTTGGCCATCCCTTTCTTTGGGCTACGGCTCGTGGGCGCTGCGACATTAGGTCCCGCCACTTGTGGCGATTTCCGAACCTTGAAAAAAAGGTCTCATTGAAGAGCTTGGACTTAAGTGCCGCAAGTGTCATCGCGTAACCACTCACCGAAGCGTTCCCCGAGCATCAGCGTCGGAAGATTGGTGTTCGCACTCGGAATCGTCGGAAAGAGACTCGCATCGGCAACGAACAAGCCGTGCGTGCCGCGGACGCGACCTCGACCACAGGTTGCGGCAAATGGATCATCGTCGGTTCCCATTGGGATTGTTCCGCACGGGTGGTATCCGGAGCCCATCACTTGCCACAGGGGTCCGCGGAAGTTGCCTTCGTCGTCGAAGGGTTTGCGCGATGGGTAAATAAAGTTGACGACATCGCTGACACCTTTCGTGCGGGCCAGTTTGCCAATCCACCTGAGCGCCTCAAAAATACGCGCTTGATCCTCCTTGTCGGCGCCAAGACCGCTTCGAATGACGGGTGAATCGTGCACGTGCGCCGAGTGGTAACGCAGCGTGCCTGACGCGACCGGCTTGCCAAGGCACACCGCAAGCGTCACGAGCGGAAACGATCGGTCGGGGAGCGGAACAAACGATCCTGGCTGCAACTGAATGTCGCTTGGACACGCGCTTTCGGTCGAGGTGTAGCGGCAGACCGTTTGAATAAGTGGATGCGTCGTCGGGTCCGAAAACCCGCGCGCTTTGGGCAAGAAGAACACCGCCAACCCTGGGTGATCCAAGAGCCTTCTCGCTACGCCGGGCACGTGAACGAGCGGCTCTACCCCCATGCGCCGTACGTCCTCTTCGGGCCCGATGCCTGAGCGGAGAAGAATGCCTGGACTCGCGATAGCGCCCGCCGCAAGAACAAATCGATCACCTAAGATTTCAAATACGCGCCCGTAGCGTTCGACCTCCAAGGCATACGCCACGCCATTGCGCAGTCGCACACGTCGCGCCAGCGTGTTTGCGACAATATGAAGATTGTCGCGCGCGCGAACTTCGGCCGTAAGGTAAGTGCGAAGAACGCCCATGCGCTCTCCGTTGACCTTATTCATCGCGTGAGGCCCGGCGCCAGTGATGGTCGGATCATTCGTATCGCCACACGAAGGGAAACCAACTTGACGACATGCGTCGAGAAAGATCGCTTGCCAAGGCACGAGTTCTTCTTCGGTGTGTCGACGAATCGGAATGGGACCTGCCCTGCCATGCCACTCGTTGTCGAAATCGAGGTCATGTTCGAGTCGCTTGAACGCCGGCAGGCACTCTGAAAATGCCCACTCACGCAGGCCGAGCGCGGCCCACTCATCGTAGTCGTACGGTTGCCCGCGAAGCGCAATGCACGTGTTGACGCTCGACGAGCCACCCACCACGCGACCGCGAGGAAATGGCACCGCAAACGCGCTCCAAAAAGGATGGTTCGTTGCGCGATACTGATAGTTCCAATCGTGACGACGAAAGGAATTCTCGCGACCGTTGCGAAGGTCGGTGGGCAGCGTTTTCGGAGATGCGATGGCGTCTGGATAATCGGGTCCTGCTTCCACGAGCAGAACCTCATGGCGCGCGTCTTCCGAAAGGCGCGTCGCAATGACGCCCCCAGCGGAGCCGGCACCCACAATCACCGTACGCATGATTCGGCTCTTACATGGATGCGCCGGACGCGTGAATGCTCACACCTACCGATTGCGCGCGCAGCGTCCGCCCACCTCGCGGTAGCGCCCGGACGGCAAGTCGCCGTAGCGTCGTGTGGCGCGAAGGTCGAACGTTCCTTGGCTCGCGTAGTATCCACCGCGGTAGCGACGCATGATTCCTCCATTGGAAAAATCGAGCGTCGCGCAATTGGTGCACGCGTCTGTCGAGTAGCGATCGGTCGCATCAAGCGTCCACTCCCACACGCTGCCCGCCATGTCTTGTTGTTGCCAGCGTCCTTTGCCGGTTGGCATTCCGCCGACGGGTGGCAAGCCGATCTGGCCGTAGTCTTTTGATTGAAATGTGGCGAGTGTTTTGCTCGGCTTCTCTTGCCCCCAAGGGTAGAGTCGATTTTCGCTGCCACCCGCTGCGGCGTATTCCCACTCGGCTTCGGTCGGTAAACGACCACCGTCCCAAACGCAGAACGCAAAGAGCTCGTACCAGCTGATCTGGTTTATCGGTTTGTTCTCGTTGTCACCAACGGCTGTGGTCCACGTAAATTCTGAAGTTGCAGCAGGTGCTTTCGAAGCGAACTTCGTTGTCAGCTCGGCGCCTGTGTTCGGAAGTCGAACGTCCCAGATCGATTGCCAGCCACTGTCGCGAATGAGTGGATGCGCACCGTCGCCCTGCTTGGGTCGTTGATAATCGTCAACAAACTTGCGAAATCGCCCAACGGTGACTTCGAACGTATCGAGATAAAAATCGGCAACGGTCGCAGGATGTTCGGGCTTCTCGTCATCGCCCGTGGGGTCGGGAATCAATCGGTCATTGCCGTCGTCCGAGCGCCCCATCGAAAACGCTCCGCCCTTGACGAGCAAGCTCTCGCAACACGACGTTCCGTTGCAATCGAGGCGCGCAGCACACGAAGGCGCAACCTTGGACCACGCTTCAGCCGAAGCGGCTCCGGCGTCACCGGCATTGGCATTGCTGTCAGAATTCGCTGCAGCGTCACGGTCGACTTTCTCGAGTCCGGCGAGATCGCATCCCTCAGCCCAAAATATAGCAAATAATGTTACGAATACAAAGCCGCCTCGAAACATGCGGTTCTATAGCGCGTGGACATGACTCGCGCACGCACAAGTAATGCCTGATCACCACGTCCCGCTGACCCAAAAGCCGTAGGGCGTTGGCATCTTGGCGTGTGCGGGCACGACCTGCGCGGCGCCTTGTGGCGGCGTTAGCGCAAACACGAGCGCAGCCACGCCAAACGCGGCTCCTCCGGTACCGAGGGCGATGCCTCCCCAAAGCCATTCCGCGCGCACGCCGTCGAGTTCACTCGGACTGCATCCGCCATTGACGCCGCACGTTGACGCGAGCTCGGAGCGCTTTGCGATGCCGTGAAGCACGAGCGCGCCCCCGACAATAGTGCTCGCAAGCGCCACGCCGCCAAGCACGTATGCCGTTGCCGGAATGCGACGCTTGCGTGGCGCCTTCAGCAAACTTGGCGATGGTGGTGGGCTTGGCGGAAGGACCTTCATCGACGCAAATACAACCGCGACGCGGCGGGCCTTTTCACCTGCCGAAAGTGCCACGGTGACTTCTTGCGCGTCGCGGCCGAGGACGGTGACTCGCAATACGTGCGTGCCCGGGTCAATTGTCAAGCTGGTTAACGATTGATCTGGAGATAGCGCACGTCCGTCAACCTCCACGCGCGCCGCGCGAAGCGCCATGCCCTTTTCGTCGCGCACCTCGAGCTCCACGCTTGCGAGCGCGTGCGTCTGCTCAGCGCTCCACTTTTCGCAATCGCGCTTCAACGCACCTGGACAGTTCGCCAAGCACGCGTCGAGTTCGCGACCCGCATCAATGAGCTTGCGGTTCTTCATCATGAGTTGCGCGCGCTCATAGGAGCCCGCACACACCTCGTTTCGAAGGGCTTCATCTGCGCGCGCACCGGCCACGATCAAACCAAGGCCGAGGGTAAAGGCGCCCACTCGCATCACAGGCACTCTCGCTTCACGCGACGTATGCCATTGGCATCTTCGACGTAAGGTGGATCGCACGAAGGTCGTTTTGGTGTCTGCAAGGGCAACACGCTTGCGGCGGGCTTGTTGCGACTTGTTACAGACGAAGTCGCCGGCGGCGCCACAATTGGCGCTTGGCGCTTAACCGGCGAGGTCGCACTCGCGGAGAGCCTGGGCTCGTCAACTTTCGGAACGGACGACACAATCGTCACTTCAACGTGTGGTTGTTGGATCGAAGATGCAGCGATCGAAACGGGATTGCGGCGCAATTTCCACGCCGCAGCGGTCACAAATGCGAGGGCGATCGCAATCGCCGCGCCAAAAATGACACGATTCTTGGGCGCACGTGGTGCATCCGGCATTGCCTCTGTCGTCAATGAAGTTGATGTTGTGGCGCCTGGCGCGGGACGCACAAATGTTTCGGTCGCGTCTGCGTTAGCGCGGGTCTCGGGCGCCAGAGAGATTCGCCCACGCTCGATCGCCCGCACAATTTCGGCGCGACCCGCGAGGGTATCTTTTGCGACCGTGGAGACCCACGCGCCCACTTCACGCGGCGTTGCAGGTTGCAGTGCACGCTCGAGCGCCGCTTGCATTTCTTGCGCAGTCTCAAAGCGTGTCGATGGATCTCGCGATGTTGCCCGAAAAACCACCGCGTCGAGCGCCGCGGGAATGCCCTCCATCGCGCGACTGGGCACCGCGAGGGAACCTTCCAAAATTCTCGACACAACCGCGCCTTCGCTGTCGGCATCGAAAGGCTTCTCACCTGTAAGGGCCTCCCACAAGACGACTCCCGTCGCGTAAACGTCAGACCGCCGCGTAGCGTCGCCGTCCTCGAGCTGCTCGGGCGCGAGGTATCGCAACTTGCCTTTCAACATGCCGTCGCGCGTGGCCTGCGCGCGAACGCGAGCCTTTGCGATACCAAAGTCGAGAAGCCGCGCCACGCCATCGATCCCGACGAGCACGTTTTGCGGCGAAACGTCACGATGCACGATTTCGAGCGGCTCATCGGTCTCGCTCTTGGCTTCATGTGCAGCATGGAGACCCGCTAGCGCACCTGAGATGAGACTCACGACGATGGCGGGTGGAATCCTCCCGCCGTGAAGGCGTGCCGCCAGAAGGAGTGCCGCGAGGGACTCGCCGACGATGTACTCCATCACGAGCGACAGATCGCCGTCTTCGCTGAATACGTCGAGCACTGCGACCACATTGGGGTGGTGGATTCGCGCCGCGAGCCGCGCCTCATCCATGAGCATCGCCACAAAAGCCGGATCTTTCGCGAACTGCGGGTAGAGGCGCTTGATGGCAACGGTGCGGGAAAATCCGACCTCTCCGCGCGAACGGCCGAGGTGGACGGACGCCATTCCACCTGATGCGATTTCGCTGTGTACTTCGTAGCGATCCATCCCAGGGTTCCCGAGGCGCGGTGTAACACAGCAAAGCCGGGTCCGCATGGATGTGAGCGTCTTAGTACGGCCGCGACCTCACTTGATTGCCCGGTGGATCGTACTGGCACACCCATATCTCCCATGAGTCGAAGCCACTAAACGGACCACTCCCTGCACAACGCGCCACACCACAACCGATGCGCTGGGTGCTCCTCCAGACAACTTGGGTGAAGTGTCCGCAAACGCCAGAGCACTGATGCGTGACTTCGTCGTAGTCGCGTCGCTCACTCATCCACGAAGCGACGACCGTCTGCGATGACACGTCGTTGGTTGCCGCGTAGAGATTCTCGCCGTGGCCGGTGCGAGAGTGCTCGAAAACGCACCGATTGGCAACCGCCTGCGCGGACGCCGCGAGCTCTGGTGACCATGACACCGGCGCGATCGCAGGAGTCGTCGCGATCGAGGCGCGCGCTTGATTGTGTGCTGCTGTGATGCCCGCGAGTCGACCTGGCTCAGCGGTGGCTCCAGCACCAAAAGGTTGCGTTGGAATATAACCCGCCGGGTTCACATTCGGCGCGGCCGGCAAGTAGGGCAACGGCACTGCCCCGGCGGCGCGGGATATCCGGGAGGCGTTGTTTGCGCACCCCGCTGCGCGGGTGGATACGCGTACCCGTAGGGTGAAGCGGG
>JAHFDZ010000328.1 GCA_023248745.1 Myxococcales bacterium | reverse complement strand
CCGGACGCTCGAAACGGCGTCTGGCCTAACGCCAACTTCAGGCTCACCAGAGCTCATAACGTCACTCGAACCTGAAGCCCCCCTCGCTTCGTGGCTCGGTACCGACACAGGCTCGCTACCACAAGTTCAAGCTGCGGACGCGGAAGCTCGTGCGCTTCGCCGCGAAGCCTCAGCGACGCGAGCGGCACTCATTCCAACCATCAGCGCAACGGGTCAAGAACGTTTCACAAATGCGGTCGGCTTTGGTCAGGCGCCTTACTACGCGATCGGCATCTCGGCACAGTTCAAGCTCGATCCCACAACCTTTTCAAACGCATCATCACAATCAGAAGCGGCAAGGGCAGCAGACATCCGCGCTGAATACGCCAGACGACAGGCCCAAGATCGCATCTTCGACGCATGGCACGAGGCACGGTCGCAGATTGAGAAGGGACGCGCGGCCAGGGCCGAAGTCGAGGCGACGGCGCTCGCGGTAAAAGTCGCCAAACAGCGTTACGAATCAGGGACAGCAACGTTTCTCGATATCGTCACCGTCGAGCGCGACGCGTTTCGATCCGAGGTCGCGCGCATTCAGGCCGACGCCGGCCTCGCCTATGCGCGCATCGCGCTCCGGCTTTTCGCAGGCCGCACTGTGGGTGAAAGATGAGCGCGACTGGCTCGCCAGGCCCGCACCACCTTGTCGCAACGCGACCTGCGGCCGCAAAGGCGATTCGTGCCAGACAAGGTTTCTTTTCTCGCTTCCGCATGATGGGCGCAGTGGGCCTCAAGATGATGTTTCACTCCAAGCTGAAACTCATCGGCACGCTGCTTGGCGTGGTCTTTGCGGTCGTACTTTCGAACCAACAGGCCGGCACGTTCTTGGGCCTCATCTACAAGAACGTCATGTTCGTTCGGAACACCGATTGTGACCTTTGGATCATGCCGCGATCGACAGAGGTGGTCGGCCCAGGCAAACTCTCGACAAGCGCACTCAGCCAGGCGCTTGTGACCAAAGGCGTCGCCGACGCTGCGCCCATTCTCATCGGCGGGGCCAACGTCCTTTTGCCTAATGGCGGCTTTCAGCAAGTCACGCTCGTCGGCACAAAGTACCCGAACTATCGCGGTGGACCTTGGAACATCGTCGCGGGCGACCGCGGAGCACTCGCGAGACCCGACACGCTAATTTTCGAGGACTCCGAGCGCGAGTTGCTCGGCGGACTCAACCTTGGGTCGGTGCGCGAGGTCAATGGACGTCGCGTCGTCGTTGGCGGCTTCACGTGGGGGCTCATTCCGTTTGGGCCGTCCTATGCCTTCGCAGACTTCGAGGTCGCACGCGAGCTTCTCAAGACGCCTCAAGACGAAGTCGCGTTCATCTTGGTGAAACTCAAGCCCGGAGCCGATGCCGCAGCCGTCAAAGACGAACTGAGTCGCAATCTTCCCGACGCAAAAGTATTCGACCGAAAGGACTTCGAGGCTTCGGTCCTCAAGTTCATCCTCACCAAGACCGCCATCGGCATCACATTCGGCACCAGCACAGTGTTCGGTCTCATCGTCGGATTCGTCATCGTCTCTCTTTCGATGTTTTCGGCCGTCGTCGACAACATCCGCGAGTTCGGCACACTCAAAGCGATCGGCGTGACGAATCTCGATCTCTCGATGTTACTTTTCGTTCAATCGGTCGCGTACGCGCTGCTCGGTTCGCTCGTGGGCCTATCTTTGGTGGCTCAGATGGCCAAGGGCATCCGCTCTGCGAAACTCGCGCTCAACACGCCGCCGCAACTCACGCTCGGCACCGTTGTGGTGATGATCATCATGTGCGTTTTTGCTTCGTCACTTGCACTGTTACGTTTGCGCAAAGTTGAGCCCGCAATGGTGTTCCGTTGAACGCCGCTACATTGCTGCCCCAAGCCGAGCGCGTCATCGAAGTGCGCAACGTCACCAAAACCTACGGCAGCGGCGCAACGGCTTTTCAAGCTCTCAAGGGCGTCGACTTCCCCGTCAACGCGGGCGAATTCGTCATGCTGAGCGGTCCTTCAGGCAGCGGAAAAACGACGTTGCTCTCCATTTTGGGATGCGTGCTCACGGCAACATCCGGGCACGTTCAACTGATGGGCGAAGACATCTCAAAGGCGAAAGAGGGCGACCTTCCACGCCTTCGCCGCTCGTACATCGGCTTCGTCTTTCAGGCCCACAACCTCATCGCGTCGCTCACCGCTCAAGAAAATGTCGGTCTCTTGCTCGAGATGCGTGGCAGTTCGCAATCGAAGGCTCGCGCGGAGGCCGGCAGGTTACTTGACGATGTGGGTCTCGGCGACAAGCTCATGAGCAAACCCGGCGACCTTTCCGGCGGGCAACGCCAACGCGTCGCGATTGCGCGTGCGCTGGCAGGCTCGCCACCCATCATCCTTGCCGACGAACCCACTGCCGCCCTCGACGCACAAAACGGACTCAAAGTGACCGAAACGTTGCGTGCGCTCGCCAAAGAGCACGGACACACGGTCGTCGTTGTCACGCACGACAATCGCATCTTTCACCTCGCCGATCGCATCGTCCACATTGAAGACGGGCTGATTCAGGAGCACCCATGAAAAAGACGATCCCCTGGTCTCTCATCGGCGGCGTCGCCGCGGCGCTGTTTCTCGCAAGCATCGTCACGCGCTCCGTCATCGCTGCTCCTCCCACCGTCGCGACCGCGAAGGAGATCGACAAAGCCAAACGCGAAGTCCCAGGCGCACGTGACGAACGTGCCACGCTACCCGACGGCAACTACGTTGCCGGCAACGGTATCGTCGAGCCGGCAGACCGCGAGATCAAAGTCGCAGCAACCGTAGCCGGTCGCATCGCGAAGCTATTGGTCAAGGAGGGTGACTTTGTCGCGGCAGGGACTCCACTCGCCCAACTCGACGACGCGGTTGAACTTGCCGCACTCGATGCAGCCGACGGCGAGCTCTCAGTTGCACGCGCGGAGCTCACACGCGTTTCGCGCGGTCTTCGCAAAGAAGACGTCGAAGCCATCGTCGCAGAATCCAACAACGCCAAAGCGCGCTCGGAGCTCTCTCAAGCGTCGCTCGCAAGAGTCAACCAACTTTCCCAAGGCGGCGCCGCCACCGCAGACGAACTCGATCGTGCCAGGAAACTCGCCGAAGCCGACAAGGCGTCGCTCGAAGCCTCCGACGCCCGTCGGCGTGCGGCAGTGAGTGGCTCCCGATACGAAGACGTGTTGCTCGCGCAAGCAAAGGTTAAGGCGGCGCAGGCGAGACGCAATCAGGCTCAGGCTGGCGCTGATCGCATGATCGTCAAGGCGCCTATCGAGGGCGCAATCTTGCAAATCAAGTATCGCGCCGGTGAGTACTACACGACCATGGGGGGCGGTGGCGTCGAGCCCATCATGATTATGGGTGACACCCGCAAGCTTCGAGTTCGCATCGACGTTGACGAACGCGACATCGCAAAGATCAAACTGGGCGCGCCGGCCTTTGCGACGCTCAACGCGTACTCAGGTCGTCGCGTAAGCGGGCGCGTCGTCGATATTGGCAGGCGCATGGGGCGCAAGAACGTGCGAACCGATGACCCCATTGAGCACATCGACACAAAAATTCTCGAAGTGGTGTTCGAACTCGACAACACCGATGGCCTCGTGCCGGGACTACGAACGATGAGCTACATCGACGTCGCCAAGTGAGCTCGCGCTTTTTTGCGCGTCGCTTGTCCAAAGAACGCTGAGCCGATCGGTCGATTCGCTGTCTTCGGGCGCGTGCCAGTGATGCTCTTCAACCGGCGAAAATCCGGCCGCTCGGCACAGACTGTTCGTGATCGCGAACTCTTCTTCGGTGGGGTTACTCGTCACAAGAAGCCCCCGCTGCGGACGCAATTGATCGTAAATATGGTTGACTATTTTCTCTGGGGCGAAAGTGGCTTTCGGAAGCCCCCAGCGCAAGAGTGGCTCCGGCAAAACGAAAGGATCGAGCAGGAGCGCAACATCGAGCGGCTCTAAAAAGCTCAGCACGTCAATGGGGTGGTATCGACCGTTCTTGACACAAGACGCGTAGAACTGGCCGTAATCGTGTCGGGTATGAAAATTCGTAAAGCGCCGGTACGCATCGATCTCGATGCCATGAAGTGACGTTGCCACACCGAGCGTTGCGAAGCGGCGCTCAAGCACGGGTGCATAAAGAAACGTACGACAACCGATGTCGGCGACTGTGAGCTGTGCTTTTCCGCGCAGTGCCGCAAGTGCAGCTTCCCAATGGAAGAGCGAAAAGAACGCATCGAATTCGGCGTGAAATGGCGCGTCATGTGCGAGCACCGAAGCGCCATCCACTCGGCGGCCCCAACGCACTTGAGACCGCAAGAAGAAGTCGAGGCGGTTGCGCAGATCGCGAAGCAGCATCCTCTCCTTCGTATCCACGAGAAGACGAAGTCGGAAGATTTATCGTACCCCACGCGCTTATGCTGCGTCCGTGTCGCAACCCTCTTCCAATGTTCGAAGTGTCGTCATCGCGTCAGGCGCGATCGTCGTCGCATTTATGGCGTTCGGAGCCGCATTTCTCATCAAACGTGGAATGGATCGCGAGCCCGCAACCCCGCTATCGACCCCGGTGGTGCCGCCCAGCGCTTCCTCAATCGCATCAAGCATCTCTTCCTTCGAAGGTCCCGCTCCCCGCACACCCCCCGTCTTGCGACTTGCGACCGCGCACGCTGAGTTTGGTGTATTGGTCAACAAAATTGACGTTAAAGCCGTGACCAACCGCAAGAAGCTTGCGCTTCAGTTCGCGCCCGCACTCTGCGGTTCAGCCGCGCTTTGCGATGCAGCAAAGACCATCGTCGGCGATGCCGCAGCAATGACGTTCGACTCGAAGCCTCGCAAGCACTGGCTCCTTCCGACAGCCGAGCAAATCGCCGCACAAAAGCCGTCTATCGCGCCACAAGAAGTGGAACGCGCGCAAGGTCTTCCCGACCTTCTCATCGTCAGCGCCAGCGGCCCTCGTTCTAAGGATCACCGTGTTGCCCGCGCGGCTTTTGCCGCAACGTCGATTATCGCCCGCATCACGAAAGGCTTCGTGGTCGACATGAGCAGCAACCGTGTCGAAACGGCGGCAACGTTTGACGCGCGCGTCGTCAACGGCGTTGATGGTCAATTTGGTGCACCACAGCTCGATTTTCAAGCATCACCCGCTGCGCATCAGGGCTACGTGCGCATCACGACAACGGGGCTGGAGCGTTTCGGCCTACCTGACCTTGAGGCGAGCGAAGTAACCACCGCTTGCGCGGCTGAGATGCCAAGGGTCTTTGTCGCCATCGCAAGACAGCTTGCGCGCGAGGATGCGAATTCGTCAATACACCTGACAACGTCAGCACTCGATCTCGGAGCCGATGGGCCCCTCGAGGAAGGCGAGACCGACGTCTCCCTCGTGGCCTCAGCGCCAAGGGTAGGCGATCGCATGACCACGCTTGTTCGAGTCGTGCCACGAGGCGGCGCAAACGCCGACCGATACGTCGATATGGTCGAACAGCTCGTCGGTGTCATTGAGCAAGACCACCTCTTCGACAAGGAGTGGGACGAGGTGCAAGTCGAAGCGCAAAAGCGCCTACCCGCTGCGCTCGTGCAACAGCGATCGGTCAACGGTGCGCTTCTCCACGTTCTCATCGCGTTCTACCCCGACGAGACCGACGAAACCGACGCACCCGAATGGCTCTGGGTGGAAGTGACGTCGTGGCACGATCAGGGAATTATCGGCATCGTGGTCGACGAGCCTACGGCGGGGAGCATCGGAGGCGTGCAGCGCGGGGCGCGGATATCGCGTACGAGAGGGGATGTGCTTGATTTTCAGTTGAGGCTTCCAGACGGCAGGGTGGAGCAGCCGTTGCCGGATGCACACTGAACGCTTCGCTGGGGCGCTGGACGCTCTCGCGTAACCGCGCGCGTTTCCCTTTATGTGAGCGCTGCGCTTCGCGGGTATGTGCTCGGT
>JAHFDZ010000081.1:18155-20910 GCA_023248745.1 Myxococcales bacterium | reverse complement strand
AAAGCGTCGCATCTGAAGCTCATCCTCGATGATGAGTACGAGAGGGGCAAGGTCGGTCATGGCACCCTCTGGACACTGCTAGCGGGCACATCATCAATGGTGTTGACGGTTGGGGAAGCGCCATGAGTTGGAATCGTGAACCGAAAAGACGCACCGCCGCCTTCTCGACTTTGAACGCCTATGCGCCCGCCGTGTGCGCTGACGATGCCCTGGCAGATCGCAAGCCCAAGCCCAATGCCGCCCTGGCCTTCGCGTCCTCGTTTGAATTTCTCAAAAATGCGGTCCGAGAGATCGGCAGCGATTCCGGGGCCGCGATCGGCTACCTCAATCTCGACGCCATCAACTTGCGGACGCGCGTAGATTTCGATCGCCGTTCCCTCGGGTGTGTATCGCGCGGCGTTTTCGATGAGGTTAATGAGCACCTGCTCGATGAGAAGTGCGTCACAAGGAATGAGCGCGAGATCGGGAGCGAGTTCGGTGATGACGCGGCGGTGCCGCAAACGATCGTCAAGTCGACTAAGCGCAGTGCCGACGATTTCTTCGATCGATTGCCACTCTTTGCTTACCTGCATAACGCCGGCATCTAATCTCGTCATGTCGAGCAGGTTGCGGACGAGGCGATTGAGTCGGTCAGCTTCATTGACGATCGATTCCGCGTACTCAAGGCGTTCTAATGGTCCAAGCGTGTCGTTACCATCAATCAGCGCTGAGCCTGCGCCTTTCACGACCGCAAGCGGAGTACGCAGATCGTGAGAGACGGAGCTCAGCAGAGAGTTGCGCAGCTGTTCGGTTTCAACCTGCACTTGCGTTCGTTTCGTGGTTTCGACAAGCAGCGAGCGTTCGATCGCGAGTGCAATTTGGTTCGCGAATGTCTCGAGCAATTGACGGATTGCGAGTTCTTGAAAGCGGCCTCTATCGCGGGGCAAGACTCCGAGGACGCCGACACGGCCACTCGCCGCTCTTAGCGGAACGTAGAGTGCTTCCGCAGCTGGCAGTGTTTCGGTTCCGAGACCCGCAATGCGCTCACGCAGCCAGACCCACTCTGCCACGCCGGTTTCCTTTTCACTCGGAACGAATGACCCTGAGGCTCTCAGTGCTCCACTTGCGTCGGGAAGAAATACTGCGATCGCGCAATCAAAGACGTCGCGCATTTGATTTGAAGCTGCCGTAACAAGTTCGTTCACGCCCTTCGCACTCGCCAGATCGCGGCTGAGCGCGAAGAGACTGGCGGCCCTCTTCTCGCGGCCGCTCGCAGCCGCGGCTTGCCTTCGAATGCGTTCGGTCAGGCTACTGATCAACGCGGCGACAAAGAACATCACGCAGAACGTGAGAACGTGTCGAAAGTCTGCGACGGCGAAGCTGAAGTACGGCTCGATGAAAAAGAAGTCGAACGAAACGACGCTGAGCACTGCGGCGAGCATTGACGGGCCGAAGCCGAAACGCATTGCGACGAGCACGATTGCGAGGAGGTAGAGCATCACCACATCGGGCAGCTGTTTTCGGCCGAAGAAGGCTGTGGCGACGGCGGTAGCAATCGCAATAGCGGCGATTGATGCGAAAAAGGCCTGCGCTGATAAGCGTGGCTTGCTTTCACGAGGCGCGGCGAGTGTCACGCTCGGATGCTCGTCGCCCTTGATGACGTAGATGTCGATGTCACCGCTCTTACGCACGACTTCGTCCAAGAAGTCCGGTTTCAGGAGTGCTCGCCATCGCGAGTGCACCGCTTTTCCGATAACGATTTTGGTGATGTTGCGACTCTTCGCAAACGCAAGAAGCTGCGCGACCTGATCATCGCCCATGAGTGTGGTTGCGTCGGCGCCGCACTGTTCTGCAAGGCGCAAATTGTGGTTCACGCGCTCTTGCTCGTCTGCCGAAAGGCCATTGGCGCGCTCAAGAAATGCGGCGAAGAGAGGTGCGTGCAAGCTCGACGCTAGGCGCTTGGCGGCGCGAATGAGTGCTGCTGAGTGTGGGCTTGGACTGACACACACGAGGACACGTTCAGTGGTGGCCCAAGGTCTTTCGATCCCATGTTCTTTGCGGTATGCGTGCATTTGCGCATCGACACGTTCGGCGGTGCACCGAAGCGCGAGCTCACGCAAGGCGATGAGATTGCCCTTGCGAAAGAAGTGTTCTGATGCGTGCGCGGCCTGGGCTGCCAAGTACACTTTTCCGTCGCGAAGGCGCACAAGCAACTCGTCTGGCGGCAAGTCAATGAGGCGAACTTCATCCGCCTTCTCGATGAATGCGTCCGGGACCGTCTCCGATACTCGGATGCTGGTGACTTGGGCAACGACGTCGTTCAAACTGTCAAGATGCTGAACATTGAGCGAAGTGTAGACATCGATTCCCGCTTCGAGGAGCTCTTCGACGTCTTGGTAGCGTTTGACGTGGCGTGATCCATCGGCGTTCGAGTGGGCAAGTTCGTCGACGAGAATGATGGCGGGCCTTCGTGCGAGCGCCGCCTCGAGATCGAATTCGTCGAGCGTGACGCCGCGGTACTCAATTTTTCGCCGGGGTAGCACTTCGAGTCCAAGCACGAGCGACGCCGTGTCGTAGCGACCGTGTGTTTCGACGATGCCCACGACAACGTCTTTGCCTTCGGACCGATCCGCGCGCGCAGCTTCGAGCATCGCGTATGTTTTTCCAATGCCAGGTGCAGCCCCGAAAAATACAGTGAGCTTCCCTCTTCGACGCTGATCTTCCTCTTCGCGAGCGCGCGCGAGGAGGACTTCTGGCGTTGGGCGATGGTCGTTCA
>JAHFDZ010000081.1:0-18145 GCA_023248745.1 Myxococcales bacterium | reverse complement strand
TGGATCGATCAGGCTACTTGAGCCCGTCCAGTGCAAGATTGAGCTCGAGCACGTTGACTCTCGGTTCGCCAATGAGGACAAAATCTGGAGGCTCTGTGAGCGCATCAACAAGTGCTTGAAGGCGTGCCTCATCAAGACCACGAATCCGTGCCACACGAGGCACTTGGTAGTGTGCTGCGCTTGGCGAGATGTGGGGGTCGAGACCGCTTGCGGACGCGGTGACAAGATCGATTGGAATGGGCGCTCTGTTCGTTGGATCGGCAGCTCTTAGCGCATCGACTCGCGCTTTTGATGGATCGACAAGTGCCGAATTGCTGGGGCCCAGGTTCGATCCCGAGGACGCGCTTGCGTTGTAGGGCATCGGGCTTGTGGCAGAAATTCGGCCCCAGAAATACTTGGGGTCGTCGAAGGACTGACCAATTAGATGCGAGCCGACGACCCGTCCATTTCTCACGACGAGGCTACCGTTCGCTCGGCTTGCGAACGCCAGTTTGGCGATCCCCGTTACGGCAATTGGGTAGGCGACGCCCGTCAGGAGGGTGAGAAGGAGGAGTGTCACAATAGCGGTGCGAAGCTGGATGAGCATGTCTTCTCCGTTATGCGAGGTGCAGGGCTGACAAGAGAAGGTCAATCAACTTGATGCCGACGAAGGGCGCGACGATTCCCCCTAGGCCGTAAACCAAGAGGTTCTTGCGCAAGAGCAGCGCAGCACCGATCGGTTGATAGCGAATTCCGCGAAGCGCCAACGGGATGAGGAAGATGATGATGACGGCATTGAAGATGACCGCCGATAGGATTGCGCTTTGCGGCGTTGCGAGTCGCATGACATTGAGCGCGCCGAGTGCCGGGTAAGTTTTCACGAAAGCAGCGGGGATGATTGCAAAGTACTTTGCGATGTCGTTGGCGATGCTGAAGGTAGTAAGCGCCCCGCGAGTCATGAGTAGCTGCTTGCCGATCTCAACGATCTCGATGAGCTTTGTCGGATTGGAGTCGAGATCGACCATGTTCCCGGCTTCTTTTGCGGCTTGGGTGCCCGTGTTCATCGCAACTGCGACGTCAGCTTGCGCCAGCGCGGGGGCGTCATTCGTGCCGTCGCCCGTCATTGCAACGAGGCGTCCACCAGCTTGGTGCTCGCGAATCAACGTGAGCTTGTTCTCGGGTGTTGCTTGCGCAAGAAAATCGTCGACGCCCGCTTCAGCAGCGATCGCCGCTGCGGTGAGCGGATTGTCACCCGTAATCATGACGGTCTTGATGCCCATCTTTCTGAGCTCAGCGAAACGCTCCTTGATGCCTCCCTTGACGACATCTTTGAGGTGGACGACGCCGAGAACGCGGCGCTCATCTGCGACGACGAGTGGCGTGCCGCCCGTCTTGGCAATGGCATTCACGCTGGCGCGCACGTGTGACGGGAATTCCGACCCTTTGGGGCGAATGTACGCTTCAATCGCATCGGCGGCGCCTTTGCGGATTTCACGGTCAACTAAGTTGACACCACTCATGCGTGTCTGGGCAGTGAACGGAACGAAGGTCGCGCAAAGGTCTTTCATGTTGCGTTCGCGAATGCCGTACATCTCCTTTGCAAGCACGACGATGCTCCGGCCTTCAGGTGTTTCGTCTGCGAGTGACGAAAGTTGGGCAGCATCGGCGAGTTCTTGGTCGGTGACGCCTTCGGCGGCAATCATTTCAGATGCTTGACGATTCCCGAGTGTGATCGTTCCTGTTTTGTCGAGCAAGAGAACGTCAACATCGCCGGCAGCTTCGACTGCGCGGCCTGAGGTCGCGATCACGTTGGCTTGAATCATGCGATCCATGCCAGCTATGCCAATGGCCGACAGAAGACCGCCGATCGTCGTCGGAATTAGGCAAACGAGCAGCGCGACGAGGACGGTGATGGTGACCGGTGCGCCCTGTCCCGCGGCCGCAACGCTATAGAGAGAGAACGGAAGGAGTGTTGCGGTCGCCAAGAGAAAGATAATGGTGAGCGCAGCGAGTAGAATGTTGAGCGCGATTTCGTTCGGTGTTTTTTGACGTGTTGCACCTTCGACCATTGCGATCATGCGATCGAGAAATGTCTCTCCCGGATTTGCTGTGACGCGCACGATGAGCCAGTCGGAAAGCACGCGCGTGCCGCCGGTAACCGCGCTGCGATCACCGCCGCTCTCTCGAATGACGGGCGCACTTTCGCCGGTGATTGCGCTCTCATCGACCGACGCGATGCCCTCGATGATTTCGCCGTCGCATGGAATCGTGTCGCCTGCCTCGACGATGACCATCGCTCCCTTGCGAAGCGACGCAGCGCTCACAGACCTTCGTGTGGCGTCTCGCCTGGCAATCTCGATTTGTTTTGCTTGTACGTCTTTGCGCGCGCCTCGCAATGCGTCAGCCTGCGCCTTGCCACGCCCTTCGGCCATTGCTTCGGCGAAATTTGCAAAGAGGACCGTAAACCAAAGCCACAACGTGATGCTGAGGATGAACCCCGCTCCGGCTTCGCCTCGTCCGGATAGCGCTTGTGCGAACAGTATCGTCGTCGCTGCACTGCCAACCTCGACGACGAACATCACCGGATTCTTGATCTGATGCCGCGGATCGAGTTTGAGCAACGCTTCGATGAGCGCACGCCTCACGATGGGAAGATCGAAAAGAGGTCGTGATTGCGTGCTCACTTTGCACCTGCTGCGAATGTGAGATGTTCAACGATTGGCCCCAGCGCGAGTGCTGGGATGAAGGTGAGGGCTCCGACGATGACGATCACGCCTACGAGCATGACGACGAAGAGCGGCGTGTGCGTGGGCAACGTTCCGGGTGATGGAGGTACTCGCTTCTTTCTCGCAAGCGCGCCAGCGAGCGCCAACACGGGAATCTTCACCCAGAACCGTCCGAAGAACATCGCGACGCCAAGAGCAGTGTTGTAAAATGGCGTGTTCGTGCTGAGTCCAGCGAATGCGCTTCCATTGTTATTTGCAGCTGACGAAAACGCGTAGAGCACCTCGCTGAAGCCATGAGGGCCAGGATTGAGCACGCCGCGTTTTCCGGCGCCGACGACCACCGCGATCGCCGTTCCAACGAGCACAGTGGCGGAGGGAACGAGAATGACGAGTGACGCCATCTTAATTTCGAACGCTTCGATCTTCTTTCCAAGATACTCGGGTGTGCGGCCCACCATGAGCCCTGCGACAAACACCGCGAGGATCGCAAAGACGAGCATGCCGTAGAGGCCTGACCCAACACCGCCAAAGATGATCTCGCCGAGTTGAATGAGCCACATCGGAACGAGACCACCGAGCGGTGTGAACGAATCGTGCATCGCATTAACCGAACCGTTGGATGCTGCGGTCGTCGCCACTGCCCACATCGCCGAGTTCGCGATGCCAAAGCGCACCTCTTTGCCCTCCATGTTGCCACCTGGTGCAAGTGCGCTCATCGCGTCGGTGACGCCCAGCGACGTGATCGATGACGGTGCGTGGCTCTCCTGCGAGGCGCAAAGCGAGAGCATCGGTATGAACACCACGAGCATGACGGAGAGCACGGCCCACCCTTGACGCGTGTCCTTCACCATTTTTCCGAACGTGTAACAGAGCGACGCAGGGATCAGCAGAATGGCAAGTAACTGGACAAAGTTTGAAAACGGGGTCGGGTTTTCAAAGGGATGCGCCGAGTTGACGTTGAAGAATCCACCGCCGTTCGTTCCGAGCTGCTTGATGGGGATCTGTGATGCGGCCGGACCGAGTGCGATCACCTGCTCGACGATGGCCTTTCCGTTGGAGTCTTGAGTCGACTGGAGAAGCGTCGCGGTCTGGTAGGGCGCGAACGTTTGCACCACGCCCTGAGACACGAGAACGATCGCCATGACGAACGAAAGCGGCAAGAGGATGTAAAGAGCGCTGCGCGTAAGATCGACCCAGAAGCTCCCGATCGTCTCGCTTGTCTTGCGCGACAGGCCACGAATCAGCGCAACGAGAACGGCCATACCAGAAGCCGCAGACACGAAGTTCTGCACGCTCAGTCCGACCATTTGTGTGAAATAGCTCATCGTGGATTCGCCGCCGTAGCCTTGCCAATTTGTGTTGGTGGCAAAGCTAACGGCAGTGTTGAACGACGAGTCAGGCGTGATCGCGCCGAGCGCCTGCGGGTTCAGAGGCAAGCTGCCTTGAACGCGTTGCAACACGTAGACGACCACGAGGCCTGTGCCGTTGAAGAGCAGCATCGCAAGCGCGTAGGTCTTCCAGTTCATCTCATCTTCGGCGCGTACACCGATAGCGCGATAGATGAGGCGTTCGAGAGGGCCGAGGAGGCGCGACAAGAGTGTTGGTTGCCCCTCATACGTGCGTGCCATGTAGCCACCGAGTGGTTTCACGAGGAGGAGAAGCACGACCAAATAGAGAACAATTTGCGCGAGGCCCGACGCACTCATCAGAATCGCTCCGGTGTGAGCAAGGCGACGAAGAGGTAACCGAGTAGCAGCGCCGAAACGATGCTTGCAGCGATATGAAATGTGGTCATGGCCGCCTCCTTAAAGACGTTCGCACAGACGAACGAGACCCCAAGTCAGCGCAAGCAATGAGCCGCTTAGCGCGAGATAAATCGTATCCATCATGAGCTCGTCTCCTCACCGCGTGAAGCTAGGAGGCCCGGCGTAAAGATGTCGTAAAGACCGCGGCTGCTTGCTTCAAAGGCGGAAGTTCGCGGCCAATGTCAGCAGCGTTTGCGAGTTGACGGCATCTGGTGTGAAGCCCGCGGTCGTCGGTTGAAAGCCATCGGTCGACGTCGTCCCGTTTGGACCCGCGAAGTAAGGCACGTTTGAGCTGCGATGAATCGCCTCGAAGCGCAGCGAAAGGAAATCGGTCGGCATTACGTCGACCGTTGCGGTCAACCCCCACACTTGAAGTGGCTTCGTGTTTGGGCCAGTTGCGAATCCTGGTGGTGCGTACTGTGCGAGGTAACTCGTTGGATTTGAAAAGACCTCGGGACGGATCGTCAGTGCGAGAAGATCGCGCATGAACCACACCCGATGTGCGAAGGCGCTGCCGATCATGTGTGCTTGGCCCGGACCGGGGAGCGACGTGCCTGCGCTATCGACTCCTCCACCTTCGAAGCCAATGTGATTGTTCACACTGAAAGCGACTTTCGAAATGAACCTTGCGTTCGGTTTGTCGTAATACCGAACGAGCAAACTGTGATCGCTATGAAAGCGTACGCGGTCGTCAATCCCCTTGGTGTCAGTGCCGAGATAGAAGTTGGCAATGAGTGAAACGGATTCGGAAGGGGACCAACGCAGGGCGAGGCCACCCGACGGTGCGAGGTTCATTTTGCCGTATGTTTGCCACCCGTTCATGAGCCACGGTTCGATCTTAATGCGCGAGGTAGGGAAAAACTGGACTCGCACGCCCTGTAGATAGAACGGTGTATGATCTCCGACGAGCGAGTGGCTGTAGTTCCAATTCTCTGCGAGCAAGTAGCTCTCGAGGCCGATGTACGACGAGAAGATGCCAGCTTCGACGTTGAGACCGCGTGCGACATCGAAGTGATAGCCGATGGCCGCTTCACGAATGTAGCGAAGCGAAGAGAGTGACCTCCCACGCGCAACACTAGGGTCAAGATCCTGAACGATGTTGAGCGTGTTGCCGTATTGCATCGAAAGCCGTCCGATGACGTGCTTGTAGTTCCAGTCGATGCCAATCGAGGCGAGGTTGAGCGCGAGCTCGTTGTGACGCGCAATCGATGCGCCACCCGTGAGGGTGTTGTCGCGTGGATGATTCATCGAGTACGCGTAGTTGACGTCAAGGTAGACGCTCGGCGTAACTGCTCCGCCCCAAGCGCTGAGAGGAAACGTCTTTTGACGGCTCTGGCCGTTCATCCACGTGAAGTCACCCCATGCGAAGGGCTCCCCTTTGTCGTCGGGTTCTGTCGCCTTTGCGTTTAGCGAAATAAGGAAGCCGCCAGACACGGAAAGAGCAACGAGCAAGCGAAGCATCTAAAACCTCCTAGGGTGTTCTCGTGCACGCTCTGAAGCGTACGAACCCGTGCGTAAGGATATTGTAAAGAGTGCGTCGTTGCGTGACGCGCGGCGGCGTCAGATTTGCGCGAGTCGCTCACGGATGCGCGCCTCGAGATCTACCTGCGACCAGATGGGCGTGAACGTGTGATCGGGGCCGCCAATTTCTACGAATTTGAACTTGGGATTTCCCGAAAGCGCCTCTATCTCTCGCTTTGCGTGAAGATTGAGATAGTCAAGGCCCGGATCCTTTGTCGAAAAGACCATGAACACGTCGGTGCCCCGATTGCAGAGCTTTTCAAACTCAGCGGCGAACGCTCCTCTATCGTCTTCTTTCACCTTCGGAGCAAACCGCGAGAGGCGAGCCTTTACAACGCCGACCGCGCGTGCGCTCACAACGTTGAAAACGCTTCGGAGATTCACGCCACCGCGAAGCACCTTTTTCCATTTGTCTAAGCTGAAGAGCGAACGCTTGTATTGCTCGGTCGCGCTTACGGTCTCCCAATGAGCGCGCGTTACATCGAGCGTATCGCCCTCGCGAAAATCGAAGGTTTGCGCGTTGATGATCATGGTTGCGGCTACGTCTGGGTCGAGAGTGGCGGTCTTGAACGCGTGATACCCGCCGGAGCACAGGCCAATGAGGACAAACTTCCCGTAGCCCTTTTCGCGAAGACAGCCGAGGGCGGCCTCGATGTCGGTGGCCGCTGCTTTCGGGTAGGGCTGAATCGGAGGCTCGCCTGGTGAAGGATCGCTCTCACCAATTCCTGAGATGTCGAAACGCAACGACGAGAATCCGAGCGATGAAAAGTTGCGTGCCCATCGCACGTACATCGCGTTTGAGCCGTAGTGCGGGTTGGCTCCAATCGTTAGCATCACGATTACGGGTCGCTCTTGCGTTGCCGAAATTGGTGTCGTCAAGACACCGAACAATCGTGAAGAGTCTCCGAAATGGAATGCGGTTTCCGAGAAGCCACCCTGTTCGTCACGCGTTGTCGAAGGACTGGAGGTGCTCGCGGTGGAGGTGGCGTTGCGCGCAGGTTCGATCGACGCAAGCCAATCGCATACTTCGTCAATGACCTTGACGGGTAACTTCGCATTGTGGCGCGAGGTCATCATCCCGGCGTATCCGTGCGCGACCCTCTGTTCGACTTCGACTCCGAGCGACGTGAAGTGTTTGACCAATGATTCATCGAGCGGCAAGTCATCGCGGCCGATGAGCAAAGCGCGTTTTGCGGGCGTTTGCGCGAGCTTCAGAAGATCGACTCGACCAAGATCGGCGATGGTCTCTTTGGCGAGAAGGAAGCCGCCGGCTTCTGCATCGCCTTCCGACAACGCTGGGGTTTCTTTGACCTCCCATTCGGTCCCGGCGGACATGGCGTTGAGCGCTTGAAGTTCACGCACAAAGATCCGCCCGCGCGTAATGGGGCTCCAAAGGACGATGCCTTCGATGTCGTTCCGTTCGCTCGCGACGGTGGGGCAGAGGAGTGCGCCGAGTCTCACTCCGAAAATGTGAAGGCGTGCGGCACCACTTCGGCGCCGCGCCTCATCGCACGCTTGCGAGATGCTTGATGTCCATGCTGCGACGCGCGCTGGGTCACGATCGTTGCCGAGAGAATCTCCAACGCCATGGTAGTCAAACCGGAGTACGGAGAAACCGAGCTCCGCAAGCCGCGTTGCAAGTTCGCGCAACGTACGGTGGGTGCACACCATCTCGTCTCCGTGTGAGCCACAGAGCACTACCGCAGCGTCTCGGTGCGCTCCCGTCGGTGGATGGAAGAAGCCAAATAGTTCACTCGCTTGTCCAAAGTGGATTGGAGTCACCGAGAGAACTCCAGTTCAGGAAGCGCCCCATCAGCGGCCGTCGACGTTTTGCGCACACCGTCGGCGCCCTCCCACCGCGCAACGTGCAGCCAAGGTGTGCGCAGAGAAAGCACACGCCCAAGGCGACGAAAGCCGAGCTTCTCGTGCAACCCAATCGACGATGCATGGGAACCTCGAATGAGGCACTGAACGCGGGCTGCGCCTTCGATCTCAAAAGCGCTTCGCAGCGCTTCGACGAAGACTTTCACGAACAACCCTGACGATCGCGCTTCGGGGGACGCCGCTGCGTTGAACGACCAAACAGTTCCGGGTGCGAGTCGCCAACGCGCGAGAAACTGAGCATCCTCCGTAAACACGTCACCTTTGTGGAGCCACGTGTGCGAGAGGATCGTCTGATTGAGCTCACCTACGTAGGCGATGTCGCCTTGTTGCAAGCGTGCCTCGACGAGAGACCGCGGTGTGTCATCGACCGACGACAATCCTGCGATGTCGTCGAGGGTGGCGCGCCTCACCACAAGATCACGAAATCCACGAATCGCCTTCGGTGCGGCACTTAGTTCATATACTTTACTAACCCTTACGGCTAAATGCTCATTGAGTCCGAGCCGTTCGAGCGCCGAACGCGCGAGTTGAGCGCTCCTCGATACGGGAGAATTATCGTCGCGAGCGAGTGCTTCCGTAACGTGCGAACGTAGGCTTTTGCGGGTGTTGCTCTTCTGTCTCACTTGCCTGCGTGCCTCGCTCGTCGAGTTTTCATGTAGCACTCTCGTTCATGATCGCGATATGCGGTGTGCCTAGCGCTTCGGGACTAATGGGGCGTACCCAAGAGCCATCGGGCGTGAGCGAAAATCCATGACTTGGGAGAAACTCGCGCACTGGCGCGTTCTTAGTAGTTTCGATGAGTGTCGCATGGACGACATCGCTCCCGACGGTCGATAGATCGCGAAGGACTGTCGCAAGAAATGCAGTCTCAACGCCACGACCGAGGATCCGGCACGACAGAAGAAACGTATCGATCGCGACTCTCTCAGATGTGTGCACAATGCATGCACCAACGAGGCCGTAGTCGCCGAATCGGTCGGACGCCGTAAGGACGAACACCCGCCACGCCGGGTCCGATAGAAGCGCGTCAATTTCGGGCTCTGTCCTGCGGATCGTCGTGAGATTGAATTGGTTCGTCTTCTGCGTGAGCTGCGCGACTCGAGCGCGTTCGTCTGAGGTAGGTCGGCGCACAGACACTTTGAGTTCGAGAGACTGCAGGTAGGCGCCGAGTTCTTTTGGATCGGCATCGGCGCTGGGTTCTGCGGCTTTGCGCTCGTGTTCGACTCGGTATTGCTCGGCACGCGCGCGATCTTCTGACGTGAGCATGACGCGATCGAGCGCAGGTATTGCCCGAAGCATCGCGACGGCTAGCGCAGGATCGGCCGGCGCTTGCACCACCGTCACTTGGGGATGCACGTGCCGCACTTCTTCGCATTCGGTGGGGCTGTCGTCGATGAAAACCATGCTGTCGATGCCGACGTTTAGTTCGCGACTAAGCGCGGTGATCGAATCGCTCTTGCGGTTCCAATTGATGCGAAACGCAGACAAGTGCTCTCGGCGGATGCGCATCGCAGAGTGCTTGTCGAATACTTCAAATGCATCGCGCTCATTGTTCTTGCTCGCGACACACAGCAAAACGCCCTGGTTGCGACAGGCGAGAAGCGCCTCTTGAAACGCAACGTACGCACTTCCTAGCCCTGAGTCGCCGAGGGCGATGCCGCCGATGCCGTCTTCGCCGATGACGCCTCCCCATAGCGTATTGTCGAGATCCAAGACGATGACCTTTGCCGGCGCGACAAAGAGCGGCGTGATCGTGCGACAGATCCAATAGGCAAGATGCTTACCAAACGACGTGGAGTACGGATGGCGAGATACGTGCCACATCCGATCGTCATAAGCATGAGTTGCGCCGAACTGGGAGACGGCGCTTTCGACGTCCAAGGTGACGACGCTCGTCGAAGCAAGCGATTGCCACAAGAGCACGTTGAGCTCGCTTCGCAGCCGACTCACCGAACTCTCATGGGACGCGTCGAGAACGCCGAGTGGGGTCGAGGCAGTCATTGCAAAGTTGGCGCACACATCAGGACTCGCCGAGGTCTGCGCATAGCGTGCGACGGCGGCGCTAAGTCGAACGATCTCCGTACGACTCGCAGCACGGGCCGCCTCGATGGAGGCAGGTGCTAGCGTAGAGAGCTCCCGTAGCGAAGGCCCGCAGAGATCTTCGATGCGAGCGAGAATAATCGTGAGATCGAGAGGGGCCTCTCGAAGAGCGCTTCTGGGATCCACGAGCGATTGGTAAATTTGGTTGAACGGCGCGACGACGAACGTTGCGAGGAGGCCACGGTCAGCGAGAAAACACCCAAGCGCTGGCAGTACTGGCTCAATTGTGTAACTCGCAGTGATTCCTATTCGGAGTGGCCGTAGCCCCGCCGGATTCGCCGAAATGGCTCTCCACCGCGAGAGAAGCGTCCGTGTCGATGCATCTGTCGTAAGAGGATCCATGGGCTCTATGACTGAGGCGCCTTTTCTCGAACAAAACGAGCAACATCGCCGAGCGAATGCAACGTAAGTGCTTCAGCGGTTGAGATTGCGACGCCGAACTCTTCTTCGATCGCACCAATAAAATGGATGTTCGCCATCGAATCCCATTCGGGGAGAGTCGCTGGGGAAGAGCGGTCGCTGAGCGACTCAGCGTCGACGCCGGCGATCTCACCGAGGAGTAGCGACAGCTTGCGCAGGAGAGACTCTGACGTCTGCATTGTGCGAGCGTATCGGATACTCTTGGCCCCTGTAAAACCGCTCGTACAGGGCGTTTAATTAAGAGGACACAGGGTGAAAGCCGTTGCTGGTCGCCTTGCGTTTCTCTCGCGCCGAGAGCTCTTTTTCGGTGCCAACGTAGGGTTTGCGCGTACCCATCACGTGATCGAACCACGGCTTGGTCACGCACCAATTTGCATTTTGGTCAGGGCCCATGTGGTGGTCGTAGTGCCAAGGCAAATGGATGCGTGCCCATTCTGGATCGAGATGAGCCTTCTTGTGCACGCGGTAGTAGTTCCACGCCGAGTAAACCAAGGTACCGGCGAAGAATGGCGCGATCGGTGCCCAAACGAGCACGGGTAGCGATATACCGACGAGCGCGAGAATCTCTTTGCTCTGCGCGTTGAGCGCGCCGCGGTTGCCGATCAGTGGCAGCAGGTAGTCTGCATCGATCATGTCGTTGCGACGCGATGCGGCGTGGTGCTCGTGCCAATGAAAGCTCCACACGCTCGACTTGTGCCGACCACGCGCATGCAAAATGTACTTGTGGGCAACCCATTCGATCGCATTCGCGGCCAAAAGTCCGAGCGGAATTCCAAGCATTGGTCGATCTCCCCTTAAATCCTGATCTTGAGGTTACCTACCGGGGATCGTCAAGCTGCGAATCACGACAAGATCATGCACGTTTGACCATCTTCCGATGCAGGAGCCGCTTCTTCAAAGGGCCGAGATGGTCGATCATCAGCACGCCTTGTAGGTGATCGTATTCATGCTGGATCGCGATGGCGAGCAGGCCTTCGGCTTCGAGCTCGAAAGGTTTGCCATCGCGGTCGAGGGCGTGCACACGCACTTTCGCATCCCGGGCGATCTCTTCGCGTGCGCCGGGAAAGCTGAGACAACCCTCGTCCCACGTTGTCCGATCGACCCTCTCTAAAATCTCTGGGTTGATGAAGACGCGAAAATCGCTTGGCTCGTCCTCGGGGGCGCAGTCGCAAACGAAGAGCTGGTAGAATTCGCCGATTTGGGTGGCGGCAAGGCCAGCGCCCGCGGCCTCGTACATGGTTTCGGCCATGTCGTCGATCAAACGAAGGATCTCCGGTGTGACCCGGTCAATTTTCTTGCCGACCTCGCGAAGCCGTTTGTCGGGATAGAGCAAGATGGTGCGAATCGCCATGACTACGCCTGAATTAGTAAACGAATTTGCTCAATTTTGCGAGAGGGGCGCGCTCGAGTTGCATCAATCTTCGGCAGGATATTCGACGCGACCGAAGACGTGGGCGTCCGTTCCGCAGACTTCCCACTGTGGATCGATGATGCGTGGAGCGTCAGCGATCTCTGCCGGGCCGCACCAGTCGACTGCACCAGGTCTTCCACGAGGCCCCAAAAGTAGCGGTGCCACGAACGCGTGCAGTCGATCGGCAAGGCGCGCGGCGAGGAGACTGCCGCCGAGCTCAGCACCGCCTTCGACGAGCACCGATACGACGCCGCGCTCACCGAGAGCACGCAGCGCCTGCTCAAGATCGACGCGCCCCTCGGGCGACGGAGCACAGCGAATCACGTCGATGCCCAATTCGCTCAAGATCAGTGCACGCTCCTCTGGCGCTTCTTCGGTGGTGAGCAAGTAGGTGTGTATGTCTCGTGCGGTTGAGGCGAGCGTGCTGTCGACGCTGAGCTTGAGCTGAGAGTCAACGACGACCCGCGCAGGGTTGCGACCGGTGACCTCGCGAACCGTGAGCGCCGGATCATCCGCAAGCGCGGTACCAATCCCCACGATGACGGCGTCGCTCTCTGCGCGAAGAACGTGAACGCGCGCGCGCGCCTCAGGGCCGGTGATCCATCGCGATGCGCCGGTGCGTGTGGCGATGCGACCGTCGAGCGAGAGCGCGAGCTTCAACGCGACATAGGGAATGCCCGTGGTTACAAATTTGGTCCATGGTGCGAGCAGGGCCTCACATTCGGCCGAGGCAACACCTTCGATCACGTCGATTCCGGCATTGCGAAGTGCGATGATTCCGCCGCCCTCTACGTGCGGATTGGGATCCGCAGTGCCGATGAAAACGCGGCGGATGCCAGCGTCGATGATCGCGCGCGTGCACGGAGGCGTGCGGCCGAAGTGGTTGCAGGGCTCGAGCGTGACGTAGAGATCGGCTCCGATCGCTCGCGTGCCTGCGCTCTCGAGCGCGGTGACTTCCGCATGCTTCTCACCCGCGCGCTCGTGATGGCCGACGCCCACGACGTCGCCGCTTTGCACGACCAGTGCTCCGACGTGAGGGTTCGGAGAAGGATCGCCTGCGCGTCCTGCTTCGACCGCTTGCAGCATCAGTGCGTTATCGCCATCGCTTCGGAGGGTATCGTTCACGACGTGGCTCCGGGCTCGGAAGCTGGCTTCTTGTCTTGCGCGATGCGTTCAAGCTCACTTTGGAATTCTGCGATGTCCCGAAAGCTGCGGTACACGCTCGCGAACCGAACGTAAGCGACTTCATCGAGGCTGCGCAGATGCACCATCACGCGTTCGCCAATGTCAATGGAACTGACTTCTTTGCGATCGGACTCGATGAGTGCTCGTTCGATGGCGTCGATCGCTTGCGCGATGCGTTCGACCGGAACGGCTCGCTTGTCGCAGGCGCGCTTGAGGCCGTAGAAGATCTTTTGCCGATCGAACGTTTCACGTCGACCATCCTTCTTGATGACAAGTGGCAAGGTCTCTTCGACGCGTTCGTAGCTCGTGAATCGTCTCGCGCAAGACTCGCACTCGCGTCTGCGACGAATTACGTCGCCGCCGGCCGAGGCGCGCGAGTCGATCACCTTGCTCTCAAGGTGCGTGCAAAACGGGCACTTCATGTGGAACGCACCCTAACATGTTGTGACATGCGACTCAGCCTCGCTTGTCGTTGAGGATGGCGTGCACGTAGTCGATAGCCTGCCCAACCGTCTGGATGTGCTCGACATCGCGATCGGGAATGTGCAGGTCGAATGCTTCCTCGAAGGCGAGTACCAACTCAAAAATGCTGCGAGAATCGGCTCCAAGATCGCCAATGAACGCTTGTTCACGGCGTAGGGTCGCAACTTCAACGTCGAGCTGCTCGGCGACGACACGCATCACTTCTTGGGTCACATCGCGGGGCATGGCGGCATTCGTATCAAAGGCGAGGAGCGACGGAAATCACAACCGGAGCGTCACATGTAAAGGCCACCGTTGACCCTTAGCACTTGGCCGGTGACATATCGCGCCGCATCACTTGCAAGGTACACGCATGCTGCGGCCACGTCGTTCGGCGATCCTGTCTTGCCGAGCGGGATGATCTTGGTGAGTTGCTCGCGCTGCTCGTCGCTCAACTTGGCGGTCATGTCGGTGTCGATGAAGCCCGGAGCGACGACGTTGACCGTGATGTTCCGGCTCGCAAATTCGCGCGCGAGCGACTTGGCTGCGCCAAGCAAGGCGGCCTTCGTGGCAGCGTACGCTGTTTGACCCACGTTGCCCATTTCACCGACAACGCTCGAAACGAAGATGACGCGACCTTGCTTGGGTCTCAGCATCGTTTTGAGCGCCGATTTCGCGGCCATGAGCGAACCGCGAACGTTGGTCTGCCAGAGAAGATCGAGATCTTCGTCGCGAAGGCGAAGCGCGAGACCGTCAACGGCGATGCCGGCGTTGGCGACCAAAATGTCGAGACGGCCATGACGCTTTTCGACGGAAGCAATTTCGGCTTCGACCGATTCTGAATTCGTAATGTCAAATGTTGCGATATCGGCTTCGCCGCCGGCATCGCCAATAATCTTGACGACCTCTTCGGCTGCGTCGCGGTTCTTTCCGTAGTGGACGACGACGCGAGCGCCAGAGGAGGCCATGGCGATTGCAGTTGCGCGTCCGATGCCGCGTGACGCGCCGGTCACGAGGGCGACTTTCTTGTCGAGGCGAAACATGGTCTCCCGTTGTTTTGGCACTGCTTGGGCGAGAAGGCCAGGACGTTGGTTGCCACTCTTCTCTGACCGGACGCGGCGTCGCCAGATACTATCGAGACATTCCATGAAGACGACACTTGCTTTTGACATTTACGGGACGCTCATCGACGTGCACGGACTGACTCAGCTTCTTGCGACCCGGCTCGGAGAGGGTGCTGCGGCGTTCTCATCGCGATGGAGGGAGAAGCAATTGGAGTATTCGTTTCGGCGTGGCCTCATGCGAAACTATGTCGACTTCGCAACGTGTACGGCGCACGCGCTCGAGTGGACTGACCGCACGCTTGGCACTTCACTCGACGCGGCCTTCAAGAAGCAGCTCATTGCGGGCTACGCAACATTGCCTGCGTTTGCCGAAGCATCTACAGCCGTCACAGAGGCTTCGTCGCGTGGCTACCGATTGTTCGCTTTCACCAACGGAACGTTATCGGCGATGGGCCCCTTGCTTGAGCGAGCGGGCCTTCGACCCGCATTCCTTGACGTTGTGAGTACCGACGAGCTCAAGACGTTCAAACCCGATCCGGCGGCCTACGCACACTTCCTGAGGCGAGCCGATGCGGTTGGGACTCACACTTGGCTCGTCTCAAGCAATCCGTTTGACGTCACGGGTGCGCTGTCAGCGGGCTTGCACGCCGCGTGGATTTGCCGTGATCCGCGGGTTGTTTTTGATCCTTGGGAAATTCAGCCCACTGTGACCGTCTCGTCGCTCTGCGATCTCGTGTCGTCGATCGAAGACGCGCACACGCGCCTTGCGTAGTGCCCCATCGCTTATGGTTGCCAAAGCTCACCGAGTAACGCGACCGTTGCCCGCAGCTGTTCGAGCGTCCCAACGGTAAGCGGCTTGACTTGTTTGGTTGTGCGTTTCACGCAACCTGTGAGCACGTTGCCGGGGCCAATCTCGATTGCATGTGTCACGCCCCGTGCCGCGATTGCGATGAGCGTGCCCTCCCATTGCACCGTGGCTGTCACCTGCGCGACAAGACGGCTCACGGTGCTTTCGCGCTCCACATGCGGATGTGTGTCGACGTTGCTGAGAACTGGAAAGCGTGGCGTTCCTAAATGGATCGTCGCGAGTGCACTTTTCATGGCGTCCGCTGCAGGTTGCATGAGCGCGCAGTGAAAGGGTGCGCTCACTTTGAGGGGCATCGGCCTTGCGCCTGCGCTGCTTGCGATCGCGCATGCGCGTTCAACCGCTCCGACGGTTCCCGCGATGACGACTTGCCCCGGCGCGTTGAAGTTCGCGGGAGACACAGGTTCACCCTGAGCAGCCTCGCGGCAGGCGCTTTCGGCAAGCTCGGGCGAGCAAGCGAGCAGCGCGGCCATCGTTCCAACGCCGGGAGGCACGGCTCGTTGCATGGCTTGCCCACGCTGTCGCACCAACTTGACGGCGTCTTCGAACGCGAGAACCTCTGACGCAACGAGCGCCGTGTACTCCCCGAGCGAGTGACCTGCAGCAACCGTTGGCTCCATTGCAGGAAGCGTTTCGCGTAGCGCGGCAAGCACCATCAGGCTCGCGGTCAGAATTGCAGGCTGCGCATTCGCCGTGAGCATAAGCTCGTCTTCGGGACCTTCGGCGAGTAGCCGCGAAAGCGAGAAGCCGAGCGCATCGTCGGCACGCTTGAGGAGCTCAGCGGCCTTTGGAAACTCGGCCGCAATGTCGAGCGCCATGCCGATAGTTTGAGAACCTTGACCTGGGAAGAGCCACGCAACTTGCATCTACAAAACACATGCACACCACACGCTTTCGCATGCAGTGTGCAATTAGTGAGTCAGCTACTGAAGTCCAACCCACCGACGCTTTACGACCCGCGGTTCAATTTGAGTTGAAGTCCGACCCACCCAAGCGTCACAACGAGCCCGCGGTTGAGTGCGGGTTGAAGTCCGACCCACCCAAGCGTCACAACGAGCCCGCGGTTGAATGCGGGTTGAAGTCCAACCCACCCAAGCGTCACGCGTGTAACGACAAAACAAAAACTCAAACCGTGGTTTTGACCGCAATCACTTGGCGCCCCTTGTAGTAGCCGCACGAAGCGCAAGCGCGGTGCGACACCACGGGCTCGCCGCAGTTGGGGCATGGAATCAGGTTGGGCGCGGTCACCTTGTCGTGATTCGCGCGGCGCATATTGCGCTTTGATCGAGTCGTTCGTCGCTTAGGGACGGCCACGGCGTTGCTCCTTACGTTGACACTACTGCGAGACTTGCTGCAAAAAACTTATGGGCGAAACTTCAAGAGCGGAGCCAGGCGGGGGTCGATGCCTCCAGAAGGCTCGGGGTCGCTCGAGATGAGGGACGTCTTGATACCTGGGCAGTCCTCACGACACAAGGGAATCATGGGGACGGCTAGCAAAAGTTCGTCCCGAACGAGGTCGTCGAGGATGACTTGTTCGCCGTCGTAGGCAAGCGTCTCGGGATCATCGGGATCGACTTCGATGTCATCATCTTCATCGCCATCGGACTTTTTGGCCTTGTTTTTGTTGGTCTTGGTCACCTCAGCGGCAGGGACCGCAAGGACGCCGACGCGCTCGTCAACTTGGATGACGGCTGGCTCTCCGCAGCGTCCGCAGGTTGCAATGATGCTGCCGACCAACTGACCGTTGACGATGATGCTGTTGCCCGTTCGCGACGCACGGAGGGTGAGTTGTCCGTCTTCGTTTGGCGCATGCATATCGGTGTCTTCGATGACGCCCCGAACCCAGGACGCGCGCACCGGGAAGGTGAAAGCCTTGCCTCCCATGTCGAGGTCGTGCGTCGCGATCGTGAATTCGTGCTCTTTTTCGGCCATGAGGCCGCGAAACGTGGTGCAAGTCATCGCATTGCGCAAGAGCGATTTGCGACAACGGGGGTTTCTTGAGTCGACGGCTGGAGTTGCAATGAAGCGGTCTTCATCTTACTTCTTCGCCATGTTTTCTCTCGCGATGGCCGTCCGAACTCAGCGCTTGGCCTTGGGCGCTTCGCTCGCCTATTCGTTGCTCTTTGCATGTGGTGGGAGCACCGCTGCAGGGGACGCGGCGACGACTCCGAATCCGCTTGCGAAAGACGCGGTTGTCTCACGAAGCGATGCGAACTGCGTGTGGCTCAACGACTGCAATGCCGCGGCGTACCCCAGCGTTTCGCAGTGCAGCCTCACGCAGCAGGAGCTCATGACGAAAGAGAAGCCATTCGCGGAAGGCGACCGGTCGGCTTGCTCGCAGGCTCAAATTGACCTTTGTGTTAAGGACGTCAAAGCGAGCCGGTGCCCAGCGACGGGCCTTGCGGCGGCGGGTTCGCTGCCGAGTCCAGCGAGTTGCAACGGGTGCTAGCGGCGGAGGGAGAGCGCTAGCGAAAGCGTCAGCGAAAGCGCGTCACGAGATTACGCCGCGACTCGTGGCATCAGCGAAAGCGACTCAATGGTCGTCAACGTCCGGCACACCCACGCGAAACGTGCCTCGTTGCAAACGCAAAGCGACTCAATGGTGGTCGACGTCCGACACACCCACGCGAAACGTGCCTCGTTGCAAACGCAAAGCGACTCAATGGTGGTGACGTCCGACACACCATTGAGTCGCTTTGCGTTTGCAACGAGGCACGTTTCAA
>JAHFDZ010000080.1 GCA_023248745.1 Myxococcales bacterium | reverse complement strand
AGATCGAAGGGGTTGCGCTCATTGATGCGCTAACTACCCCATTTTGGGCGATTGCTCGTCGTGAAGTACGAGCCGACCACTAAAACAAGCGCGCAGCCGTGTCGTCGGTGAAGTGCCACGCCTTCTTCGGAATGCGCAATCGGCCTCCGTCACGGATGAGGCGCTCGCGCGCGCAGAGGTTTGCAACGGCGCGCTCGCGTTCGTCGGTCCACGGATTTTCGTTCCACTCGCGGCCTGCAGCGTCGAGATCGAATCCGTCTGCGAGTCGCAGGCCGAGCATGATGCGTTCGCGCAAAGCGGTTGGCCCATCGATGGGTTCGGCGCTGAGCGAGAGGCCATCGTTTTCGCTGAAGGAGCCCGCAACGATGGCGTGCGTCTGTGCGACGTAGCGATCGGGATCGATCGCATTGCGATACCGAATCGCGTTGCCGTTGTCGGTGCGCACGAAGCCATAGGCCCCGCATCCAACGCCGAGGTATTCGTAACCGTTCCAGTAACCTAAGTTGTGGCGACTCTCTTCTTGTGCCTTTGCGTAGTTTGAGATTTCGTAGTGACCGAACGATCGCTGGCAAAGTGCGTCATCAATCGCGAAGAACATGTCAGCGACGCGGCCATCGTCGGCGAGTGGCAAGCGGCCTCTCTTTGCCAGTTCGCCAAATCGTGTTCCGGGTTCAATCGTCAATTGGTAACACGACATGTGTAAGATGCCGGTGTCTGCGATGCGGTTGGCCTGGTCGACGGCGTCTGTGACCTTCTGGTCTGGCAGGCCAAAGATCATGTCGCCCGATACGCGCAGCCCCGATACTTCCGTTGCTTGACGAATGACAGCGAGAGCGCCTGCGCCATCGTGAAGCCTCCCGAGGAACTTGAGCTGTTCGTCTCTGAGCGATTGAATTCCGATCGAAAGTCGATTGATGCCGATGTCGCGCAGTCGCGTTGCGTGATCGCGATCGAGCGACGACGGATTGCATTCGACCGTGATCTCTGCACCGCTCGCGATGGGTAGCAGCTCATGGATGCGCCGAAGGACGCGCGCAAGGCTCTCGGCCTTCCATAGACTTGGCGTGCCTCCTCCGAAAAAGACACTCACATAGTTGCAAATCCCCGCGACGCCTTGGGCGCGCGCCTCAAGTTCACGAATGACGGCATCGCTGTAGGCATCGTGGTCGATGTCAGGTCGCTCGCGTGCGTAGGAGACAAAGTCACAATAAGGGCACTTCTGTAGGCAATACGGAAAGTGCACGTAGACCGTGGCGTGCCGGCCCGTGGCAAGCAAGGTCGTTGCCGAGGTCATGGCGGCCACCATAGCGGGTCGTTCAGCTAATTGCGGTGCAGGATCTGCGGTGTTACCGTAATTTTGAGACAGTTTTTGATGCTTTCAGCAGACGAACTCGTGGCCCGGATCTCGGTCTATCAACCATCGGCCGATACCGCGCTGATTCGGCGAGCCTACGACTACAGCGCCCGCATGCACGAGGGCCAGAAGCGAAAGTCAGGCGATCCCTATTTCGTGCACCCTGCAAGTGTCGCGGGGATCATTACCGAACTCAAGCTCGACCCCGCGAGCATTTGCGCCGGGCTATTGCATGACGTCGTCGAAGATACGCTCGCGACAATCGAAGACGTCGAACGCGAGTTCGGACCCGAGATTGCTGAGTTGGTCGACGGCGTAACGAAACTCTCGAAGATTAACTTCACGTCGAAAGAAGATCGCCAAGCCGAGAATTTTCGAAAAATGGTCGTCGCAATGGCGCGCGATATTCGCGTGCTGCTCGTAAAGCTCTGCGATCGCGTCGACAACATGCGCACGCTCGAGCACATGAAGCGTGACTCGCAAGAGCGCATCGCACGCGAGACGATCGAAATTTACGCGCCGCTTGCGAATCGATTGGGCATCGCTTCGTTTAAGAGTGAGCTCGAAGACCTTTCGTTCAAGTACCTCGAGCCCGAGTCTTATGGTGAAATCGGCAGTTCACTTGCCAAGACGAAACGTGACAGAGACCGTTACATTTCGGACGTGTCGCAGTTATTGTCAGCACGCCTCAACGAACAGGGCTTTGCCGCAGACGTTACCGGACGCGCGAAGCATATTTATTCGATCTATCGAAAGATGCGGTCGCACGATTGCGGCATTGATCAAGTCAATGACCTCATCGCGTTTCGCGTCCTCGTCGAGAGCGTCAGTGATTGCTACGCGTCGCTCGGCGTCATCCACTCTCAATGGACGCCGGTTCCTGGGCGCTTCAAGGATTACATCGCGCTCCCCAAGCCCAATATGTATCAGTCGCTACACACCACGGTGATTGGGCCAGGCCGTGAGCGCATCGAAGTGCAGATCCGCACGCACGAAATGCATCGCGTTGCAGAGCGCGGCATTGCAGCTCACTGGAAGTACAAAGAGCGCGGAGGGGGTATCGCGGACAGCGACGCCCAGCGTTTTGCTTGGCTTCGTCAGCTCGTCGAATGGCAGAAAGAGCTCAAGGATCCCGCAGAATTTCTCGAAGGTGTGAAGGTCGATCTCTTTCAAGATGAAGTTTACGTCTTCACGCCAAAGGGCGATGTGCGCGTGTTTCCAAGAGGCGCAACGCCCATCGATTTTGCGTTCGCAATTCACACGCAGCTCGGTGAACACATCACCGGCGCGCGCATCAACGGAAAACTGGAACCGTTGCGTTACAAATTGCGCAATGGTGACATCGTCGAGGTCATTTCGGGTGGCAACCAGCACCCGTCCAAGGATTGGCTCGAGTTTGCAGGCACCACGCGCGCGCGCGCCAAAATCCGCAACTACCTTCGCGCCGAACAGCGCGACAAGAGCAAGCGCCTGGGCGAAGAACTTCTCGAGCGCGAGTTTCATAAGTCGGGCATCTCACTTAGTAAACTTCTCAAGTCTGAGCCCGAGATGCGTAAGGTTCTTGACGAATTCAAGATGCAGAACCTCGACGAGTTTTACATCGCGATCGGCTACGGAAAGCTCGATCCGAGCGATGTTGCGGGTTTCATTGCGCCCCCATCGAACGATGGGCGCGACGCAAAGCCACCCGAGAGTTTGCGCGAAGGTCGCGTTGCGGCCCTCGTCCGTAAGGTGATTCGGCGCGACGACACCGCGATTCGCATCAATGGCATCGACGACGTGCTCGTTCGATACGCAAAGTGCTGCAGCCCCCTGCCTGGCGATGACATTTTGGGTTTCATCACGCGTGGTCGCGGCGTCACCATTCATCGTCGAGGATGTTCTAAAGCTTTCGACACCGATCCGGAACGGCGGATCGAAATTGAGTGGGACACAAAGGCGAAAATCAATCGCGCCGTGCAATTGCGCGTTGTTACGACGAACCAACCCGGCATTTTGGCAAATGTCGGACAGACCTTTAGTGGACTCGGTCTCAACATTAGCGAGGCAAATTGCCGAGCTGGCGATGACGGGCGGGCCATCAATTTGTTCACCTTTAACTGCGCCGACCTCGACCAATTGAAGAAGGTGATGAAGGCACTTCAGAAGGTAAAAGGCGTGGTTCAGGTAGAGCGCGTTTAGACTAAATATCGATCCACGACCGACCGTTAAATTGATCGGGAACGAGGGTTGCGATTCCGATGTCGGTGCGTGTGAGGTTGGCGGGCGAAGCGGACTTAGCGAACGTGCGAACGCTCGTTGACGAGCTCCTTGTAGACGTTCCGATCGATCACGAGCGGCGTTTCTTGTGGCTCTACCGCGAAGCGCCGCACGGCGCCGCTCATACATGGATTGCGTTTGATGACGACACGGGCGACCTCATCGGGTGTACGTCGTTCTTTCGGCGCGCGATGTCCTACCGCGGCCGGCAACTTACAGGAGCGCTTGGTGGCGACGGGTATGTGAGACCGGCCTTTCGCCGCATGGGAGTCGGCAGGGCCCTACACGCCGCGTCACACCGTGACATGGCGCAGCTTGGCGTTGACGTGATGTTCGGAACTCCAATGCCCGCGAACGTGTCGCCGCTTCGTTCAATTGGAGCCGTCGATGTTACATTTGTATCGCGGCACGTGCGTCCGCTCGATCTTCGTCGGTTGGGCATCGGAAACTCGCTGGTCAATCATTTTGCCAAGCGGGTGATGTCGCCAAGGACAAATGCGCGGCTCGAACCTGCTCAGCCAAACGACGACCGCATCGATCACGTGTGGGAGCGTGTAAAAAATGAACTTGGGCTGGCGACCGCGCGCGACAGCAAGTTTTACACTTGGCGGTTCAATTATGCGCCCACGCAAAAGCAGCATCCGTATGTCGTCATGCGCGATGGTGAACCCATTGGCGTTTGCGCGCTCGAGCGGACCAACAATGAAACGATGCGCATTGTCGACCTGTATGCGGCTCCCGATCACGTTGCTCCCTCTATTTTTGCGATCGCCGAGGTCGCAGACGGTTGCTCGCAGCTAGAGCTTCGCCTCACCGTCGAACAAGCGCGCGCGCGCAGTCTGTGGAAGAGCGGCTTTTTGGAGCGAGAAGCTTCGAAGCCCCTCAACATCGTCGTGCCGAAGGGAAGCCAAAATGCGGAGCTGTTCCTTGAACCGTCGCACTGGTGGGTGACCTGGCTCGATACCGATCTCGACGTTTCGCTCCATTGATCATTGGCCCAGAGAAGCCCGTGGCAGCGCTTGCCGCTTTCGTTCGCGGCGCATGTTCGCTACACCGCGGCCATGCAAGTGACGATCGTCGGTGCAGGCTTAGCGGGTTGCGAAGCTGCGTGGCAGCTCGCGGAGCGTGGGATTGCCGTAAACTTAGTTGAACAAAAGCCGCTGAGTCGAACGCCAGCGCAGTTTACGGACAACCTTTGTGAGTTGGTTTGCTCCAATTCGATGCGTGGCGCCGCGTTGGTGAATGCGGTTGGCTTGCTCAAAGAAGAGCTGCGTCGATCCGGCTCGATGATCATTGCCGTTGCAGACGAGACGAAGGTGCCTGCGGGTGGCGCGCTTGCCGTCGACCGAGATCGCTTTAGCGCGGGCGTGACGGCGCGCCTCGACGCTCATCCGAAAGTCACGCGCATCGCACAAGTGGTCGACAAGATTCCTGACGTTTCCGCTGAGCATCCTGTCGTGATTGCGACAGGCCCCCTGACTGCGGACGCGCTCGCTGCCGACATCGCAGTGGCTGTGGGCGCGACGCATCTTGCGTACTACGACGCCATCGCTCCGATCGTCGCGGCTGATTCGATCGACTGGTCGCGCGTGTTCAAGCAGTCGCGATGGGGCAAGGGAAGTGAGCCCTCTGATGCGCCGCTTGATGCAACTTCGCTCGGCGATGAAGCGTACGTGAACTGTCCCTTCGATGAGGCCGGATACAAAGCGTTTGTGGCGTCCGTGGTTGCGTCCGAAAAAGTGGAGCCGCGTTCGTTTGAAAAGACACGTTACTTTGAGGGCTGCCTGCCTATCGAGGTGATGGCGTCGCGCGGTGAGATGACGCTCGCGTTTGGCCCGATGAAGCCAGTGGGGCTAACCGATCCAAAAACGGGACGACGCCCGTTTGCCGTTGTGCAGCTGCGACCGGAGGACGAGGCGATGACGGCGTACAATCTTGTCGGGTTTCAAACTCGCATGACGTATGGGGAGCAGGGTCGGGTGCTGCGAATGATTCCGGGCCTCGAGCAGGCAGAGTTTCTGCGCTACGGCAGCGTGCACCGGAACACGTTCATTAACGCGCCTCTCTTGCTCGACGAAACGATGCAGCTTCGTTCACGGCCGCATCTCTATTTTGCAGGCCAAATCACGGGCGTTGAAGGCTATGTCGAAAGTTGTGCTGGCGGTTACCTTTGCGGGGTGATGCTCGCAGAACGTCTACTCGGAAAGGCGATGGTGCCGCCGCCACCAACGACTGCATTGGGTGGAATTCTGAACCACTTGTCGCGCAAGGTGACGGACTACCAGCCCTCAAACATCACGTGGGCGTGCATGCCGCCCCATCCGAATCGAAAGCTCCACAAGCGAGATCGGTATCAAGCACTCGCCGAGATGGCCTTGGTCAATCTTGATCAGTGGATAGCGCGATCGCCTCTGCGAGCGCAGGTTGCGCAATGAGAGCCTTGCGGATCGCCGTTGCGAGTCTCACATTCGGTTGCGGTTCCGCTCAAACAGACAATCGTCCTGCGAGGCAGACGACTGCCGTGTTCGATCTGTCGAACCTTTCGACCGATCACTTTTTCGATGCACCCTTTCCAAGTGATGCGCGGATGGATCCGGCCGGTGGAGGACTCAACCTTGCGGGGTTTCCAAATCCTCGTGGTTTCAAACTCGTTGCGGAGATCATCCGAGTTGCAGGCGTTCGGCGTGGTGTTTCCGTCCTTCCGGTGACTTATTTTCGCTTCGACGGTCCGCTAGCGAAACGCAGTGCGACCGAGGTTATTGCAGCGGCTGCAACGTCGCCGGTGCTGCTAATTGACGTTGACGAAAAGTCTTCGGAGCGTGGAAAACTCTTACCAACCGTTGCCTATGTCACGGTTGAAGACCCCTATCTTCAGGAAGGCACGATCGCAGTGGCTCCTGTGCCTGGCATCGTCTTGCGGCCCAATCGGCGCTACGCCGTGGTGATACGCGGAAACCTTGGGGATGCGAGCGGGAATGCGCTGCGTGCGAGTGATGCGTGGAAGGCGATCGAGGATGGAGCCAGCGTTCAAGATGGCTACGCTCCTTGGCGCGACGCATTGAAGTCAACGCTCGAAACCCTGCGAGCGATCGGCGTTACGGACGTTGTCCATGCAACGGCGTTCACGACGGGTGATGAGATCGAAACGTCAAGCAAGTTGAGCGATGGCGTTCGCAGTGCAACCAAAATTGAACTCCAAGAGTTGACGGTTTCCGCAACGGCGAATCCATCGGTGTGCCTCCTTCGGGCCACCACATCGATGCCGCAGTATCAAAAAGGACAGCCGCCTTTCAACACCGAAGGGCTCTTTGAGTATGGTGCTGACCGTAGCCCGACTGAACAACGCCGCGAGAGCGTCAAGGTCGTTCTCGCTTTGCCGAAACAAGCAATGCCGGTGCGCGGCTTTCCGCTCGTCGCGTACTTTCATGGATCGGGAGGTGTTGCGTCGGAAGTGATCAACGGTGGTGACAAAGAAACGAGCGATCCCGAGAGCATATGGCCAGGCGAGGTGCTCGTTCCACGGGGCTTTGCAATGGTGGGCGCCGCGCTGCCGCTCAGTCCCGATCGATATCCCGGTGCCGGCGAAACGGAATATCTGAATCTCGGCAACCCCATGGCGATGCGCGACACGTTTCGCCAAGGGACGATCGAGCAACGGCTGCTGTTTGACGCGTTGGAGCGCCTAGAAATTGATGCAAAGACAGTTGCAAATTGCACGGGCCTCGCTCCAGGGACCGACGGAAAAGTGCGCTTCGATCTCTCGCGGTTCAGCGTTCAGGGACAGTCGATGGGCGGGATGTACGCCAACTTGATTTCTGCCATCGACCCTCGCGTGCAGGCGCTCGTGCCTACGGGTGCGGGCGGTCATTGGATGCACTTCATCTTGCAGACGCAGATGATTGCCAACGCAAAGGACCTTCTTGGCACGGTGTTGGGAACGCGAGAGCCGCTCACATTTATGCACCCCGTTCTGTCGCTCATCAGCCACACGTGGGAGCCCATCGATCCGATCGCGAGTGCGCCGCGCCTCGCGCGATGGCCGTTAAACGATCACCCCGCGCGATCAATTTACGCGCCCGTCGGCCTAGACGACAGCTACTTCCCACCCGTCATTTACGACGCGATGGCGATCGCTTCGGGCAACGATCTCGCGGGCGACGTGGTTTGGTCGTCGATGCAGAGCGCGATCAAGCTTGATGGTCGAGGTGAGCCTCGATCGTATCCCGTTGTCAGCAACCGCGTCTCCTTAGACGGACGAGCCTTCACCGGAGTCGTCGCGCAATATCGCGCAGACGGCTACGACAGCCACGGCATTTATCGACGTCGCGCAGACGTGATGCGCCAGTTCTATTGCTTCCACCGTTTGTTCAAAGAGACAGGCGTTGCGACAGTGGTCGCGCCAAAGGCGATCGCAAGCGACGAGCGCTGTGAGTGACTACGACGCTGCGGGTCGCAACAACCCTGCGGCAATCGCGTTGCTGCGCAGCGTTGCCATCGTTGTTTCTTTCAGGTCGCTTCGAAAATCGACGTAGCTCCAAGCCTCATCAAAAATGGCGCGCGAGCCCGGATTCTTCACCTGCTTGACGAGTTCCTCGTATGCCATCTCACGTATCGCTACAGAGTCCATTTTTGCGCGAACGACGAACGCTTGGATCGTGCTTTCGACCGTTGCCACGTCTTGAGGACGCGCGAGCGCGAACTCGCTTCTCGCAATGAGCACGGCCGTTGGAAAGTATCGATCAGGCCAAAGATCACGTTCGTCAATAAGCCTGACGAAGTTGCCTTCGCGAATGGCTCGTGTTGCCCAAGGTTCGGCGAGCCATGCGCCGTCGATCGCGCCGCGCTTCAGCTGATTGACGATATCGGCCGGCGCAAGTGCCGTGATGCGCACCGACCCACCCGATGACGTGACGGACAGACCCCTTTGACGAATGAAAGTCCGAAGCGACACGTCTTGCGTTGACCCGAGCTGAGAGACGGCAAGTGTCGTTCCGTCGAGTTGTGCAGCACTCGTGATTGAGTGTCTCGTGACAAGGGATGCGCCTCCGGAGGCAATGCAGTGCCGCGCAACGAGAGCTGCTCGATGGCGATTGAGCGTCGATATCAAAGGTCCGGCACCCGCCGTTCCGACGTCGATTGCACTTCCCAACAGGGCCTCGGTGACGCGGGGACCGGCACGGAAGTACGTCACGTCGAGCGTGAGCGGCGCAATCGCGCGCGCGAGCGATCCATCGAAGATTGCCGCAAGGACGGGCGCGTGCGTGAGGTTAGTCATGACGCCAAGCCGCACCCTCGTGGGATCGCCACCTGGGCGCGAGCACGCTGCCATTGAGGCGGCTGATGCCGCGAGGAATGCGCGTCGACCGAGCATCATGGTGCAGGCTTGAGAAACGTGTGGAGCCCGCATTCTGTCTTCGCACTCCCTGCCCATCGACCCGCACGTTCGTCTTCGCCGTCTTGGACGGGACGCGTACAAGGCGCGCAGCCGATGGAGAGATAACGTTTCGCCTTCAGCGGATGCTCGGGCAATTGGTACCTCTCGAGATACAATTGCATGTCGTTCGCGGTCATCGTCGCGAGAGGGTGAACCTTCACGGGACCGCCTTCGGTAGGCGCGAAAATGGCAACGCTTGCTCGCTCTGTGCTCTGATCGCGCCGTAAACCTGAGAGCCAGCCTTTCGCTCGCTTTACGTGCGCCTCGAGCGGGCCGACGCGATTCTGCGCGCAGCAAAAATCGGGATCACGTGCGGAGATGTCGGCTCCGTGCTCGTAGAGAAAGTCAACCGCCGGAACCGTTGGCCTGACAATCTCGACGTTGAGCCTTAGACGATTTGCGAGTTCGTTCCTGTAGGCGTGCGTCTCGTCGAACAGAAAGCCAGTGTCGATAAAGACCACAGGCAGCTCGGGTGCAAGCTCGCTCCACAGATGCAAGAGCACCGCGCTTCCGGTTCCGAATGAGCTCGTAAAGAGAAGATCGCGGCCGAAGAGTTCGAGCGCGCGCTCGAGTCGCTTCTTTGGCGTCGCAGATTCAAGTGCGGCGTTCTCTTTCGCCCAGTCGATCACGCGGCGCACTCTCCGTCACCGGTGTGAACGATGAAGCCCTTGTCCTCGCCGAGATCGAGAAGCTCTTCGGGCGTTGGTGGATCGGTGAGCAGAGTGCCCAACACTTCTTGAACGCGTTTGGCGTCGAGTCGCGCGAAAAACTGTGTGGGAATTTCATCAACTTTCTTGTCTTGATCGTAGAGGGCCAGCAAGCGAACGGTTGCCTCTGGCACACGACGGGCAAAGATCTTGACGACTTGGCGTCCGAATCTTGCGCCGCTTTCGTCGACGCCGCCGCCAAGATGCAGCTGATAGATGGGGTACGCTTTGTCACCCACGCGCTTTGCGCCGCCGTGGTAGCCCAAGTCGGCGATGTGATGTTGCCCGCAACTGTTCGGGCAGCCGCTCACCTTAACGATTGTCTTTTTGAACGCGCCCATCGCGCCCGTGTCTTCACGCTCAAGTCGCGCGCCAATGGCGCTCGCAAGCGCCCGCGATCCGGTGACTGCGAGGTTGCACGTTTCGGCGCCCGGACAGCTTGTTGCGTCCTTGGCGGTGTGGATGTCGAGGCGCGCGAGATCGAGCGAGCTAAGTGCTGAAAAGAGGGCAGGGAGCGAACGACGGTCAACCCATGGAACGACGATGTTCTGATCGATCGTGAAGCGAACGGTGCCGTTCCCGAACCGAACGAGGAGCGCGCCAAGTCCGCGCATTTGCGTGGATGTCATGTCGCCGAGTTCGAGTCGTACGTAGACGGAAATGTAACCTTCTTGGTTCTGATCAACAACGCTGCTTGCCGCCCACTTTAGGTAGCCAGGTGATGACGGCTCGGACGCTTGCACAGGCGCGTGCGGAGGAAAGTTGGGCGGCGTACCCAACTTCAACTCGCTCATCGCTTCTGCATCGATCGCGGCGCGGAACTCGTTGTACTTTGCGATGAAGCCCGCGGGTTTCAACTTACGAAGTACGTACTTGAGGCGCGCGCGGTGCTTGTTGTCACGATTGCCCATTGTGTGAAAGATGCGCAATATCGCCTCTGCGACGCGTCCGAGTTCTGCCGATGCGATGAATTCGTGGAGCACGATGGCGTCTTGAGGCGTCGTCGAAAGGCCGCCTGCTGCGACCACTCGGAAACCTGTTTGACCATCTTTGATCTTTGCAATGAGGCCGAGATCATGAATGGCAGCCTTGGCACAGTCGTGCGTGCAGCCGCTGAACGCGATCTTGAACTTACGTGGCAAACTGCTCGCAAGAGGATGCCCGAGAAAGTGTCGAACGATCGCTTCGGCGTGGGGCGTGACGTCGAACGGTGCATCTTTGCAAACCTCTGCAAGCTCACACGCGGTTACATTTCGAACCGAATTGCCACACGCTTCTTTGGTGGTCATACCGGCTTCGTCGAGCCTTCGCATTGCGGCTTCGGTTTCTGCAAGTGGAACGAAATGGAACTGCATGTTCTGTCGGGTCGTCACATGGCCGAATCCGCGTGAGTGCGTGTCGGCGACGTCGGCCATGGCTTCGAGTTGCTCTTTGCCGGCGAGGCCAAAAGGTAACTTTACACGTATCATTTGCGTGTTCTCTTGGCGCTGGCCGTACACGCCGCGCAAGAGACGAAACATGCGGAATTGATCGGGTCCAATTTCGCCACGCTCAAAGGCTTCGAGCATCTCGACGAAGTCGTCGATGTCCTTAGGGTTGGAAAAGCGCGGCAGGTTGCGGGCGAGCGCGTCGGTCATTGGGCCCCTTTGGTTGCTGTCGAGGCAGCGGACGCTTCATGCGTGCTGAAGTGGTCTCTTAGCGTTTGTTCAATGCAATGGATTGCCGTGGTGACGGTAACAGCGGCTGTCTCGATGACGAGCTCTGCGTTCAGCGGTGACTCGTAAGGGTCGCTAACACCCGTAAACCCTTCAATTTCCCCGGCGAATGCGCGTTTGTAAAGACCCTTGACGTCTCGTTCGGCGCACACCGTGAGCGGCGCCGAAACGTGCACTTCGAGAAAATGGGCGACCATTTTGCGTGCGGCGTCTCGGCTCTCTCGATAGGGAGAAATGGCGGACACGACAACGGTCACGCCATTTCTTGCGAGCAAGCTTGCGACGTAGCCGATGCGAAGAACGTTGGTGTTGCGGTCGTCGCGCGAGAAGCCGAGCCCCTTGGAAAGGTGGGTGCGAATCTCGTCGCCGTCGAGCCATTCGACAAGGATGCCTTTGGCCCGGAGGTGGGTTGTGAGGGCGTCCGCGATGGTGGTTTTGCCGGCGCCAGAGAGCCCGGTGAGCCAAATAACGGGCGCTGGGGTGGGGGTCGGCGCAAGATTCGTCACGACGGCGTCTTCTTTAGTAGCATGAGTGTCCTGTATTGTGGAGGGCGCTCGCGCAAGTTTAGGCGGTCTGAGCCTAGGGGCGACGCAAGTGTTCGACGACCGGCACGTTTTCGGGTCAACTGCGTTAGACATGGCCAAATCGAAGTCACCGGCAGGCAAGCCCACGAAGTCGAAGAGCACCAAAACGCGTCCACCAGCAGAGCCGTCACGCGGGCGTGGCGAGCGGCCGGTTGCCGCCATCGGTGATGAAGCGGGTGCTGCGGATCTCGGGCGCCGCGTTGCGGAAAATCTGCGCCAGCGTCGTAAGTCACGCGGGCTCTCTCTCGATGATCTCGCGCAAGCTTCGGGCGTAAGTCGCGCGGCCCTGAGTCAGATCGAAACGCAAAAGAGCAACCCCACCGTTGGCGTGCTTTGGAAGATTGCCGCAGGCCTTGGTGTTCAGTTCGCGGATCTCATTGGCGAAGGAAAGGCGGGCGCTGTTGTCCTTCGTCGCGGCGACGCGCAAGTGCTCCGTTCTGCAGACGGACGCCTCGAGAGTCGACCGCTTGCGCCAGCCGGCGCGGCACCCAATGTGGAGCTGTACGAGTTGCGTTTGGCGCCTCGGTCTACGCATGCCTCAGAGGCCCACGCGCCCGAAACGAGTGAGATTCTCGTGGTGTTGAGCGGCCAGATGAGACTGCACGTTGACGACGTTGCTTACGATCTCGCGGCAGGTGACTCGATCGCGTTTAGCGCCGATCGGCCGCATACGTACGAGAATCCCTCCTCGAGTGAGGCGCGCTATCACAATGTCATTGTGTATCAGCGGTAGGGCGCTTTGCATTTAGCGAACGTGTCCCGTATAGTGGACACATGTCTTCTTTTGCGAAGCCCATTTCGGGAGTGCATCGCACGTCGGTTGATCGACCGCTTCGCTTGGTGACAGGTCGCGCGGGGACAAGTGTTTCTCTCGACAACGTCGAGCTGTCATTTGCCGATAGACGTGGCGAGCAGCGCATTCTCGAAAGTACCTCGCTCGATATTCGCGCTGGCGAGTTCGTGTGTTTGCTCGGACCTTCGGGGTGCGGCAAGTCAACGATGCTCAACTTGATTGCTGGGCTCCTTGCACCGACGAAAGGCAAGCTACTCGCCAATGGTCGGCCCATTGTTGCGCCGTCGCCTAAGCGCGCCATGGTGTTTCAAGACGCAGCGCTCTTTCCATGGCTCACGTTGCGTTCGAACATCGAGTATCCGCTTCGGCTACAAAGTATCGATCAAGGCGAACGCGAGGCGCGCAGTGAAGAGCTTCTGCGTTTGGTCCATCTCTTTCGCTTCGCAGACCACTATCCGCACGAGCTGTCGGGTGGCATGCGTCAGCGTGGAGCCATTGCTCGCGCTCTCGCGACAGACCCCGAGATTTTGCTGATGGACGAGCCTTTTGCTGCGCTCGATGCGCAGACGAGGGAAATTTTGCACGCTGAGGTGGAGCGCATTCACACGCTCTTCCGAAAGACATTTGTGTTTGTTACGCACAACGTTCGCGAAGCGGTCAGACTGGCCGATCGCATCGTGCTGATGGGCACAAGGCCGGGGCGCGTGCTGCGTGAAGTTGAAATTGCTTTGCCGCGTCCACGTCCGGCGAATGATCTGCGCATGAGCGAAATCGCCAACGACATCGCGAACATCATCGCGAGCGAGGTCGAAAAGGTCGCAAGAGAGGAGGCTGACGATGCGTGGCTGGCTCCAGCGAACAGCGTTCGCGTTGGTTCTCATCGGCATCTGGGCGGCAGCATCTAAGCTGTCTCATTCGCCCCTTGTCCCGAGTCCTTGGGATGTGATCCTCTCGCTGCGTGAGTCTGCGAAAGACGGCGTTCTTGTGCGCGCAGTGGTGACCACGTCACTGAGGCTTTTTGTCGGATACGGTGTGGCGCTCGCGCTTGGCATTCCTTTGGGCGTCGCTCTGGCGAAGCAGCGTCTTGTAAAACAGACAGCGGGTCCGCTCATCATCGGGCTGAGTTCGATACCATCAATTTGCTGGTTGCCACTTTCGCTCCTGTGGTTCGGCCTTTCAGAGACGGCGATCGCCGTCGTTGTGGTGCTTGGCTCGCTTCTGCCTATCGCTGTGGCGACTGAAAATGCGGTGCGTTTGGTGCCACCCCAAATTGAACGCGCGGCGTTGACCATGGGCGCAAGAAGGTTGCGTCTGTTGCTCAGTGTGACGCTGCCCGCCGCCTTTCCGGGCATTCTTGGCGGCGCGAAACTTGGCTGGACGTTCGCGCTGCGATCGCTGATGGCCGGAGAGCTCTTGTTCGTCTCGGGCGGGCTCGGGCAGTTGCTCGAGACCGGGCGCGATTTAGGCGACACGGCACTCGTTGTGGGTGTGATGGTGGTCATCCTGGTGCTTGGGCGCTTGGCCGAGAGTCTTGTATTTGAGCGGCTTGATCGCGTAGTCGTTCGCGTGTGGGGAGTAGCAACATGAGAGCGATTGTGCGCGGCAAAGTGTGGCTTGTCGGTGCGGGTCCTGGTGACCCTGAGTTGCTGACGGTGAAGGCAGCGCGGTTGATCGGCGACGCAGACGTTCTTGCGTACGACGAGCTTGTGTCGGCCGAGATCCTCGCGCTCGGAAGGTCGGACGCAGAGCGCATCGCAGTAGGAAGGCGCGCAAGCGGCTGCAGGCATCACGAGGCGAAGATTCACCCTGAAGTGATCCTTGCCGCTCTTGCGGGCAAGACAGTCGTTCGCTTAAAGGGAGGTGATCCCTTTGTCTTTGGTCGCGGCGGTGAAGAGGCAGAAGAGCTCGCGGCAGCACGCGTGCCATTCGAAGTGGTACCAGGCATTTCAGCGGCGCTCGGAGCGGCTGCGCAGATGCACATTCCACTGACGCATCGCGATTGTGCGGCGTCGGTTACATTTGCAACCGCGCACGCGCGCGAAGGAGAGGGGCGGCCTCTCTTGTCGGTGGTTCCGCTCGACGGAACGTTGGTCCTTTACATGGGACTCGGCCGGCTCGCGGCGATTTGTGAAGACTTGCTTGCACAAGGTCGAAGTGCCGACACACCCGCGTGTGTGGTGTCGAATGCAACGCGACCGAATGCGAAGTCCGTGTTTGCAACGTTGGGAACGCTCGCTGCAGTCGCAAGCGCCACGGAGATCGAAGCGCCTGCGATCGTGATGGTGGGTGAAGTGGTGGGCAAGCGAGTTGAGAGTCCCGTTGCAGTAGCACTCGCGTCGTCGCGATCGCGCGTCGCCTCGTAAGCGTGGCTTAGATGATTACTCTCGGTTGAGAGGGCGTGACCCCAGATTCCGCCTTGCTCATCGTGCTTGTGCTCACCCTTGCGACGCCGCGTCTTCTGGAGAGACCACGTCGGCCCAAAGGATCGCGAGATCGAGTTCGATGGCGTCGAATGGCTCGGCGCGGACCCGTGCGTCGTCTGCAAATGTATCAACGAGGAGCCACTTTTGACTTTCGAGTCGCAACACTTCAAGTGTGCGCAAAATCGGATCGACAAGCCAAACGTGGGAGACCTTTTCGCGAGCGTAGATCGGAAGCTTCTCTGTTCGGTCCACTTTGCTCGTGCTTGGACTCAAGACTTCGCACGCCCAGTCTGGAGCGAGCGTGAAATAGGGAAGGTCAGTGACGACAGCGGGCATCCGTTCTCGTCGCCAGGCGCCGAGGTCAGGCACCAGAATGTCGGACCCGAGATGGAGCTCGGGTTCATCGAGGATGATCCATCCGCCAGGGCCGCCTCGACCGCGTTTGAAAGGTGGCCCGAGCTCTTCGCCAAGGGCACTCATCGCCACTGCGTGTGCCTTTGCTGGCCGTGGGGAAAGGTGAAGGATGCCGCTTATCACCTCAGCGACCTTGTTCGACGGAGCGTCAAGGATATCTTGATAGGTGGCGAAACGACGAGCGGCCTCGACCATTTTCTGATGCTAGCACTTGGCGCGACGGTTGCGATCAATGGGCATTTTGTGAGTGCCTCAGCCGCAAGAATGTGGCGGTTCGAATCTCGATTCTCACGATCGAGGACGACCTCACCAGCGGAGTTCGTCTGATACGACCCTATACCGTACCCCGCAATTTCGGCCACCTTAGCATTCGACGGGAGCAACCTCTCGAAAGCGAATCTTCTCCCCCTTGAGTCTCGCGGCCGCGGTTGCAATCGCGAGCGCACCCACGTCGCATCCAATCGCGCGCCTACCGGCAAGGGCTGCAGCGACAAGGGTCGTGCCTGATCCACAGAACGGATCGACCACTAGATCGCCGTCATCGCTGCACGTTCGCACGATGCGCTCGAGCAGTCGCAGCGGCTTTTGTGTTGCGTAGCCGGTGGTTTCCTTTCGCAGTGGCGTGTTGGCGCCCATCGATGGGCAGTCAGACCAGATGCTGCCAAGGGCGCGCCCCTCGTCCGCGTAGTAACGATAGGTCTTTCCGTTGACGATACGGTCCCTGTATTTGCGCCCTTGTGCGTCGGCATTGGTAAAGTGCATTGACAAACTGGTCGTGGCGAATGGCTCGCGAGCGAGCGGCTCATCCGGTCGAAAATGAGGCTTCTTCGACTTTGAGTACACGAGCAGGGTCTGATGCGTGATGCCGAAAAAGTTGCGAGCCTTGCTTCCGTTACCAGGTGACCAAATGACTTCAGTCAAGAATGTTGACTTACCAAAGATGCGATCACAGGCCACCTTCGCTTCGTGGATTGCGCGATGATCGAGGTGCAGCCAAAAGGTGCCATCTGTAGATACAATTGACCAGGCGGCGTCCAAGCGCGGCGCAAGCCATGAGATGTACGCCTCAACGCTTGGCCATTTGTCGACGTAAGCGACAGGCCCAGCCGCGCGCGTTTTGGGACCAACGGTCACGCTATCGCGTGCGCGAAATGTCGTGCCTACGTTGAACGGAGGGTCAAGATAAACAACCTGCGCACGCTCTTTGCCAACCACTCGGCCGACATCCAGTGCGTCACACTGACAGATGCGAACCTCAGTCGACATCGGCGGTGGCGATCTCGGCTTCAGGCATTTCACCGAACCATTCGCGCCAGGGTCCAGTCGGTTGACAGCCCGTCGCGATTTCGTCCTGTGCGCATTCGGTTCGCACGTGGATGTGGTCGTCGTGGGGTAAGGCCGGCCTTCCAGGTTGATGAAGCACGAACGCCGCGCGATAGACGATCTCGAGGGGCTCACGCTTGGCGAATGCGTAGTTGAGCAGATGGGCGCGAAGAGGTGCGCTGATGAAAATCCACTGGATGCGCGCCTCGGGATCTTCGAGCAGCGCTTTGATGAATCGCCACTGCCTCGCAACGTCGAAGAGCAGGTACCCGCTTGGTGAGCTCGCGAGGCCATCGGGGCCGAATTGGAAGAAGCCCGGGTTGCGAATGGGCGTTCCTTGAGGGGTTGTTACGTAATACAAAATGTCCGCGTCACGACCAGACCGATGGGACGCGTGTCCGGAGATGCGGCCGCCAAATTGCGACGACAGATCGCCGATCACGAGAGGCGCACCCCCGCGTTCGCGTTGAACGACTGCTGCTGCGCGCGCAATGGCACTTGTAAAGCGAGGCACGCCCCAGTGACGTTCGTTCTGCCTGTACCAAAACAATTGCTTCGGTACGGCGGCTAGTTCGGCACCGTGAAAGAGCATGCCGCCATTGACTCTGCCAACGGAGCCGTCGTTCCAAGGAACAAGTGGAGGTGGCGCGTAGCTACAGCCCGCGCTCGCAATCACCAAAAGTGTACATGTTGTGTTACAAATAGCTTTCATCGGAAACGGTCGAGATCACGTGGCAAGTAACCTGCGACTTTACCTTCGATTGTGCGAACAGTCTCGGTGTGGGCGTACGACGTCGTGAGGCGGAATTTTCCGTCGTTGTCACGCTCGATGTAACCCTGATCCGAGAACGCGCTCAGTGCGTTTTCGAGAAGCGGTCTGCTCACAGCCTCCCTGCATGAAATCTCACCCGCGAGGAACATTCGATCGCCGAGCGACATTGCGCGCTTGACGAAGTCCTTTGGTGAGACTGACGTCCGAAGCAGATGGGTGAGCGCGCGCGCAGCAATCCGGTAGCCTTCAACGAAGTTGCGCAGAAGGTTTGCGTAGATCCCGACGGCTGCAATCTGCTCGGCTCCGCGCGTGGGAGCCACACCAGCAGCTTTGCGTTCGATGTAACCTGCATCCACCATTGCCGCGAGCTCTTCGCTGAAAATCTGATCGTAGGGACGGTCAGCACGGAAGGTGAATTCGAATTTGAGTAGTCTCGAAAGTTGACGAACACGCGCGCGCAGATCTTCTTCGGCAACCGGCGTTTCTCGCGAAGCCAAGAGGCAAGTGGCGAGCAACGCACGCTCGACAAAAAAGTGCATGACGACGTTCTTCGAGAGATCGAGAACGAGCCGCGAATTTGGCTTGAGCACGTAGATCGAATCGTCCGAAAGAACTTCTCGTTCGTTTGATCCTTCGGGCGCTCCTGGCCTGTGCGCTTCGATGTGGCCTGCTCGCAAGTAAAGCTCGAGAGCTTCTCTCAGCGCGGTCGGCCTCAGCGCTTCCGGATCGGAAGGCGATACGAGTGAAGGTGTAAAGCGCGCTCCCTGTTCGCGAAGGGCGGTGGCAAGATGCGTGCAAAGTGCAACAAATGCGTCGTGCGCGATACCGCGCCCCTGGTGCGCGAGAAGCGCGCAAGCCACAAGCGCACCTGGCGTCACCGCCGTCACGCGGTTGATCTCATTCATCACGCGATGACCCAAACGCCTTACGACGTTGCGTTTTTGTTCCGCCGACCAGTGGTCGCCCTGCGTGATCGGCGCCTCTGACTCGAGCAAGAGTGAATCGATCGAGAGTGGTTCACCGAATTGAATGTTGAGCCTGCCGTAGCGCCCCATCATCAGTGCGAACGTGGACATCAGGCCGCGGACGTCTTCTTTGCGTTTTTCTCCGCCGGTAAGCTCGCGCACGAAACTCTTTTCTTCAACGAAGCGCTCATAGCCGATCGAAATCGGGCAAAAGTACACGCGCTGTGGGTTACCGATCGCGGCGTCGACGACCATCGACAAGATGCCAAATTTCGGCGCGAGCAATTTTCCTGTTCGCGATCGGCCTCCTTCGAGGAAGAACTCGAGTGCCCAACCGTCTTGGATGAGCCTTCGGATGTACGCATCGACGACTGCGACGTAGAGCCGATCGCCGGCAAATTTTCGGCGAATGTAGAAGGCGCCTGCGCGGCGGAAGACGTACCCAAGCGGGAAGAAGTTGAGATTGTCACCGGCCGCAACCAACGGAACGGGGAAGCTGTTTCGGTAGCAAACGTACGCAAGCAGCATGTAATCGATATGCGATTTGTGACTTGGCAGCATGATGAGCGTGCCGCGCTTCGAGAGTTCGCGAAGGTGAGCGAGCCCTGCTTGATCAACTTCGAGCGCTTCGTACATGTGCGCCGTGATGCGTTCGAACGCACGAGCCATCGCTGCAATCGCGTTGAGGTCGAGTGCACTCTCCATCTCGCGCAACATCGCAAGTGCCTTGGCGGTCACGATCGTGCGTTCGGCAGTTCCGTCGCCGGCGAGCTCGCGAATGAGCCCTTCAAGCTCGGGACTGCGAATGATCTCTTCGTGGAGTTGATCGGACGTCTTGCGTGTTGGGCCGGTGATCGCCTTTCGCTCGCTCTCGAGATTGCCGAGCAACATCGCGACGAGACGTGTGCTTCGTTCGCTATTGTCGAGCGAGGCGCCTTCGCCTTGAAGAAATTGAAGCAGATTGATCGGAACGCCGCTCTTCATGACGACGTTGCCGTAACTGCCGATGTACTGACCAACCGACCGCAAGTACCCCGGCCATTCGCGAGGGCCGAGCAGCCAGTCGAGCGCGCTCACCTTTGCTTCGTCTGGCAAACGCGTCCAGACGAAGACCTGCGGCACGAGCAAGATAGGCACCTCGGACTCTCGCTGAAACGCGATCATCTCTTGAATGAACTCGTCGGCTTCGATTCGGCTGCGTTCAGTCCCTTCGAGAAACGAAGTTGAACGCTTGAGGAAAATAACGCATGCCTCGTTACGTCTTAGCGTCGCGCGCACGCCATCCGGCGAAGGTGCGCCTCTGCGGCCGATGAGCGCGCGTAACGTTGAAGCACCTGTTTCGAAAAGCCACGGTACAGGGATGTTCGAAAAGCCGAGACGCGGGAGCGCGTACTTGCGCGTGATGTAGTCGAGCGCGAAGAGATCGATAAACGATACGCTGCGAAGCACGTAGACGACGCGGCCGCGACTCGCCGCATCGCGCACGCACTCGACCCAACGCGGATCGATTTCGATGCTGGAGAAGAGGCGTTCGTAGAGTGAGTCGAGCGGGCCGCGCAGCATGAATGAAGTTCGCGAGCATCGCGCCTTTTCGCGATCTTGGCGACCCTAGTCCTTCGACCACATGAAGATAGCCATCAAACATGCAGCTCCAGCGGGGTGAAGATGCATCTTTGACGGCTCTTTCGCAGTCACTGCGCGATAACAGTTTCACTGTCAACAGACTGCGATTGCGCCCTATCTTGAAGCCAGGCACCCTAACGACGTGACTTAATTCGCAGGTGCGAACACGCGTTGCACGATCGCTGCGATCTGCTTTTGCGTGTCTTCTTTGATGCCGTCCTTTGCGTACGGCCAGGCAAAATTGAACGCCTGAACGTGCTGACACGACAATGAAACCAGTACATCTGCTGGAGCGGACGGATTGTCGGTCTGCGCCATCGAGAACCCGAATTCTGCATAGAGGCAGTTGTCGCGTCGCTCAGTAAAGTTTCCTTCCTTTCCGAAGAGGTTCGCGATGTCGGTGCGCATTTTTGCGTCGGAGACAGGCTGAAACCCAAGGATGCGGAAGCCATGGAAGCACTGCTGCGTCACCGTTTGCGGAGACGCGGTACAGTTGGCGTCAGCTGCCGGTGCGCCTGGAGTGGCGCCGCCTGCACCTGGAATCATTCCCGGTGGCAGCAATCCGGGTGGCAGTAGTTTTGTCGCCTCTTGCGCCCAAGTTTGGAGCTGCGGAGGCAAGAAATTTGGCACCCCGGCGGGCATGCCT
>JAHFDZ010000327.1 GCA_023248745.1 Myxococcales bacterium | reverse complement strand
ACGAGCACTTGCACATCGTGTTGAAATTCAATTTCGATCAGGCGAAGGCTTCGCTTTGTTCAAGTCGCTTGACGGATCGATTTTGGACCTATCGGGCCCCTTCTCTGGGCCGAACGAAAGACGCAATTGCATCAGATCGCCGACGGGCTCGATTGACCACGTTGCTGTCGCGGCATGCTTGAGATCGAGCACGAGATGGACATCGTCTTTGACCTGAATTAATCGCGCCGACGAAACCGGTGTTGCAAAGAACTCGGTCACAAGCGGATTCCGATTGTTCCAGAGCGCGACCCGCGCACCTTTGATCGCGTACACCAGCCGGTCCTCGCTCTTCTTCTCTTCGATAACGCTCTTGCGGGACAGCGTGACGAAGAACGTCGAGCTCACCTCAGGTTGCGCCTCGAAGCCCGGTTGCCAAACTTCGGTCACGTCGCGCTTTGGTCGGACGAATGCTCGAGGCCGCGCGCGTTGCGACCCCGGTGGTTGCGGAGCTGGACGGCCCCAACCGTAGCCGGTGGCAGGCCGAACCGGCTTCGTTGGCTCGGGAGTTGGCTCTGCTTGCGTGGGTGCTGACGGCGACGTTGGAATTGTTTGCGGCGACGACGCTGCGGGCGGCGGTGTCACCGGCACTGGGGTGCTTGTCGCCGGAGAAGGCGGTGGTGGTGGCGGCGGAACGCTTGGCGTGTCCTCAGCGAACGCGTGGGGGGCGAGTGTTAGCAGGCCGATGAGGAGGACTACACGCATGATGGGGAGTGTACGGGGGATGGGGGGAAAGGTGAATTTTAGACGCTCACGCTGTCGCTGACGCGTAACCCCGCAGGTGGCCTTTTGTGTAGGCGCTGCGCGCAGCGGATATGTGCTGCGCACGGCTATTTGGGGGCCGAAACCGCATGGTTTCGCCCCCAAACCCCCATCTTCCTTTCACTACGAAAGATGATTCGTGCATCTGGGCGTTTGGCTACCCTGGTGTCCACCTGGATCGCTTCCCTACGCACGCTAAAAGCGTGCTCGGTCGCTGGGTTGGGGGTCGGTTGGTGCTGCCTGGCGGCTTCAGATGGGAGCTCCGCCCGCAAGCGTTCGGATCGCGGGGTCCGGACGTCCGACACACCCACGCGAAACGTGCCTCGTTGAACACGCAAAGCGATGCTTTGGTGGTCACGTCCGACACACCCACGCGAAACGTGCCTCGTTGAACACGCAACGCGGTGCTCTGGTGGTGCCGTCCGACACACCCACGCGAAACGTGCCTACCGACTCAATTAAAACCCTATGACGGGGCCTTTTCGTTCGTTCCTGGCACGGACTACACCGCTGCCGCCGCCGCCTTGGCCCATGATGGTCTTCGCGATGTTGTCGAGGTTTAGGCTCGCACCAAGGTAGACGCGCATGTCTTGGGTGTTATCGAACACCCATTGGGCTGGGTTGGAGATCTTGCCTTGCCCGGTGAGCATGTTGCGGCTCATCCAATAGCCAATTTCGGCGGTGAACCAATCGTTCGCGTTGTAGTCAAGCCATGCGCTGAAATATGTGCTCTGGCGGAAGCTCGTGCGATCTTCGAGGCGCGTGACACCGGGAATGTCTTTGAAGGTGTACGCCCACTGATTGCCCAGTCTGAAAAGGACAGCCGGATTCCACTTTCCCCACTCTTGTGAAGCGAGAAACATGACGCTGATCGAGTCTGAAGTGTTTGCGGCGCCGCTCGCTTGATCGACGCATCCTGTGCCACCCAAACACTGCGGCGCATAGAGCGGAGCACGCTGCAAACCTGCCGTTGTGTGTTGGTACAAGGGATGTGAATACGATGCGACCAATAGCAGCAGCATGTCACCACCGAGCACATGCTCGATCGGGCGCGCGAGCTGAGCGCCAAGACCCGGAGCAAAATACATCGTGCGCGCTTGCGACTCGAGCGATATCGGAAGACCTACTTGCACGAAGGGGTTCACCTTGAAGCCGCCACCAAACGCGGGCAGTTTTTGATAGTAGAGCTGCACAAGCCCGTCATCGAAACGAGGTTCGTTGCGCCGGGTTGTGTCATCGCTGTTGGTGAACTCGTAGTTGAACACAAAACGACCGCGGAGCTGGAAGCTGTCGTTGATCCGAAAGCGCGGCGAGAGGTACATCGCCATGTCAGCCGTCACGTTGCGATTGGGCTGGAGCGCGGGGAAGAACGTGTTCAAGTTGGCGGACGTCAGGATAAACATCGACGATCCAGCAAAAGGCCGCGGTGCGGGCTTCTTTTCGGCTCCTTCGGGCTTCTTCACTGCCGTGTCTGCAGCTGGAGCCGGGGGCGCCGCGGGAGCTGCCGTGGTTCCTGTCCCGAGCGTCACCGTCGCTGCACCTGGCTGAGTCGGTGTCGTTGTCCCGTTACCATCTTGCGCAGCAGCGCTTGTCGCTGCCCACGAAGCAACACCGAGAAAAGCCAGTAGTGCCCCAATCTTACCAATCTTGCCAGGCGCTCGCTTCACGACACTCTCCTCTGACCGACCGTTTGAACCGGCCGAACGCGCGCGCCCCCAAAAATGGCCCGCAATTCTCGCGACATAAACTCGGAACTTCCAACCGCGTCAACGCGTAAAGCCGCACTGGAAACGAATTCTACAACACCGTCATTCGACGGCCTTTGTTGAGCAATTTCGAATCTCTCGTGCACGGCTCGAAGCCCCTTCCCGGACATGCGCCACTCCTGAATGCACAGAACGTTCCGTCAAAAAACGCCACAAAATGCCCACTGAACGGGCTCTCACGCCTACGCCGTTAGGCAAATGACGGCGGGCGACGTCCGAGAATGCACCGGCTGAGCTCGACGGACGTGTTAGCGTCGTTCCCCCATGGGCGAGGCGCAGTCGGAAATAACGGCACTCCTTGGTCGCGGAACGAGCTTCGAAGGCAAGCTAACCTTCGAAGGCACCGTCCGGATCGACGGCCACTTCAAAGGCGCGATCGCAAGCGATCACACGCTCATCATTGGCGATGGAGCCAACGTCGAAGCCGAAATCGACGTTGCAACCGTCATCGTCCGCGGCGGTTTCGTTCGTGGAAACATTCGCGCAAAAACGTCGCTCGAAGTGCACGCGCCAGGCAAGCTCGTTGGCAATATCCACTCGCCCTCGCTCTTCATCGATCGCGGCGTTGAGTTTGAAGGAACGTGCAAAATGGCACCCGTCGAGTGACGTAAGGTGCGCGCCTAAAATGAACGTTCGAGCAACTCTCGCTGCCTTCACTTCTCTTCTCGTGCTGTGCGGATGCGGTCGAAAGGCAAGCGCGGTCACGCCGCCACCTTCAACCGATGCTTCAACGACACAAATCGAGTGGACCGCCGAGCAATCACGCCATGCGCGCGGCATGCTTCTTAGACGCACGGGTGTCGGCAAGAACTCGTACAAACTTCAAAGCGACGGGTGCGTGCGCGTAACGTTTCGTCCATCAAGCGCGACGGTGATTCTTCGCGGTGGCGCGATGACGAGCGAGGGCGAAGGCGGCGTCACGCCTGCGCTCGGCCCCATTTGTGGCCTACGGGGTGACGAATGGTTCGTCGAGGCATCACCCGAGACGGCGTGGGCGCTTTGGGCAACCGACGCCGATCAATAGTTCACCTACTTGACAAGTGCAGTATGCAACGCTCGTTGCGCAGGGCCAAGCGCTTCGCTCGAAACAAGCGCACCGATTCTGAGCGGACCTGCGGTCACGAGCAGCGGTTCGATTGCTGCGCCACGAAGTGCACCCTCGAATCGGCGCACTGCTTCGCCTGCAGCTAAGCCTTCACCAACAACGCTCACAAGCGCGAGGCCATCTTGAATCTTGGCCCCGAGCAACTGCATCCGTGCGGCAACCTCGCTCCAATTGGGAACGTTGAGCAACGGAAGCGTAAATCGAACCTTTTCGCCATCGTTCGAAAAATCGAAGACGCCAAGACCTGCATCCCCAAGGTAAGTCGTAAGCCCATCGCTTCCACGAGCCGGGAGCGTGATGCTCACAACACGATCAAAACCTGCCACCACGTGCGTGCCCTTCGCGTCGCCGAAAGTTGAAGCGACAGTCTGCTTCGCTTGCCCATCTACCTTGGTTGCCCAATCATCTGTCGTGCGCCGGGCATGAATCGCAATCTTTGCGGAACGCGCCCAACCAACCGCTTGCGCATTGAGGACCTTGGCACCAGCCTCGGCGATTTCTTGTAACATCTCGAGTCCTATTTCAGGCAGGTGGCGCGCTCGTTCTACGACGCGCGGGTCGCCCGAGTACACACCGTCGACGTCGCTATAAATTTCGCAACGTTCGGCGTTGAGTGCCGCGGCCAAGGCAACCGCGGTTGTATCGGAGCCACCGCGACCGAGCGTTGTGATCTCACGCTTGTAGCTCATGCCTTGGTAACCAGCGACGATCACAATACGACCGCGAGCGAGCTCGTCCTCGATGCGATAAGGGCGAACTTCGATAATGCGCGCATCGAAGTGGCGATCGTTCGTCAAGATTCCTGACTGACTGCCCGTAAAGCTGATCGCTTCTTCACCAAGCGACGTAATCGCGATTGAGAGCAGCGACATGGTTACGCGCTCGCCCGTTGTGAGCAGCATGTCGAGTTCTCTTCTTGGGGCTTCTTTGCCGAAACCGGCAGCCTCTTGGGCAAGTTTCACAAGACCATCGGTTGCCTTGCCCATCGCGCTAACGACGACGACGACCTGATTTCCTTGTCGCTTACTTGCAACGACCTTTTCGGCGACTTGCCGAATTTTTGCGACGTCTGCGACAGAGGAACCGCCGTACTTCTGGACGATAGTGGCCACGGTTCGTTAACGCGCGGCTTCGATGGCTTGTGCCAGATCGTCGTCAGTTTGATCAGAACCGCCTACCCACCGCACGACACCAGACTTGTCGATGACGAAAGTAGTGGGCATCTGCGCGACACGAAAGCGCCCGGCATAGACCTGGGAAGTGTCATAAATGACCGGGAAAGTGAGTGAAAATTGGTTCACAACTTTTCTTGCCAGCTCGGCGTTGTCGTCCTCACTCACGCCAATGACCGCGACATCGGTGAACCGACGGTGAAGCGCCTCGATCGCCGGAAGCGTTCGCTTACAAGGCGCGCAATAGTCGGCAAAGAACTTAACGACCACGACGCGGCCGGCGAGCGAACCTTCGACCAGAGGCGTCCCATCAAGCATTTGGCGAGACTTGAGGACCGGCGACGGTTGACCGAGCAACCCGTGAGCCGCCGACTGGGGAAAGGCTGCCTTGCAGCCAACAGACAATACCAAGAGACAGCACGCGACGAAACGAACACTCATGAATTGGATTGTGCGTCGTTCCGGGCCGAAGCTGCAACTATCCCAAACGTGCCAGAGAGCCAAATCAGCGTTTCAGAGCTCGCTGCGAGCTGTAGCGAGTTTGGCTCGAGGTCGTTTCCAACGTCAGCAACCGCCGCAAGAAGCCGCGTGCGGTCACCGTTTGGGGATATGCTGTAAATCAACGCACTGCCCTGTGTGCGATTTTCGCAAGCGACAAGCCAGGAAGTTTCGTCGATATGTGACAGGGCGATGACTCGGCCAGGGAACGGAACATCACAGTGCCCAGCAATTCGCAGGCGTCCGTCGATCACGAGCGCGATTTCGCCGCATACCTCGCCAAGTGCGGTGATGAGCTCAGGCTTGCCCTCGAATTCGAACAGATGATCTTCGCCCCTGGCGGACCTTCTCGCGATGCGGACACGATCGCCGCGCACCGCATGCGCAAAAAGCGCATCAAAGGGTGACACCGACCAAGCAACGACCGAGCTTGGCCACGATTGCTTGAGCGGATGTGCGCTGGCCGCATCATTTATCGGTGTTTTGTCTGCCTCAAGGGTTTCGATAGTGCCACCTTCGGTAAGCACCAGAACCTCTTCGGCGACCAGCCGAACTTCTCGCGCGCCCGGGACGGATGACACCGTCCAGTGACCCGCCCCGCTTCGCACGTACACGTTACCCGCATCGTCAACGCAGGCCGTCGTGCCTTCGTTGGCAGCCACCGATAAGATGTGGCCGGCCAGCAAAAGCTCGCG
>JAHFDZ010000079.1 GCA_023248745.1 Myxococcales bacterium | reverse complement strand
CGGCTCCTCGGGCAGCCAGTGTGCGTGCTGCGGTAGAAGCAATAGTTCGGCTCCGTAGTGCTTCGCCGTGCTCTTGTTCAGCGCAGCCGATACGATGCGATCGTCCTCACCGCCCACGACAAAGATGGGGCACTTCACTTTGCTCGCGTCGACCTTGATGCTGCCGAACATCATCGATCGGTAGACGAGTCCCGATTCGGGATTGAGCGTGCCGTGAATACGCGCGCGTTCGCTTTCGTCGTCGATACGGTTGAGCGCAATTTTTCTGCAGCCACCGGCGGGTACCGTGAACGGCAGTCCAAGCATGATTTTTGGCATGTTTGGTAGGAAAGTAGGGAGCGCGCTCGGTTGTGCAGTGAGCATTCCGGGGGGTGCGGGTGCGACGAGAACAGCGGCCGCGCACCTGCCTTCGGCGGCAAGCACTTGCGCAAGGAGGCCGCCCAAGCTGTGCCCTATGAGGATTGGGTTGCCGCCAATCACGTCAAGTACGGCGCGCGTGTCGTCGAGGTAGTCTTCGATTGTGACTCCTTTTGCGTTTTGAGGGCCAACGCCGAGCCTTCCTCGCCTTGCAACGGCGACTCCGTCAAAACCTGCTGCAGAAAAGTGCCCTAGGTAGTTACGAAATACGGTGTGGTCGCCAAAGGCTCCGTGCAAAAAGACAACGGTTGCGCGCCGCTTTCCGCTCGCTCGCGCGAAGAGGCCTGGGAAAGAAGCGATGGTGCGTTCCGTGAGTTCTGTCGTGGCCATGGGTACCTCATGCGTTGAGTTAATAAACTAGGTTTAGTACTTTATAAACTAGGTTTATTAAACGATCAACCAGGTTTATGAAAATCGTGGACGCAGTGTCAAAGTCGTGCGAAATCATGGCGATGGCCAAAGTTGCTTCGCGCCTTCGATCCGAACGAGAAGCGACGCTGTGGCGTCTTGTTGTGCGCGCCAACTTGGTGCACGGCACCGACGTGATCCGCCGTGTGCATGCTGCGGGGTTCCCCGAACTTCAGGCCGGGTGGCCACGCCTTCTCGCGCATCTCGATTCAGAAGGAACGCGCCTCAAGGCAATCGCCGAGAAGGCGGGTATGTCCGCTCAAGCCACCGGACAAATGATCGACGATCTCGAGGCTGCAAAAATTGTGGCGCGTACGCGTGATCCGAGCGACAGGCGTGGTGTCATTGTGCAATTCACGACGCGAGGCTTGCGCATGCTCGAGACCGCGGTACAGAAGATGGCAGAGGTTGAGGACGAGTATGCAGCCGCGCTCGGCCGAAAACGATACGCGTCGCTTAAGGCGCTTTTTGGCGAGCTCCTCGAACGCATTGACGAGCAAGGTGGGTTGAATCCATAGCGGAGAAGCGTGTTCCAACGTTAGTCCGCGGGTGGGACTCCTTAGCAAAGTGAAAATCGCATGAACGAACGCTTGCTCGAACGCTTCGCGTGCCTCCTTGGGGTCGCGTTGATCGCGTCATGCGCATCGGGACGCGCTCTTTCGCTTCGCAGTGCGTGGGGGCAAGTCGAGGCTTGCATGGCGAGCAAGAATGACCCGCACGACATCGTCGAAGTCGCGACCGAAGTGGAAAGCGTGTCTCACCCGCTATTCAACCCGATGACGTTGGATCGCGGCGACCTTTCGTCGACTGCGACGTTGCGCATTGTGGCCGGTGCAGTTCCAAACGAACGGGGAGTCTCGCGGATTTTTCTTCCCTTTAATCAGCATGCGGACGAAGGCCTTCCAGAGAGTCGGCGCGTGATCATGTTCTTCACCGCCGATGGTCGTTACTGCGGCCGCAAGAAGGTGCTCGATGCGCTATCGCAATTTGACGCGGCGCCATCAGCGCCATCAGCGCCATCAGCAACGGTCGTTGTCGAACAGAGGCGCGACTCGCGTGCTCGATGCGAGCGTGCGGGTGGCAAGTGCGTCGGCCCAGCAGCAATTGCAGTAAACCCAACGGCACCTTGTCCCACCGGCATGCGTCGCGTCGACGATGTCACTCTTGTTGGCGAAAGTCCGGAGTCGACTCCTGCGTGTCTCGGCATCCCGTTCGGCGAAGAGGCGTGTTGCATTCCGTGAAGTGGATCGACGTCTGCTAGGCGTATCGCGCGACGGCGACGAGAAGCTCGTCGAGCGAAACAGGCTTGCGGAGGCATCACATCCTACATCGAGCCGTTGTAAGCTTCTTCAGCTTTGACAAAATCGAGTCCGCCCATCGGTTTGAAGAAAGTCCTTGCTTGGGCGCAAAGGCAGGCGAAGGCCCATCACGCAGGCGAGCCGCAAGAAGGACGCGATCCCAAAAGGAGCATTCGCGTTCGTCGCTTTGCGGGGCCGCTCGCGCACGTCGATGAGATTGCGCACTTGCGAGTCGCACATCTCACCGATTTGCACGTGGGTCGGGTGACGTCGATGCAGGTGCAACAAGCCGCAGTCGCTCTCGCAAATGCCGAAAATCCCGACCTCGTTGTGATCACGGGCGACTTTGTCTGCCACAGCCAAGTGTATCTAAGCAACCTACGCGAGGTGATTCGAGGGTTTCGCGCGCCAGTGGTCTGTGTGCTTGGCAATCACGACCACTGGTCGGGTGCCAAGGAGGTGCGTGATGCGCTCGCTAAAGAGGGCGCGTGCGTGCTGTCGAATCAGAACACCGTCGTTACGCTTCGAAATCAACGACTTCAAATTGTCGGGCTCGACGATGCTTACACCGGCAATGCGTTTCGCGGCCAAGCGGTCAAAGGGTTGCGCCGCGATCTTCCGTCACTTGGCCTTTCACACATTGCCGAAGAGGCCGATGGATTGTGGGAACACGGCATCCCGCTCGTTCTTTCGGGACACACGCACGCCGGTCAAGTCACGCTCGCGGGGTTGCACGAGCTGCTCATCGGAAAAGTTGGCGGTCATAAATATGTTCACGGACTTTACGGTTCTCGCGGCCAAGCCGCACATGGCGACCCGAAAGGCGCAGTGTACGTTGGCGCAGGCATTGGGGCTGCTGTGGTGCCTTTGCGACTCGGTGAGCGCGGCATGCGCGAAGTGACTATTTTCGAGCTTGGCCATCGCATCGAAGAGGTAGTCGAATCGCTTGAGCAGCAGACGCCACTTCGCGGTCGTAAACCATCGGAACGACTTCAGTGGAAGCGCGCTGAGGTGAGCGAGAAGCTTCGCTTGAAGCGCGAACAGAAGGTGAAGGGACAAGAACGCGAATGAAATCGCAAAGGATCGTGTCATCTGTTCGGGCGAATTGAATCACCGCCGGGTTGCGGCCCACATTTGCCGCATGAAGCTCGTACTGATTGCTGGTTGCATGGCCGTTCTCACCGCATGCTCAGGAGCCCCAGACATGGGCGACGAACCTACGGCGCCGACGGTTGACACGTCGCTCAGCCAGCAGAAAAAGCCGCTCATGATCGACTTCGAATGGGAAGCCGAGACGTGCGAATTCAGCAAGACGAGCAGCGCGACCACCACGACTAAGAAGTAGGTTCCCCAAGAAGATCACTTGGCGACGCGCCGAATCGTCGCCGGGCGGTCTAACGATGTGTCCTCGGCCCAGTAAACAAATCCGTCGTCGAGTGCGAACGTTGTGATCCGCGTATTCGTTACAACGGTAGTTGCATTTCCTCCCGATACTGAGATGCGACGGATGCCTCGATCAATCGCATAGAGATGGCGTCCGTCCGATCGAACTCGTGGTCCGGCGGAGAAATCAACAGCGAGGACGGGTGTCGCGGTGTGAGTGGACTTGATCACCTTGCGGATCGTGCGCTCCGTTCCCCAGTAAAGTGTATCCGCATCGAGTGCGAGGAATGGGTGTCCGGTCTCGTTGCCAAGCGAGTCAATCGCAACGGCGTTCGTGCCGTTGAGGTCGGCATACATGAGCGTTGACGGATTGCGTGTTGCGCGATCACGACGTACCCAATAGATGTGCGATCGATCGACGGCGAGTAGGACAATCGACTTGGCTTCCGTAAGCAGTGTCGAAGGCGTCCCGCTTTGCGCCGGAGTTGAGTGGATCACGCCATCGGCCGTTGCCCAGTAGAGGCTTTCCGACGAAACGGCGATGTTGTTGATGCTATCGAGCGCGACCACGATAGGTGACGCGTTTCCGCTCTTTGTAACTTTTTTCAAGCCACTCGAAGAGTTGGTGTAGGCGAGCTCGTTGCCGAGTTCCAATCCGTAGACGGAATCCTGCGTGAGACGGCTGGCGACCAACGTTGCCGTTCCACCCGTTTTGGGTGCCTTGAACAACGTGCCTTGCGTGCCGCCTGTGGGGATTGCGATCCAATAGACATCGGTGGCGTCAACGGCCAACGCTGCGACGGTGCCATGCGTTTCGGTCAATGTGGTCGCTGCCGCAGGAGGCGCGTCGCCAATCTCGGGATCGGACGTGAGCTGACCGCCACACGCAACCAGACAAGCGAAGGCAGCCAAAGTGAGCGGTTTCATGCAGATCCCATAGCATTCACAAGTTGCGCAAACAACGCGGTTGCCATGCTGCCGCTTTCAGAGGTGCTTGTAAAAGAACGTCGTCGCGCAGAACTCGCCGTTGGGCATGAGCGCGTACTTGGGTATGACGCCAACACGTTGCCATCCGGCGCGTTCGTAGAGTCGCTCTGCGTCACCGCCTGTGACGGCATCGAGTACGAGCACGGTCTTGCCTTCTTCGCGCGCCACAGCGTCGACCTTGTTCATAAGCTCCTGTGCGATGCCTCGACGGCGTGCGCTTCGGTGCACAAGCATCTTTGCGACGTCGGCGCGATGCGGTTGGTTGTCGGGTAGTGAGGTGATCATCTGAACGGTCCCAACGATTCGACCTTCAGGCTCTTCGGCGATGAGAAGCACGCGTTCGTTGCGCGCGACAGCATCGGCGACGGTGCGCCAGAAGCTCATTGCCCTCTCGCGCGACAAAGGGAGCATGAAGCTCACCGAGGCGCCGCCTTCGACGCAATCGATTAGCAAGTCTGTGAGCGCGCCGACATGGCGCGACGCTTCGTCGCCGTTGAGGCGTCGTACTGTAACTGCTCTGGTCATCTGTTTCTCCTGCCTAAGGAAGTGCGATTCGCCAAACGCAACTATTGTATCCGAAGTCAGACGAACAGCCTTGCCATCCCGAGCCGTCCGCAGCGCTTGCAGCCAAGCGGCGTCGCGCTCGCGAGCACCACCTCGAGGCGCCCACGACGGCCGACGTCGCGTGACCTCAAGCGCAGGAAATGACGGGCGCCTGTCTCACAAAGTCGTTTGCCGCGCAGTGAGTGAGGACAAAGTCCGCGACGGTGAGCCGCGCGATTGATCCGGTGTACGTTGAGAGGGCTTGGACTGCGCCGAGCGGAGCCAATGTGCGTTGTGCTGGGCGCGACAAAACGCTGAATTTAGGGGCGCTCAAATGGTGCTTCTGTTCGTTACGATCCACCAGGCGTGCCCAAAGCCCGCCTCGAGGCGGGCGGCGTGTGTGTTGTTTCACGCATTTGGCTCCTAAAGTGACTCGGAAAGCAGAATCGAACCTGATCTAGTGCGTCAAACGAGGACGGGTCTGTGCGACTATCGATGCCTCGCACGGTGATGGGACGTAGGGGAACGTCGGTTACTATTCTTGGTGAACTGAGGGGATCTATGAGTTTTCGTGCTTTCGCCCGATCTGGCAGCCCGATCGTTCGGCTATTTCTCGTACTCGCGGTGTTCTTCGTGCTTCACACTGAGGCTCACGCCAAGGGTGGCAAGAAGGGGAGTGTCAGCGTTTCGACCACCGCGCCGTCAGCTCCTGATTTCGACGCTGACGAAGTCAAAGAACAGCTGGAAGAGGCTCACGCGCAAGTCGCAAAGCAAATTCCGATTTGCAAAGTGATCCATTCCTTTCGAGGGTCGCCGTGCGGCGTAAAAGTGATCGCGGAAAAAATAGTTCCAAAACTGTTTCCGTTCTCGCTCTCGAAGTTCCCAGTCAATTCGACGACGATTGCCAATCTGCACAACATGGCGGCGCAGTTTGGGATCGGAAACGAAGACTTCGCACCCAAAGATCAATTTGAAATCGATCTCCGCATTTCGTCCGTCAAGGTTGGTGCCGTCTCGACCGAGAACTCCGATGCGATCGCAATCGATGGCGTCCTCGAAGTGAACATCACGTCGAACGTGACGGGTGGGCTGAAGAGCATAAAGGCGCTGGTCGACTTTAGTGGTGCGATCGTTCTGAATTTCTTTCCGACCGTGGAGCAGTGCGCTTCTGAAGGCGGAAAGACGGCAAAAATCTACGTAACGCCCCTCATCTTCTCCATCAAGGTTCGCGAATTCGAAACGGTGCGACCGACGTGGACGCGAATTTTTTCGAGCGACAAAGCCGCGAAGTGGATGCTCAATGCGCTGCTCTCAACGGGCCCAGCGATCGTTCTCGGTGTTGATGCGTATCAAGGGCTCTCGCGCCTCATCAAAGAGAAGAAGTTTCAGCCGGGGTTTGAGGTCTGCATAGGGAGTCCAGCCGATTGCAAGCGCACAACCGCGCCTGCGAAAGCGCCTGCGACATTTCACCTACAGGTCGGCGAGTTCGGACAGATCGATCTCACGACCGGAGTTCCCGAGAAGCCTGCGGTCGACATGAGTGGATCGCTCATGTGTACCGCCATAAAGGTTGCGACGGCCAACGCCGAGTGCCGCGCACCGCTCTATGGGAAAATTCTTCGGGACATGACGCCCCTTACGATTCCGCTCCCGCGCGAGATATTGCGCGGCGTCGCCAAGAAAGAGGGGCTGGCTCCGGTCGACATTGAAATTGGCAAATTGGATATGACCAAATTTGATGTCGCAACGAGCGGAGAACTTTCGATCGTCGCGAAGGTGAGCGATCTCAAGATCATGAACGCGACTCCGGGCAACAAGGACGCACCACTTGTGGTGGGTGCGAGCGTTAACCTCCACGTCACGCCAAGTTGCGACGGCGGGAGCTTCAAACTCAGTCTCGCCGGAACGCGCATACTCAATATCGAAACCAGCGCGACGCTCCCACGATGGATGCAAGAGGGCTTTGGCAAGTCGGCAATCAACGCGTACTTGCCAGTCATCAAGATGTGCTTCGAGCCGCAAAAAATTCCGATGTCGGATCAGACGCTCGATTTATGCACGTTGACGGACCGCCTGTTGAAGAACAAATCGACTGGCAAATTGGCAAATATTTTTGCAGACGGCGTGCTGCCGATCACCATCGAACCCGGAACGCTCATTGCTGCCGACAAGGCAACACCTGCCTCGAAAGCGTTCTTAGAGGGGTTGGCCATTACCGCGTCAAATCCGCGTGTGTCGTCTGGAAAGGACGTCAGCGTGTCGATCGATATTGGCGTCAAGAAGGGCTCCGAGTCGATGGTGCTCAAGGGCACGACGATCAAGATCTCGTCATCGGCGAATTGCAAGAAGCGCGGCGGTAGCATTCAACTTGTGCCGTCGATTGACACGGTGGCCAAAAACGAGATCACAATCCCAAAGTGGCTTATCGGCGGCTCGCTCGTTCAGCTTGCGAATGATTCTTTTGAAAGAAAGCCACCGTTGATTTGCATCGCTGGCGCGTGCAAAGCCGAGAAGGTTGAGCCTGCGCCGCCCAGCGCTTCGACGCTCGTTCCAACTCGCGTCTCAACCGAATGCGGAGGCCACTAATGAACTCCCCAATGAATCCTCGCGCGCTTCTATTGATGGGTTCTGTTGCAACATCGCTCTTTGCTTTGGATGCGGCAGCGGCCGGTACCGCAACATCGGTCCATCAGAAGATCCCCATCTGTGACATCGCTCACGCAGCGCTTGAGACCAAGTGTGCCCCGACGTTCCTCGCGGATGTCGTCGTGCCGCCTTTGTTCCCGCTCAAAATCACGGGCCTTCACTTCGATCCCAAGGAAGACAAGCCCGACGACAAGGTTGATACCGAGTTCGATCTCGATCTCACGATCGATAAGTTCGCGATCAATCCCGAAGGCACGAAGAAGAAAGATCTCGGCATCGAGATGCACGCCACGGTCTTGCTTCACAAGGTGAAGACCAAGGAAACCTCCGACGGCAAAGAAACTGTCATCGACAAGTACATTCGCATCAGTCTCGAGAGCGAAGTCGGGCTCACGACATCGGTGTTGCCGAGCAATCAGGACTGCAGGGCAAAGAAGGTTGACTGGTCAGCGATCATGCTCGACTTCACAATCGATAAACTGAAGAAGGTCAAGATCGAGCACGTCGACGAAAAGGGAAATAAGGCTCCCGGCCTCACGATCAAGATTCCCAGTTTCCTCACGAACAACAAAATTCTATTGGGCGTCCTCAACTTGGTCCTCAAGAAAAAGGCGTTCCGAACGCTTGGTGGGTACCCGCAGCGCGGCCTTCCGATTTGCATCACCACCGATAGCAATCGTCATCCCAACTGCCCGATACCGCCTCCACCGAAGCCAGCTCAGGCTCAGGAGAACCTTCGCATCACGTTTGGTGCCGGCAACACCGATATGCTGCTCGATCTTTCGCATCCGCCGGCTGGCGTCGAGAAGAAGACCGTATCGGTCGGAAATGCGATTCCACTTTGCGCGGCCGTCACGAAGGTTGCCAACGATGAGTGCACAGGCATTTTGGCCAATCGCGTAGCGGGAGCGATCGTCCCTTTTGCCGCCGAAGTTCCTGAAAAGGCGCTGGGCGTTAAGGGAATCAAGGTCATTGCCAAAGAGCTCGGTATCTCAACCGGCCCGTCGGGGATCAAGGCTGCGACGAAAGTGGCCATTAGCAACGGATCGAGCGAAGAGTTCATCATCGAGGCCGCCGGCGGCGCGAAGGTGAGTCCGAAGTGCGATCACCAGTCGTTTTCACTAGGCATTGAGCCAAGCCTTCAAAGGTTCACCACGTCTCCGAAGATTCCCGCATGGCTTCTCGACGGCGTTGTGCGCACTGTCGTCAACCAACGACTTGCTGCGAAAGGTGGCATCAACGTGCCGCTCAAGCCAAAAGCCCTCAAGGGAACGTCGGCCGAACTGCGCGTGTGCTCACTCGTGGATCGCATGACCAACACATCGGCTGCGGGCGAAGTGGCCAACGCAATTACCCAATCGATTCTCCCGCTCGATCTTCGCGGTGCTGACATCGCAGCGGCGGCTTCAAAGAACTCCGCGAGCACGAAGGCCCTTCTCGGCGATGTCCTCGATACCATCACGGTCAGGATCGCAGAAATTGCGACCACCACCGGCAAAGGCGACGAGAGCATTTCGGTTGCGGTCGAGTTGCTGAAAGCGGGCGAAACGGAAGTACTCAAGACCAGCGCAACCTTGCTCGTGGGCAATCAAGTCGATTGCACAAAGGGCAAGGAGCACATCGTGATCAATCTGAAGCTTGATAAGGTCTCCGCAAGTGAGCTTCCCAAGTGGCTGCGCGAAACATCGCTGCTCATGCTGATCAACAATGCGCTCGGTGGTGTGAAGCCCCCGTGCCTCCTTGGAACTTGCCCGACCGAGTGAACTTTCTTACGGCCTGGCGCTCGCGTTCACTTCAATTGAATCTTGATCGCGAGCTGCCCGGAGTAGAGCGGTACGACTTTCGTTTTCCATACCTGGGTCTTGGCGTTGCCGACGTCCACTTGGTAGGAAACCGATCGTCGAATGACGAAGTACGGGTCCCATTCGCCAACTTTTCCGGCGGGCATTTTCACGATCTCTTCGGCGAACACGATTCGGCCGCCAGGATCCATCAGGTCTTTGAGGGATGCTTGCTTGGCCTTGAAGTCTGCGTCCGTGTGGCACGCCCCTTCGACGATTGAATCGACGAGCTTGAAAAACTGGAGCCCCTTTTGGCCGCCGGGAATCACTCTCGCGGCGATCTGTGTCGCAGCCGCGGGCGCAAGTTTGACGATCGTGTCGACGACTGCGTACCAAACCGGCTTTGCAGTTTCGGGATCGGGGATGCCAAGGTTCGCGCGGAATTGCTTTGCCTCGGCTTCGGTCTGAATGTTCTTAACGACGTAGGCTGTCGTCCCTTCGGCGAGCGCAGACTTGTACGAAGCGGAAGGACCCTCGTCGGACGTCTTTTTCTTGATGCAGTCCTGCAGCTGCGTGCTTGTCATGAACGCGCGCATATTTTCTGCGCTGGTCTCGCGGTCGGGAATGCGCTTCCATTCGTATTGGCAGATGGGGTTAAATCCGTTGGTGCTCGTGAAGTAGCCGCCGACGTGCCAATGGTACGGGTCGTTCTCGATATTGGCGCCCGTGGCCGGTGATGTGGTGCACGCCGCGTGTCCCAACTTAATCGGCGATGCAGTGACCACGAGCAGCAATGAAGCCCCGGCTCTTAAGCTTTGTGCAAAACGGATCATCGCGCTGTGCCTCCCATGCTGAATGCCAAGTGCGTCCTAAATTTCAAAACGCATGACAACCCTAACGGTCACTAAGACTCCTTTCTTCACCGTTCGGAGACACGTAACTTGCGTGAGGAGCGCCTCTGTGTGCGGATGTGCGGCGCTCTTATCGGCGAGGCGCTACGAAGACATCGAACTTACCGTTTGTGTCGTTCGGCACGAGGTTGGTCGCCAGTGCCGCAAATGTGAGCCACGTGCCGGAACCCGAGATACTCGGAAAGGCAACGTGAGAGTCTGGCTTTCCATCGGTGTACGTCTTGGACTGATTCGTCAGCGCGGTCGTCACGCGATCGTAGACCCAAACTTCGGTGGGCAACCCTGTGGGCTCAAACTCAAACGCCACGTAACGCCCGTCGGCACTGATGTCGGGTCGAGAGGCTTTGCCACTTGCGGTCATCCACGAAACCAAATTTGTGGACGAGCGACCGGTCGCTCGCGAAACGACATAGAGATCTGAGGTGGTGTCCCTGTCAGAGGACGTGAGCGGATCTTCTGTCGCAAAGACGAAGTAGCTGCCATCCGCTGAGATCGCGTTGCCTGGGTCGGCGCCATTGGCAAGTTGGCCGCTGCCTGAGCTTGTTGGATGCAAACTCGTGCGCACGGCAGGATATGCGGCAACGTTGACGTCGATGAGATACGTGTCGCTCTTGCCGTTGGTGTCAGCAGCGTCAAGTGACGCGGACGTACGAAAGCTCACCCACCGTCCGTCATCGCTCATGGTGGCGTAGTCTTGGCTCCCCGTGCTGATCAACGTAATCGATGAAGTAGATTGACGGTCAAATCGCTTGAGCAAAGTATCGGCTGCGCTGCGTTGTGTGTAGAGCACGTATCGTCCGTCGGACGAGATGTCGTGCGGAGTGCAAGACGGATCGTCGGCGATTTGGGTGAGGGCTCCAGTTAGGGTTCCGCTCACTTGCACGTCACGCAGGTAGCAACCTGCTTTGTTGCCTGGAAAGTTGGTCGCCGCGGAGGTGAATGCAACGTACCGGCCGTCGGCGGACATTACAGGCCTTGTGCTCGCGCCGTTACCTGACACGTCGCCAGCCAGAGAAACAATCGTGGTCGTTCTTGTCGTGCGGTCGTGGATGAATACGTCGGCCTGCCCGTTCGTATCGGCGGAGAAGTTGGTCGCGTCGCTCGCGAAAGCAACGTAGCGTGCGTCGCTTGAGATGCGTGGGATGCCCAGAGTAATTGAGACTTCGCTTACGCCACCGCTGTGCCCTGCACCTTGAGCGCCGCTGCTGCTGACACTCACGCGGCCGATCGCGGCCTTGTCTTGATTCGTCAACGAAACTGACGGTCCTGTCACGCCGTTGAACGTTGCGTCGGTGCTTGTTGCGGCAGAAAAGTCGATTGTAATGGCCCTGTCGCCGTCGTCGAGACCGTCGTAGAGGCCCGTTGCCGTGATGGTTTGCGGAACGTTCCAGTTCGATGATGTGAAGACAAGGCTCGTGGGGCTTACAGTCGCTTCTGCAATGTCGGATGATGCGATGCTCATTGCAACGTCTGCAGTAGGCTGCGCGCTTAGCGTAACCGTGAACGTTGCAGTGCCTCCGAGTTCGGTTGTCGTTAGGCCTTGGGTCGGGGTTACGGCAATGGTTGCTTTGTTCGGCGCGTCGCTCGAGCTTGCTCCACCTTCTTTGGCGAGCATGCATCGATTCTCAACGCACGAAAAGCTCGGTGGACACGTTTTGTTTGCCGCGCACGCGAAGCCTTCTAGCGCTTCGAGTGAAGGCACGCATGCGGTGAAAATTGCATTGGTTAAGTAAATTGCCAAAGTAGCGCAAGCGAAGACCCGAGTTCGCATCGCGCTACCTGCCACCGATGACGAAAAATGGCACGGCAACACCCAGGAGGACTGCGCCAGCGATCAATCCCGTGGCGCCGAGTGTGCGAGTCACGCTCATTGTGCCGTGGGCATCGACGATGTCTTGTTGGCTCGGGTAGGTGCCCGTTTGAATTTTTTGCTCGATGCCATTGCTCGTGACGAACGACGCGGTGCCTCCTCCGAGGCTCGCGAGCCCAACGCCACCTAAAATGTAACTTAGAGTGCGCAGTGAAGACGGTTTGGTTTCAGGTGGCTTCGTCACTGCTGTTGCGAGCGTTGTCGTCGTTGTGAAGGTCGCCTTAACAATACGATTCGGCACTGCGAGCAAGAACAATTGGATGGGCGATCGACAGCTTTCATTCGGACGTTTCTTGCTCGTTTCCTCGCAGTCGCTCGCCGCGCCCGCCTCGCGAAGCAGTCTTTCAGCGCGCGAGGTGTTTCCGCCGGCTCCAAGACTCCCAACATTTGCTTCGCCGCGAGCGCTTCCATAGCCGCCGGCTGTCATCTTGAACGCTCCGATCGTGACAGAAGAGACAAGGTGCGTCGCTTCGGCGCACTTGGGGTCTTCGGAGATCGCCGAAAGATCGATGGTGTCTCTGCGCAGTTTGATCTGGCCGGCAACGGTGGTTTGTACCGTCAAGTGTCCTGACCTTTTGAGGGCTCCTTCGAGGTTCGCCGCGCCGAGAGGGAGTTTCGCGTAGAGCTCGTCGGTATCCTGAATTTCGATCGCGTCGCGGGCGAGGGTCGTCTTTGCCCAATCGTGCTCGGCGTGGGGTCGGCAGTCATCGACAATTTTGAGCTCACAACCCGTGTAACGAACCGCGATTGCGGTCTTGTCGGTTTCGGAAAGGGCTTGGTTGAGGAGCGCCTCAAGACGCGCTTTTGACGAAGCCGTCCACTCCGTCACAAGTGGCTCGCTATGGGAAAGAGCAACCGTGCAGCGTGCAGTGTTGGGAGAGTAGTCCCGAACGTGGATATCGTCGCTAGACAGCCTGGGTACGATCCCTCCGGCGCAACTGATCGTACATGCTGCCAGTAGAAGCGTTGTGTAACGCTGCATCCAGTTGATTACGACTGATCGGCGCGCTCGGTTAAGGTGCACACAGGGTTACATTATGCGCCCAGAAGCATGAGGGCCTTTGGGCGTCCAATTAGCTCCGTGATACGACTGCCCCAGTGGGTAGGTCGACTCGCGCACCTGTGATGGAGTCCCGTTTCACGGCACTTGCGTCGGTGATGCTTGCCATGTGGACGCGGCCGGCGTGGTCCGCGGAAATCCATCCGAAGGTTACCTCGAAACGCAGCACTGAATTTTGGATCACACTTTGTAGCGCGGCTGCATTGGGTGCGGCGAGTGCCGTGACAGGAGGAGTTGCCCTCTCGCTTCGCGGTAGCGCCGCATCAAAATGTAACTTTGATCGAAACTATTGCGCGACAGCAGCAGGGCAAAGCGATGCGTCGCAGGCGCGAACACTCGCGTGGGTAAGCACGGGCTTACTTGCGGGCGCGCTTGTGACGGCGGGAGTCGCCTTCATCTTGCCGAAAACGAACGTGACGGTTGAGATTACGCCAACAGGTTCGGTCGGGGTACACGCGCCATTTTAAGACATCATGACGATGAAGGTTACAAAAGCGTCCGTGCTGGCGTGCGTCGTCGTGTGGCTCTCGGATCGCATGGCGTTCGCCGAGGAGTTTCCGGTGTTCTGCGCACTCGCGAGCGTTGGCACTTTTGATGGCGTCGCCGTTGGAGCGACGCTTCGTGGGAAGAACTCAGCACTGCTTGCGACGGTCGCCTTCGCTCCTTCTATTATTTTGTACCAGTACAAGCACGAGTCGGCGTGGGCGCTTCCGACGTTTCGGGTGGAAGGAAACGCAACGTTCACGTTAGGTGGCTCAGTCGTCGTGTCGACCACACGCAAGCATGCCGACAGCCTGATGTTCGGTGGACGATGGAGTGGTTTGTTGGGCCCTGGGTTGTGGGCAGGCGTGCAACGTCGGATGCAATTGTCGGCGCGTGTGGGCTTGCTCATGTATGGCGGAAGCACCATTTTCGCTTCTGCCCGCGACGGCCTCCGCACAGTGCTCGAGCCCGGGTCGCGCGTATTTCCGCTGGGGACGGTCGTGACTCTCGGCGGAAATTTCGGGATCGAGTACGCGCTCTTTTAGGCGGTGTCTTCAGACTTAAGACACCGCACACACACCTGTTCATCGAGTCACTTGTTGCTTGTCGTCATTTACGAAGGCATAAAGGAGTTGCGTGGAGAAAACCCATTTCGATGTGCTGATCGTCGGCGCCGGCCTCTCGGGCGTTGGAGCTGCGTATCACTTGCAAAAGAACTGTCCTTCAAAGTCGTACGCGATTCTCGAAGGTCGCGAGCGCCTGGGCGGGACGTGGGATCTATTCCGCTATCCCGGCATTCGCTCCGACTCGGACATGTACACGCTTGGCTACTCGTTCCGACCATGGACGAATCCAAAAGCGATCGCCGATGGTGAGGCGATTCTGGCCTACATTCGCGACACCGCCGAGATGTACGGTATCGATCGGCATATTCGTTTCGGCAATCGCGTGCAGCGCCTTCAATGGTCGAGCGAGCAAGCGAAGTGGAGCGTCGAAGTGCTCAACGTGGCAACCGGTCACGTGCGCGAACTCACATGCAACTTCGTCTTCGCGTGCGCGGGTTACTACTCGTACGAAAGTGGCTACTCGCCTGAATTTCCCGGAAGCGAGCAATTTGCTGGACGCATCGTGCATCCTCAAAACTGGACGCCCGACGTCGACTACGCGGGCAAACGCGTCATTGTGATCGGCAGCGGCGCGACGGCTGTGACGCTCGTGCCCGTGCTCGCGAAGCGCGCAGCACATGTCACGATGCTCCAACGTTCACCAAGCTATGTCGTGACCACTCCAGAACGCGATCGCATCAGCGACTGGTTGCGAGAACGCCTTCCCGAGTCGTCGGCGTACGCGATCACGCGATGGAAAAATGTGCTGCTCTCGATGGGCTTCTACACCTTCAGTCGGCGATACCCCGCTCGCGCCAAGAAGCTCCTCATCAGCTTGGTCAGGAAGCAGCTCGGTTCTGCGATCGATGTCGAGAAGCATTTTACACCTTCGTACAATCCATGGGACCAACGCATCTGCGTCGTTCCAGACGGTGACCTATTCAAGGCCATCGATGAAGGTGGCGCATCGGTTGTCACCGGACACGTTGATCGCTTCTACGAAAATGGTATCCGCCTCACATCAGGACAAGAGCTGCCGGCCGACTTGATTGTGACGGCAACGGGTCTCAATCTGCAGTTTCTCGGCGGGATCAAGCTCGAGGTCGATGGCGCGCTTGTCGAGCCCGCAAAAACGATGACCTACAAAGGCATGATGTTGAGTGACGTGCCGAATCTTGCGTACGCGATCGGATACACAAACGCATCGTGGACACTTAAGTGCGATCTGACCTGCGAGTACGTGTGCAGGTTGCTGAAGCATATGGATGCGAGAGGCTACGCAATGAGTGTTCCGCGTCGAACCGATCCGTTGTTAAAGGAAGAATCTCTCCTCGATTTCACGTCGACCTACGTGCTCCGTTCGATCGCCGAGTTTCCGCGTCAGGGAAACGTTTCGCCTTGGAAGCTCTACCAAAACTACGCCCTCGACATGATGACGCTGCGTCGCGCGTCGCTCGAGGATGGGTCGATGCAGTTCTCGTCGCCGACGCCAAAGCGGGCCGGTGCGTCACCGTCGGTTTACGAGCCCCAATAGATGCTCCACACGCCGTCTTCTTCAAGGTGTATTCCTTCGAAGAAGGTGTGATGCACATCGATGCCGTCCAGCCATTCACTTGATCCGCGCGTTTTGCGTTCCGTTTCTTCAACGGCATTCGTCAAATCGCGAACCGTAAACGACTCGCTGTTGGGAGCGATGTGTTCGACAACGTTCTTTCCCCATCCGCGCATACGCATCCGCGGTGCTCGGATCGCCACCCAATTCCACTCTTCGGCGCGAAGCTCTCGAAACGTGATCGCGTCGCCGTTGTGGACAAAGACTTCCATGCGCAGCTTCACATTTTTCAAGCGTGCGGTTGGAGGTGCAACAAGGTTGACGATTCGCTCCGACACCTGGTGTGGCGGTTCGCTCAACTGCACGTCGAGCCTTCCGGAAAGGTGGTTAAAAAATTCCAAGGTCTCTTCGGTCGTCGGTGCCTTCATAACTGATTGCGAAGGCACGAGAGGCGCAGATACGCGCGTGGTTGCCTCGTGCTGGCAGCCAAAGAGTGCAGCGGTTGCCAGCACGATCACGCAGCGACGATGCATTGAAGAGAACCTACTCGATACCTCGAGCCCGTAAACACCCATCCCGGAAAACGGTTCGCGTGCGAGCTTGTGCCTAACCTGCGGCCGTTGATTCCGCTACACGCGCAGCTCTTCGTTGCTCGCGCCAAAGAAGAAGAGCGGGCAAGGCAACGATGGCGGCGACGACGCATGTAACCTCTCCGATGACCGCGAGTACTCCCAAACTTCGAATCGCGCGGTTGACGGATCGGATGAGCGCCAAGTAGCCCACGATCGTCGTGAGGCTGCAGAGCACGATAGCGCCGCCGGTCGTGCGCACCGAAGCGATCATACTCTTGCTGCCGTCGGTTACATATCGCTGCATCAGGTTGACCGCGTAGTCGGCACCGATGCCGAACGTGATGGGCAGCGCCAAGAAGTTGAAGAAGTTCAGCTTCAAGTTCGCGCGATCCATGACGAACGCCATCCAAGCGATCCCCATGAGAAGAGAAAGCACAACCCAGCCCGAGTTCTTTCGGCGAAACATGATGACAACTGCGACCAACGAGAGCCCGAGCGAAAGCGCGACGGCCTTTGGCATGTCGGTCATCACGGCCTTCAGCATGTCGGCGAAAATCACAGGACGACCGGACCCGCGAACGATCTCGCCGTTCGGCAATTTCGTCTCGCGCAGCGCGTCCGACCACGTGAGCAAGTAGTGCAAATCGTCGTCGCTCTTGCCGGTGGTCGACTCGACGAGAACCAAACGTCCACGCGTTCCGTCGCGTTCTGTGAACGGACGTGCGAGTTCTGGCGGAAGGTCGTCGATCGTGTACGGTTTGAGGTTGTCAGGTGGCAAGCTCGCGCTTACTTCGTTCCAGTCAACTTCGTTGACGAAGCCCTTTTCGTGCGCGCGACGGATCTTTTTTGAGATTGCGAGCAAATCCGGCACTTTGCGCGCCTGATCGTCTGCGACAAAGTCAAAGAGCGTTCGGATCTCGCCCAACGGCTTGTTGTCGGCGGGTGCGGCGTCACGCCTCGCGGCGAGCGTCTTTTTGAGATCGCGCACTTGATCGGCCCGATCGGCGAGCAGAATCATCGAGCTGTTGACCGCGGCGCCCAGAATCGGAGCCGCAACGCGTCCAGCTCGGTACATTTCGCCCGAAGACTGGATGTCGTTCTGCAGCTCCTTCATATTGTATTCTTGTGGATCGCCGCGAAGGTAATGCCCCGCGAGCACGATGCCTGCGATCGTCGATACGATCGCAAAGGCTGATACGAATCGAGGCGCAGCTTTTGCGAGGGCTGAAAAAGCCTCTCCGTACGGAACGCCGCGCGCACGTGCTCGCCCAAACCACGTGCTCTCGTTGACGCGGAAGGGCGCAATGCGCTCGACCAATACGAGTAGCGGTGGCGTTACAAAGTAGGTCGCGATCCAACAGCAAACCATGCCGGCGGCGCCAATGAGCGCAAAGTGACGGAAGGCGCGGAAATCTGTAACTCCGAGTGATCCATATGCGGCGCACGTGGTTACCGCCGCGGTGAAGGTCGAAGCGACCGTGGTGCGGTGCGCATCGATGACGGATCGTTCGACCGAGTCACCAAGCCTCCGACCTTCGAAGTACCGCGCCATGTACATGATGCCGAAGTTGATGCCGTTGCCCGCGATGATGCTGAAGAGGAAACCTGTCGCGATGTTGAGGTGCCCGACGAAGAGCTGTGCGAGCCCGAAGCTCCACGCGATGCCGACTACGATGGTGAGCCCCATCACAGCGAGGGATCGCAATCGCATGAAGTAAAGAAAGATGACCGCGAGAACCATTGCGACGCCAGACACGCCGACGTTGATCAAGTCGTCGAGCATCGCGCCGTATTCACTGAGGCCGACCACCATGTCGCCCGCGTACGAGACGCGAATCGCCTTATTGGGGAAGCGCGCCTTCAGAGCGGCAACGCGTTCCTTTATTTTGTTGAACGCGATCGTGGAGCCGTTGAGATCTCCGCTTGCGATCGACGTCGACGCTAGGATGACGACCGCGGTGTGATCGGCGGATTCGAAATACCCGTCCGGGTAGTCTTGTTCAGTTGTGGAATTGGTTGGCGTGAATCGTTTTTTGAGTTCGGCGGCATTGATGGGCGGAGGTTCGACTTCACCTTCCTCAAGCTCGTTGGTTTCTTTCGCGACTTCCCAATCCCACCGCGCATCAATGTCGGTGCGAAGCTTCTTCAGTTCGTCATAGGAGAGGAAGAGGCCGGCGCGTGGCTTCAGGTAGTTCTTTGCAGCGAAGATGCCATTCTCGGCGCTCTCCACGTGAGGCGAACCAACGCTCTTGAGTTCGGGCACAAGCTGATCGCTGAATGCGCGCAGCTCGTTGGTCTGTGCGCCTTCGATCACGACGTAAACTTTTGACGCCGCGGCGATCTTCGAGAGGACACGACGAAGCTCGACGACCGAAGGTTGGCTGTCGGGTAAGAGCTGATCGAAACGCGTTTTGAGTTCGAGACGTGAAGCAAGAAGGAAGCCCACCACCGCCAACGCAAACGATATCGCGAGCGGAATCCAAGGGCGCCTAAGCTGAAGCGACGCTAGCTGTCGCAGCCCCTTCGGGAGCGTAGCTAATGACGTTTCGAGTGACGTTTCGAGTTCGCGCTTGGGATCCATCGACTATCGCGCCGCGTAGATGAGAACGTTCTTGAGGCCACGTTCCAACATCGACGGCGACTCCGTAGCACGAACGGTTTTGAATCCCTTTGCGACGAGCAGGGCCGTGAGCGCGCGAGTGTTGCCCTCGTTGCCGTCGTTCTCGACCACGACCTGTTGAATCTTGCTCCACAACGCATCGTCGACGCCTGCAAGCACCTTGTGCTCGGCGCCTTCGACGTCGAGCTTGAAAAGATCGATGCGTGCGAGTGGTTCCTTCAAACTCGAGAGAACCTCGGTGAGCGTTTTTCTCTCAACTTGCAGTGTCACGAGGCCGGCCACTTTGTCAGTCACCCACTTGCCCACTTTCCCCTTGGGGAGCGAACTCACGACGTTCTCGACGAGTCTCGCGCCTGGGCCAAGGAACCGAACCGCGCGGCTTGCCTTTGCGCCTTGAACCGCGAAAAATGCCTCAAATTCTGCCCGCTTTTGCACAAGGTCCATCGTTGAGTCGCGTGGGAAACGGCGAAAGTAGTAAAATTCGCAAGGCGTTCCGGATTCTTCGGGTGTTGAGAGCGCCACGTTGAAGGCCCGGTGGGTTCCCTGCCGAAGCCACACATTTTCTTTGAGATTTTTCTCGAGTGCGCTGAAGAGTGGCGGTACCGGTTCGAAGCAGAAGAAACGCGCGTCGCCTTCGCAACGTTTGGCGGCCGAGATCGCAAATGTCCCAATATTGGCGCCCACGTCGACGATGGTTGCGCCGCGCGTGAGCTTTGCTCCCGTATCGAAGTACTCCTGCACCTCGAGAAATAAGGTTTGCAGCTCGGCCTTTGACTCAAGCACGGTGGCAACGCGGCCGTGGTCGGTGGTCTCCATTTGGGCGGGGAACCTACCACGACGAGCGCGCTCGCGAGTGGTGCGAAAAGACGTACGCCGTAGGCGCCAGACCGAAAGGCATGCGGTCGCGCAGCGGTTCTTGCCTTCGGTCTCTTCCCGTGCTTCGAAAGCGCGTCCCAAACGACGCTGAAAGATTCCAATCGTGACCCCGACGATCCTCCGCGACAAAGAATCCGCACAAAATACGGTCTCTGCGACCCTTTTGCGCGGTTCACCGTATCCATCGCTGGTCGGCCGTGCGCTGTTGGTTGCAGCCCACGTGCAGACGCACCGGTGGGATCGCGCGCTTCGCGATGTCGAGGCGACGCAGATGCGTGCCCTTTTGGGCATGATGCGTCACTCGCGAAAGACCGAGTTCGGCCGGTCGCGTGCCTTTTCCGATGTCGCGACCTACAAGAACTTTTGCGAGCACGTTCCCGTAGGCGACTACGATTCGTTCTCGCCCTACATTGAGCGAATGCGCAAGGGCGAGCGCAACCTCATCGTGCCCGAGTTTGTTCGGCACTTTGGCAATTCGTCGGGCAGTTCAAATCGCGGCAAACCAAAGTTCTTGCCAATATCGAAGACGCAAATCGGTTTGCAGCGGCGTGCGGGTTCTGATGCGTTGATGCGCTATTTGGCGTGGAGCGGCGACACGAGCTTTTCGTCGGGATACACGCTCGGCCTCTTTCCGCCGACAACGATGAAGGCAGAAGGGCCCGTTCTCATCACGTCGAATCCAGCGCTCATGGCGTCGGACATGCCTCTCGTGACGCGCCCCATTTTCTTGCCAAACGACGAGCATCAAAAGATCGCCGACTACGAGAAGAAATTGACAACCGTCGCCGAGAGCTATCTCGACCACGATATCCGCGCACTGTCGGGCACCACGTGTTGGTTCTCACTTTTCTTTGAGCGCGTCCTCGAAGCTTCAAAACGAAAAGGCCGACGAGCACGAAAGATCTCCGAGATCTGGCCGAACTTGCGGGTGCTTATCGGCGGCGGCGTATCGGCCGATCCGTACATGCCAATTATTCGCGACCTCGTCGGACGCGACGACGTCTCGCTCATCGACACCTACAACGCGACCGAAGGCGGAATTTACGGTTCATCAGATTTCAGCGGGAGCGCTGGCATGCTGATGCTGCCTCACTGCGGAACGTTTTTCGAATTCGTTCCGGTTGAGGAG
>JAHFDZ010000326.1 GCA_023248745.1 Myxococcales bacterium | reverse complement strand
CTTGCCGGCGAGATCGCCACTCGCAAACGTGTATTTCGTCCACCGAATCTCCAGTCTCCGCGCCTGCTGCTGACGCGGATGGTCGGCCGCGTTCTTCACGCGTGTCGCCTTCTTGAAGCACTCCTCGATGAGCTTCGTATTGGTGGCGTAGTAGCCATCCGCGAGTTTGAGCGCGCCGGCCTTAATCTCAAACATCGCCGTGTGCTTGGCGTCGCGCGTGACCGACGCAACGGAATCGTACACGTCGGTCTGAATATTGTTCTTTGCAGCCGCCGCAGCTGCGTCTGCGCCGCGTTCACCCATCACAACGCCGCACAAGGCAACCACACCCACCGAAATCCACTTTGAAAAATCCATAACGCTCCTCCACATCCCCATAACGGACCCACCCGCGCATGCATCAGCCGCTGCAGGTCACTTAATCGTCGTATTCACTTTGCTCTCGACCTCGGCTCGAAGCGCACTGCTCATGAGCGAGAAGAACTTGAGGCCAGTCTTGGTTTCCAACGAAGTGAGTGTCGTCTTGAGACCTGGCACGACATTCCAATCCGTTGATTGCGGAATGGCGAGCGTTGCGTCGCATACCTTTGTGCAGGAAGCCTTCGACGCGAAGGCCGCGAGCGCGCAGTGGTCTGAAAGCGGATAGCAACCGTTCTCATCGCGATTGGCCATGATCAGCGCAAAAATTTCCCAACCAACTGAGCTCGTTGCCGTGCTCACGTTGGTACCCGCTGGAACCGACACAACAATCTTCCAAGCTGCGTCGGGTCGGCGAAGAATCGTCGTCGACTCAACGCCGAGCTTGTTCATCGCCGCGACGTACGTGACCGTGCTCGATTCGAACAGCGGGCCGGCAATGACGAACAAATCGCGCTTTCCGCTCGTCGCGAGCGTCTTGCAGTAGTCCTCAAACTCGGCCCAAGGACCCGAATTAACGGGGCTCGATTGCGGAATAAGATTCGACGTTACGAACGATGTAAAGTTGCCATAGTCGGATTGAGTCCGATGCTCGGAAGCGAGCATATGGCCACGATCATAGCCTGTATTCGTATAGGTATCGTGGGCAGGCAATTTGGTTATACCGAGGGCCTTCTTATTGGCGTCGAGCCAAGGGTCGACCACGAATGCATCACCATATCGTGGGACCGTTTCAACGAAATCGGAGCTCCGAAGGCGATAGGACACCCAATTGGGCTGTGCGTTCGCCGCGTTATACGAAATCGTATATCCGTCGCTCGCCGCAACGTCGGTGGCGCCTGGATAAGTGACTTTCGACGCCGCGCGAGAAAGTCCAACGTCGTCAGCCGAGGCCTTGGCCGTGACAAAGTACGGGCTGCCAAAGGGGTTGTGATCGTCTTTGTATCCACTCTTCAAAGTCACCTGAGAGGCAGCGTCGAGCGCGCCCTTCATGCAGACAGCCTTCGCTACCTTTCCCTCGCACTGATTGGCAGTGGCCGCTGACGCCACCTCTGTAAACAAAGCGCTCCCTGTGACAAGTAGCCATGCGGCCGCATAATTTCGCATATCGGTCTCCTCCCCAATTGCTTCAGAGAGAAAAACGGTTAAACCGGCGAAAGCTTAAGCCCCCTTAGTCAACGCGGCGCGCTATGTCGGTTTTTTTGTGGCCGCGAGTGGCGCCCCAACTCATCCGTCGAACGGCGCGGAGGCAAAGGGGAACATCATTGACTACCACTCGTGCTGCATGCCGATGGCAAGCCCGAGCCCGAGGGCGTCTGTCCCTGCACCACGAATTTCGAATAGCGCGCCGCCGTGGCCAAATGCGGGACGCGCAAGCAACTCGCCGGTCACGTGCCATTTGCCCCACACTTGCCGCGCAACGCCGACCCCCACCGGGAGCTCAAAGAACCGGCCGGTGTGCGCCGCAACGGCTGCGTCCGCCGGCCCAAAGGCGATCACGGGTCCAAAACCTACCGCAAGCCACATGCGCCAAGGGCGCTCCGGAAATGGCGAGAATAGGCGAAATTGTAACGCGCCTCGTATCAAATGGCGCGCCGCATAGGGAGACTGCGGCGACCATTCGTAGCCACCATAGATACCTAAACGTACGAGCGGCAAGAGCGCCACGTGGCCGCCAACGTCAACGCTTGGACCAAACCCAGGCTGCAACACCGGCGAAGACACACCCGATGAAAACCGTTTGCTGACGCCAACGCGAAACTCGAAGTCTCCTTTCACCTGCGCAGCAGCCCCACTCGACGCAAGCAAGAGAAGCAGCGTCACTGCGATATCAATGCGCGCCATCTCGCACATCGTAGCGCGAGGTACCGCGAGCTGCTCGCGTTCAAGGCCAAACCCGTGTTAGTCAGCATTCCCAATGCGGCCGTGGGTCTACTCCTGTTGCGCAGTTTGGTGCGCGCTCGCCGCAGCAGGATGCGCGCCCGGCATTGGGCTCGGCGGCATGTTCAAATTCGAAGTGCCGTTCGCAAACACCGAACGCCAAAGGCCACTCGCAGAAGGCGAGCGAACGAAACTCGGCAAGCGCTCGGTGCGGCTTTTCGATCGCGATCGAAGCGCCTACGGCATGCAAGTCTCTGGTGCGGTGCTCAACGCGCGCAGGTCGGGTGACCGCGAAGGCAAACCCGGTTTCGAAGTTGCGCTCGGCAGCACCGTCATGACCAAAGAGGGCTTTGCAATCATCGGCGGCGTCGCCGATACCTTCGTCTTTCGCGGCTTCGACTCTCAGAGCTACGGCGTCACCATGTTGCGGCACCGGATCGCGGCCAGCCTGAAGTTCGGCCCTTTCGAACCCGAAGCGAGCTTTGGCGCTTCGCTCTTCAACGTGGACGCTTTTCACGGCAACTGGAACTTCAGTATGTTGTCGCCAAGAGCCGGGGTCGGACTCGGCGTTCAACTCGGGCCCGCGCGCTTGTACGCCGACGCATATACCGAGTATTTGTGGCGCTGGTTCGGAGATGACTATTATGTCTACGGCATTTCGTTTGGGTTGCGACTCGGCGTCAAACCGACAACATCCCTCGAAGGTCAAGAAAAACCTCCGGTGAAGCAGGCGACAACGGGACTTGTTACGTTCGAGTGACACTTTGGAACGCAGTGCAAACCGGCTTACGCACTCTCAAATAGGAATGCTCGGTTCAACTCCTTGACACCGTCTCTTCGTGCGTGATACCCGTTTTCATCAGATTTACCGGTACGTTATTTCGATATCGCGTCTTTCTATCGCATTGAATGTGCGGAGGATAAGTTATGAAGAAGATTATTTCGGTTGCAGTGATGGGCACCTTGTTGGCAATCGGCGTTGGTTGCGGCGCTACGGGCGGGTATCCATACGGCGGCGTCTACAACGGCACCACCACCCCACACGGCATGAACAAGAACGAAATCTCGGGCGCAGCAAAGAGCGGCGACAAGAACGGCGAGTCATGCGCAACCGGCATCCTCGGCCTCGCAGCTTTCGGCGACGCGAGCCTCGATGCAGCCAAGAAGGCAGCTGCTGTGACCGACGTTCACTCGGTTGAATTCCGCAACTTCAGCATCCTCGGTCTCTACACCCAGGGCTGCACCGTCGTTCACGGCAAGTGAAGACGAGAGAGGGGGAAGAAAAACGCCCCCCTCAAGCTCTCCCCGAGCGGGTTTGATCGACATTCTTGTTGATTGAGTCCAAAAGGGTAAAGCGCCTATCTTCGAATGAGGATGGGCGCTTTGCTTTTTGTGTGCGCGTGCCAGTCCCATGACCGAGGCGTAGTGATTGCTTCCTGAGCGAAGTTGAGGGGACTGGGGAAACTCGCGGGAGCGAGTTTCGGGGTCTTGGGGCAGCGCCCCAGGAAAAAGTCTAGTGCCTTGACCCGCTGCGGAGCAGCGAGCGCAATAATCAATGCGCCCGGTCAAGGCACTCGGGACTGTTTAAGAATTCCTCAGTTGAGAGGCGACGGCCTCGCGACCACGCGCTGCTCAATGGCCTTGCGCAGTTCGATGAGATTGGCCGTTGGCGCGCCGGCTTTCTCAAGGATGACAAAGTCGGCTTTTGCGGTTTCGATCGCACCTAACTGTACCGAAAGAAGCGCGCGCTCGTGGCGAAGACCAAGCGACTGCGGCGCCAAGAGAAGCATGCGGTCAAGCGCCAGAAGCGTGAGGGTCAGCTCGCCTCGTGAGGCATAAATCCACTTCAAATTGACGAGCATGCGCACAAGCGTGTCGCGCGTGGACGCGGCGACCAACATGCCCGGTGCAAATTTGTCACGCTCAGCCCTAGGCAAAAGCTCTCGCAGATCGTGATCAGAGAGCATCGCGCCGTCGTTGAAGGGATCGACGAAGCGCGCGGCATTTCCGACCCCCAAACGCACCAGATAGTGCCCGGGAAAATTGACGCCGACCGCGGTCACTCCAAGCACGGTGGCAATCTCGAGATAGACGAGTGACAACGAGATGGGAATACCCAATTTGCGCCGAAGCACGTCTGGCAAATAGGTATTGCGTGCGTCGTAGTAATTGTCGCGATTGGCCCGAAATCCCAATTCACCAAATAGGTATTTACCCAACACAACCGCTTGGGCACTGAGCGGCGCTTGGTCGAGTGCTGCGCCTTTGAGCGGCTGCGCGAGCGCGCGAACGTCGGCAACAACGCCTTCGACGTCGAGCGTCGGGTAACGGTCCTTCGCGATGAGGGCTGCGCCGAGCGCCAAGTCGAGCTGCTCGTCGGGCAACTGTGCGAAGAGTTCGAACGAAATGCGGGAACTCATCGGGACTCGCCTTGTTAGCCGAGATGCGCATTGACCACCACGCGGAGTTCGGAGAAATACCGCGTCATGGCCAAATCGACGAACGCGCGCACTTCCCCAAAAGATCGCATGCGCAAGGACTTTGACAAGGCACGCGACGTGCGGCCGACCGGCATTACCGGCAAGGAAAAACCAATCGACATCATCCGGCAAATGTTTCCGGCGTATGTCGGTCGCCAAGAACGCACCGCGTTCGAATTGATGAGGCGGAGCGTCGAGAGCAACTGCGCGATTTTCCTGACCCTTTCGGGCGCCATGACGCCCGCCGGGCTTCACCAGTCGTGCCTTATTCCGCTGATTGAACGCGGCATCATCGACTGCATCACGACAACCGGTGCAAACCTGTATCACGACGCGCACCGCGTGATTGGCCACCGGGTGCGCGAAATCGAGCCCAACGCAGGCGATCTCCAACTGCGTTTGGCGCGAATTATTCGCATTTACGATTTGGGCTTTTGGGAGGAAACGCTGCTCCAAACCGATAAACTATTTAGCGCAATTCTTCAGGGTCCTGAATTCCAAAAAAGGATGGCGACTGTAGAATTGCACTACTTGCTTGGCAAACGCATTTATGAAATAGAACAAGCCCTCGGCGTCAAAACGCCCTCCATGCTCTCAACCGCCTATCGCTACGGCGTCCCAATTTTTGTTGGTGCTGTGCAGGACGGGTCAATTTTCTTGAACATCGTCAAACTGAAGCGGCTTCTTGGCGACTCGTTCAAACTGGAAATCGACGTGTGCGAGGACGTATTTGAAATGGGCGCGATGCAGCATCATTGCTTTTCGACCCTCAAGAAAGAAATGGCTATTTGGATATTGGGCGGCGGCGTTCCTAAGAATTACACGCTTCAGGGCGAGCCTCTGCTCGATCAGATCCTCGGCGTCCCTACACACGGGTTCGACATCGACCTTCAGTTCTGCGTCGATCCGGTCGACAACGGCGCGCTCAGCTCGTGTCCTGCGAGCGAGGGTCATACCTGGGGCAAAGTTTCGGCCGAGAGCGCGAAGACTGGCTCATCGTATGTGCATGCCGACGTTACGGCCGTTTTTCCGTGGCTTACGTATGCGCTGCTCTCCGACGAGCGCATTCACCGCAAGCACGGAAGACTCATCGACGCGCGCGCCAAAGCCGTCGCTACCCTGCAAAAAGCCGTCGAGCGAAGGCGCAAGAGCCTTAAAGAAACGCTCACGTACGACCTTCCAACCGGACGAAAAAAGCGATGAGTGCGCTACGGGCGGATCGCGGTACCATGCGGCCTTGAGCACGGACAGCGAACGCCTCCGGGCTTGGAGAGGGCTTT
>JAHFDZ010000325.1 GCA_023248745.1 Myxococcales bacterium | reverse complement strand
GTCGCTGGACTTGTTTCATGTGCCTCTGGTGAGCTTAGCTCACGAAGCGTCCGAGACCCGGCCAATCCGAGTGGCCCGGAAACGCCGACAACGACGTTCACGGTTGGAACGACAAATCCGCCGGTCGCGAATGACGACGCAAGCAGTGCGACTGCCCAGGACGCGGGGACGATATACACCTGCTCGATGCACCCCGAGGTTGTCCAGCACTCGCCCGGGAAATGTCCAAAGTGTGGGATGGAACTCCGCCGGACAACGCAGGCACCCTAGTCGATGCGGCGTCTTTCCATTGCTCTGACGATCGTCTTCGCGGGATGTGCGTCAACCTCGCCGAAACTGGCGATCGACGGCGCTTCCCACCTTGTCAAGCAGCGCGCGGGCGAGGAGCTCACCTGGCTCGGAGACGGAGGCGACGACGACGCGCAGAAGCAAGCCTCGGCGATCCTCAAGCGCGACCTGACCGTCGAGAGTGCCGTCCGCGTCGCACTCCTTGCAAACCGTAAGTTGCAAACTCTTTACGAAGAGATCGGGATCGCCCATGCGGACCTCGTTCAGGCGGGACTTCTCAAGAACCCGACGGTCAGCGCGACCTACGACTTTCCGCTCGACGCAAGCCATCCTGGCTTCGATACCAGTGTCGTCACCGATCTCGTCCACCTGTTCACGATAGGGTCGCGCAAGGGGATCGCGCGTGCCGCGCTCGAGGGTACGAAGTACCGTGTTGCCGGAGAGGTGCTGCGCCACGTCTATGAGGTGAAAGTGGGCTACTTTGCGCTCCAGGGCGCACAGCAAACGTTCGCGATGCGACAAATCGTGAGAGATTCGGCACAGGCTGCCGTTGAGCTCTCGCGCAGGCAATACGAAGCGGGAACGATCAGCGATCTCGATCTCGCAAACCAAGAGGCACTCTTCGCGCAAATTTCAACAGAGTTTCGGCGCGCTCGCGCCGACGTCACTTTGGCACGGGAACACTTGACCCGATTGATGGGCGTATGGGGAGCGGACGCCACCTGGAAAGTGAGCACGAAGCTGGACGATCTGCCCGCGCGGGAGGCCTCCACCGAACACATCGAGTCGAAGGCGATCGCGGCGCGCTACGATCTCGCCGCCGCTCACAAAGACGTTCAAGTCGTCTCGTACGCCCTTGCGCTTGCGAAGAATACGCGCTGGACCGGCATGGTGGATGCGGGCGTCGACTTTCACAGAGAAGCGGAAGGCGTGAGGCTGCTCGGCCCGTCAGTAACGGTGCAGCTCCCTCTCTTCGACCAGGGGCAGGCAACCGTCGCTCGAATCGAAGCTCAACTTCGCCGGGTGAAAAATCGCGAAGGGGCGCTCGCGGTGGACATTCGATCCGAGGTACGCGAGCTCGCGGCGCGCCTCGCTGTCGCGCGAGGCATCGTCGAGGACTACCAGCGCACGCTCGTGCCCACGCGCGAAAGAGTCGTCGCTCTCTCTCAGCAGCAATACGACGCGATGCTGCTCGGTGTCTTCCAACTATTGGTGGCGAAGCAAAACGAGATCAACGCATACCGAGAGTTCATCGAGGCGCTTCGTGAGTATTGGTCGCTTCGCGCCGAGCTCGAATGGAAGGTCGGCGGCAGTCTCGAGCGCGGACCCGCTGGTGCGCATCCGCCGTCACATCATTTGAACAACGGAGAGCAGAAGCATGAGCATCACGCGCCGTGATCTAATTGGAACAGCGTCGCTCCTCGGTGGTGCTGCAACACTCTTGCGCGCGAATAGCGCTCACGCGAAGGTCGAACCATCGACCCTGCCGTACACCCCTGTGATCGCGCCTAACGGTGCCGCGTTGCAATGGGCGATGAAAGACGGCGTGAAGGAATTTCGCCTGACCGCCGAAGTCATCAAACATGAAGTCGCGCCAGGTATGACCATCACCGCCTGGGGCTACAATGGCCGCACACCGGGACCCGTTATCGAGGCCGTCGAGGGCGATCGCGTTCGCTTTATTGTGCAGAACAAACTTCCCGAACGCACGAGCGTGCACTGGCACGGCATCTTCCTTCCGAACGGGATGGATGGCGTCGCGGGGCTCAATCAACCGCACATCGAGCCCGGTGAAACCTACGTTTACGAATTCACCCTGAGGCAGCACGGAGTCTTCATGTACCACCCGCACTCCGATGAGATGGTCGAGATGGCGATGGGTATGATGGGGTTCTTTGTCATTCATCCAAGGGTGCCTGAAGCGCCGCGCGTGGATCGCCACTTCGTCATCATGCTTCACGAATGGTTTGTGGCTCCCGGAACCTCGATGCCCAATCCAAACGTGATGACGGACTTCAACCTATTCACGTTCAATAGTCGCGCGTGGCCGGGTACGGATTCGCTGGTGGTTCGAACGGGCGATCGTGTGCGCATAAGCCTCGGCAATCTGAGCATGGACAGCCACCCGATCCACTTGCACGGCTATCGCTTTTGGCACGTAGCAACCGATGGCGGAACGATCCCCAAGAGCGCGAGAACGCCAATGACCACGATCAATGTTCCTGTCGGCTCCACGCAAACCGTCGAATGGGTCGCCGACGCACCAGGCGATTGGGCATTCCATTGTCACAAATCGCATCACACCATGAATGTCATGAATCACGACCTTCCCAACATGATGGGCGTGCGTCAGAAGGGCGTGGAGGAAAAGGTTCGCGAAGTGCTGCCGGGGTATATGCCGATGGGTGAGAAGGGGATGGGCAACATGCACGAGATGGGGCGCCCTAAAAATACGTTACCCATGATGACCGGCACCGGGCCCTTTGGTCCGATCGAGATGGGCGGGATGTTTACGGTCGTCAAGGTTCGTGACGATCTCTCATCTTATGCGGACCCAGGTTGGTACAAGCACCCACCCGGCACCGTGGCAAAGAAGGTAACACTTTGAATTGGACGGTTGTTGGTCACTATCGGTTCACGGAGGCTCACATGCGTGCGTTCGTACTTTCCGGCTTGCTTGGCACCCTTCTACAGGCCGGTTGCTCGTCATCACCTGCAGGCGCCGATGCCGCAGCGAGTGGCGATGCCACGACAACCCAAGACGCTGCGACAAGTGGCGACGCAGGGAGCGATGCCCCTGCGGGTCTTCAAGCACCAACAATTGTTAAAGTCGAACCGATGGCAGGTGGCCTTCACGTCACTTGGACCAACGGCCAAAAGGACTGCGACGCAATTGAAGGTGAGCGAAAGAGCGACGCCGACGCCTACAAATTAGTCTTTACGGTGCCAGACGGATCTGTCGACAACAAACACGACGGTCCGCTCACTGCGGGGAAGGTTTACACCTATCGCGTGCGCTGCAAAAAGGGCAGCGACTACTCGACGTACTCGAACGAGCAATCAGGGACGCCATGAAGGACTTGCGCGTTTCCATTGCGGCTTTGGCGCTTTCATGCAGCAGCCCACCGAGCGTTGCGGTTCCCGATCGCGATCCACTCGAACTTTCCACGCTCGAGGACCTCAACGCAGACCCGAACATTCTTGAGGTAAATCTAGAAGCACGCGAGGCGGACAAGCAATTTGGAACCACGCCAGTTACGAGAGTATGGACCTACAACGGTACGGTTCCCGGCCCACTCCTCGACGTCAAAGTGGGCGACCGCCTCATCGTTCATTTTACGAATCGCCTCCCCGAACCCACCACTGTCCATTGGCACGGGGTTCGTCTTCCGGCCGCCATGGATGGGAGCCTTGCGATGCAAGCACCGGTTCCTCCGGGCGGGACGTTCCGCTACGAGTTCGTGCTGAAAGACGCAGGCCTCTTTTGGTTTCATCCCCACATGCGCACCGATGTTCAGATCGAGAAGGGCTTAGCGGGCGTAATCCGCGTGCGCGGTTCCGAAGAACCTCAAGTTGATGAAGAACGCGTGATTGTACTCGATGACGTTCGCTTGAAGGAAGACGGAACCTTCCCGACGTTTCTCGACGACACCTCAAAAATGATGGGGCGTGAAGGCAATACGATTCTCGTGAACGGCATCGCCAATGCGACCATTGCCGTAACGCCCGGTGCGGCGACGCGATGGCGTATCGTGAATGTTGCAAACGGACGCTTCTTCAATCTGAGACTCCCGAACGCGAACTGGTGGGTGATCGGGACCGATGGGGGCTTTTTGCCGAAGCCTTACCAGACCGATCGATTGCTCGTTGCGCCCGCCGAACGTTATGACGTGATGTTTGTGGCGCCTTCCGCACGCAATACCGAAGTGCAGCTCACAAGCGAGCCGTATGAGCGAGGTCATCATTCAGGTGAACGCGATCCCATCGTGGTTGCGCAGGTGCGCCCGCGCGATGTTGACGCCATTCAACCCAAAGCTCTGCCGACGGCTTTTCGAGAGTTGGTGAAGCTTCCTGACGGGCCGGTTGATATGCCGATCACTCTCGATGAGGGAACGAACGACAAGGGAGAGCTCGTCTTTACAATAAACGGCAAAGTGTTTCCCGATGTTGCGCCGTTCATGATCGCGAACAACTCAACGCGGGTGTTCGAAGTGAAGAACGCGAGCGACATGGACCACCCATTCCACCTGCATGGGTTCTTCTTTCAGCTGCTTGAGACCAATGGCGTACCCGCCCCCGCCGATCGCTTGGCCAACAAAGACACCATGATCATTCCGGGTAAGACGACCGTCAAGTTCGTTTCCCATTTCGACGAGCCGGGCATGTGGATGTACCACTGTCATATCAATGAGCATTCCGAAGGCGGCATGATGGGCGAGATTCACATTCAATAGGGGGCTGAGGCGCTCGCAGCAGGGTGGGCGTGGGAAATATCATTTTGCGGGATTGATCGAGGACGCCGTCGGTCGATCACCTTTTTCTCGACGAACACTGGTCCCTCCGGCGGGGGTTTCGTCGGAAGTAGTCGAGACCTTGTCGAAACGATCGATGACGAATCGCACGTCTCGATCATCACTTTCGTCGTTGTACGTACTGCTCGGTCGTGAACTTTGGCTCGTCGGCTCGAAAGCTTGTGTTCATCGCGATGGGCATGCCCATCGCTCCTGCGATGAGGTGCCGATCGAAGTAGGCGCTCTCTGGGCTCCGCGTTTCGTGCCACACCGTCGTCTTCGGATCCCACACGAATGCACAGTGCTGAACCGCATAGAGCCAGGACGCAATTACGAGGACTCGGCCGTCTGGTAAGAGGCTTGCGGATTGAAAAAAGAACCCTTCGGGAACGTCGCCAATCGGGTCCGCTGACTTCCAAGGATCATCAGGGTTCCATACTGACGCCCCATTCCCTACGACTAAGACGCTACCGCTCGGAAGGGTGAGTGCCGTCGGCGATTGAACGCCGCTTGGCGGCGTAGTGGCTCCGAACCAGCGGCGTTGATTGGGATCGTAAATTTCTGCCACAGGATCGGTTGCTCGCTCGCCGTCGGTTCCGAGTACGAGGATGCGACCGCTGTTGAGGCGCGTGGCGGTGAGGGGAATCTTGATCGTTGTCGCAGTCGCGAGTGACTCCCAGTAGCTGCCTGAAGTGACCTTCCCGATGCGTGCGCGTGTCGTGTCGCTTTGGGCGCTGCGAAAAATGAAAATCGTGCCGCTATCGTAGTTGAGCGTGACCGTGCTGCTCTCGTCCTCGAATGACCAATGGAGGAAACCGGTGTCGTCTGCGCCGCACTCGCTTCGAAAGAGCTCCTTACCGTCTTCGAGGCGCGTACCACTTGTGCAGCACCCGCTTCCCGATTTCCAGGACGCGCACGCTTCGCCGTCGAACGCCTCGTCGGCGCGGCAAGTGAGTGGCTCGCCTCCGTCGTAGGCTTGGGGAGTCGCCGATGCGCGAGTCGGGCGTTCATTTACGTTGGAATGACTCAGCGGTAGGCCGGAGTCGCCGCACGAAACTAGGATCAGGAGCAAGATTCGTTTCATCGCATGACCTCGAGCTCTGAACATGACCGAGTTAATTCATGACGAGAAGCGAATCAATTTCACGATATTGTTGCCTACGTGGAACTAACCGATCTTCGCTATTTCGTTCACGTTGCGACGGCATCGAGCTTTGTCGAGGGAGCGCGCCGCGCGCACGTGTCTCCCGCGGCGATGAGT
>JAHFDZ010000324.1 GCA_023248745.1 Myxococcales bacterium | reverse complement strand
TGGTCCAAGGCAACGGCATCAAGACACGCTGGAGGGTGCGTTGCGCGTCCTTAGGCGTCCCACGGATGATGTTCAGAAGATTGACGATCTGGATGAGCACGCGGGCCTTCTTGTGGTGAAACACACGCCTCCGAGCTGGCTCGTTGCGCAGCCAGATGGAGTCGAAATTGCGGCGCGCATTGCGAAGGGTGACGCGAGCCGAGACGATCTTCTTGCGGCTTTTCGAGTGGTGGTGCGAGCGTGGGTTTCGGGTGCGCATGTTCCACCGGGCATCGAGAGCTGGATTGCATTTCGAGAACGTTCGACACGAGCCATTTCGACGATGGTCGCGGCGTGCGGTGGGCAACGCGTCGGTGTTGCGTTTACGTCGGCAGGAACGATTGCGGCAGCGGTAGGCGGCCTTTTGGGAGCGCACGACCGAGCGGTGCTCGATCTTTCGTGGCGGCTTTACAACGCTAGCATCACGGAACTTGCCGTCGGTCGCGACGGTGTATCGATGCGCACCTTCAATGAGACTGCGCACCTTACGGATAGCGAGCTCAGGACCCAAGTTTGAGAGGCCGATCATGGTTGAGATAGGTAAGTTTGTGAACGAAATTGAAGTCTTCCTGCGCGAGTGCGTTTACCCGCGCGAGGCAGATTGGCTTTCGAAGCCGTTCATCGAGATCGAGCCTGAGCTTCAGGCGCTTCGCCGCGATGTGAAAGCGCGCGGATGGTGGGCGCCTTACCTTCCAATCGCATCGGGTGGCGCTGGGATGGCGCTGCTCGACTACGCGCACGTGAGCGAAGTGTTGGGGACAACACCCTACGGCCATTACATTTTTCATTGTCAGGCGCCTGACGTTGGCAACATGGAGGTGCTGTTGAGCCACGGCACGCCCGAGCAGCGCTCCACGTTTCTCGAGCCGCTCACGCAGGGGCTCACGCGAAGCTGCTTTGCGATGACCGAGCCCGAGCACGCCGGATCGAACCCAACGTTGCTGAGTACCCAGGCGGTTCGTGACGGCGACTCTTATGTCCTCAATGGCCACAAGTGGTTTACGACGGGGGCAGACGGCGCTGCGTTTGCAATCGTCATGGCGGTGACCGATCCCAACGCTGCGCCGCATCTACGTGCGTCGCAGATTTTGGTGCCGGCGGACGCGCCCGGGTTTGAAAGGGTAAGAAACTTGCCAGTTATGGGTGCGCCCGAGTCGGGTTGGCCGAGCCACTCTGAAGTGCGCCTATTGAACTGCCGCGTGCCCTTGACCAATCGCATTGGCGAGGAAGGCGCTGGCTTTCGCATTGCTCAGGAGCGGCTTGGGCCAGGGCGCATTCACCATTGCATGCGATGGGTAGGCATTATGCAGCGGTCGATAGAGCTCACGGCCAAACGCGCACTTTATCGTGAAACGGCGCCCGGCGAGAAATTGGCAGAGAAGCAAGCCGTTGTTCATCTGCTTGCAGATAGTCAGGCAGATTACTTGTCAAGCCGCTTACTCGTTATCGACGCTGCGCGGCAGATTGATAAGAGCGGTATGCATGCCGCTCGCGAGGCCATTTCGCTCATCAAGTTCGTCGTCGCGCAGGCGCTCGGGCGTGTGCTTGATCGCGCCATTCAGGTGCATGGAGCGCTCGGTATGCTTGACGATACGCCGCTCGCGTTTTGGTACAGGCACGAACGCGCTGCACGCATTTACGATGGGGCCGACGAGGTGCACAAGAACGTCGTTGGCAAAGCGGTCCTTCGTGCTGCCGGGGGCAAGTCGTGAACGAGACGTTTGATCAGCCAGGTAAAGTGCGCGAACGCGACGGGTTCGACGTGGACGCGCTTCGCAAACACCTTTCAGTGCACGCCCAAGAATTGCCTCAAGTCGTTGAGCTTAAGCAATTTGGTCGCGGCTTTTCGAACCTGACGTACGGGCTAACGGCAGAGGATGGAAGCGAACTGGTATTGCGCCGAGCGCCTCCTGGCGTCCAGATCAAGAGCGCCCATGACATGGGCCGCGAGTACCGGATTCTTTCTGCGCTGGGGCCGCATTGGGATAAAGTACCCAAAACGCGTTACATTTGCGATGACGCGAGTGTCATTGGGTCACCGTTCTACGTGATGGATCGGGTGGCGGGCGTTATTTTGCGAGCAAAGTGGCCCGCTGCGCTTGATACGAGCGCCGAGGCTATGAAGCGAGCATCGTGCGCTGCGGTCGACACGCTTGTGGAGATTCACCAAATTGACCTTCAAGTAACTGGACTGCACGCACTCGGAAAACCAGAGGGGTACATTGGGCGTCAAGTGCGTGGTTGGGGCGAGCGCTACCTCGCGGCCAAGACCGACGACATCGCGGACGTGGATACCCTCGTTCGGTGGCTCGAATCGCACATGCCGAGAGAGAGCGGCGGGACGTTGATTCACAACGATTTCAAGTACGACAACATGGTGCTTTCGGCGGGGCTTGACTCCGTGCGCGCGGTTCTCGATTGGGAGATGGCCACGGTCGGTGATCCGCTCATGGACTTGGGAACGGCGCTTGGCTACTGGGTGCAGGCCGACGACCCCGATTTGTTTCAAGTGTTGCGTTTTGGGCCGACACACTTGCCAGGAAGTCTTACGCGAATTGAGATCGTAGAGCGTTACATTAAGGTGAGCGGGAGAAACGTTGATGACCCGCTCTATTACTTTGTCTTCGCGCTGTTCAAGTTGGCGGTCGTCGCGCAGCAACTTTACAAACGCTACGCCGAAGGTCTCACCGAAGAGCCACGGTATGCGCTCATGATCGAGGGTGTGAAGAGCGTTTCAAGAATGGCGATCGTGGCGATCGAAAGGCGATCCATTTCGCCGTAGGCGCGGGCGTTTCGCTATGCGGCCGCTAGAGCGATCCGCCATCGGGCGTTGTCGCCGGGCGACTACGCGGAATCGGGACTAGATACACTTGGAGCGGCGATTGGCAGCCGGGGGCCAACATGTCGGAGGCTGCGCGATTGCACTCGGCCTCGATGCCCGCTTCGCGAAGGGTCTCTGTCGTGAGCAACCCGTCTGTGCGTCCGTGGCTGACGGCGATCGTTTTGAGTGCGCCCATGGTGACCGACGTGACAATGTGCGTTGCAGCGTCGCAACTTGGATTTTTCGATATCGCAGCAAGATCGATCGATCCCAGCATTTTGACTTGCCCCGTGGTCGTGGTCATCACCGTGAGCCGACCTGTTCGCTTCAGCGTACCTTCGAGGCCTTCTGCTCCGATGGGGATCTTCGAATAGAGCGCGTTCGCGTCTTGGATCTCTAAGGTGTCGCGCCGCACACTTGTCTTGTGCCAGTCGTAGTCAGCTTTGGGTCGGCATTCGTCGAGGATGCGCAGCTCGCATCCGGTGAACGCAACGGCGATCGCGGTGGAGTCTTTTTTCCCAAGGGATTCTGTGAGGAGCGTCTCGAGCTTCACCGAATCGGGCCATTCAGTGATCAGCGGTTCGCTGTGCGAGAGTGCAATGGTGCAGTGGGCTGCGACCCAGTTCTTTGAGCGCACCTCATTGCCTTTTGTGCGGAGTGCGCCACCACACCCGACGAGCCCCAACACTGCAGGCAGTATCAAAGCGAGCGCTCTTGTCATGGGTATGGTTAACGGGTGCTAACGACGATGAGTTTACGTTGCCAATTGAGTTCTTACCTGACGAGGAACCATGGGCGCGCGCAGCCATCGACTTACGTTTCGGGGACGCAATTGCCCTCGATTCAGCGTTGCTGGAAGGGCGCGAGCATAAGCGCTTACGGAAGATATAGCGTCTTCAGTCGCGGTCAGTCTTGGCCGTACTCTCGCACACGTGACACGCATCGCACTGCTGTTAGGAGACGGAGCACATCAGGCATCGCTTTCGGCGGTGCTTGGTGAAAACGTCAGGATTATTGACGATATTCTTCAGGCTGAGAGCGAGCTCGTCGTCGCGGCCGTGCCGCCGAGTCGCGTGGTGGCGTCGATCGAGCTCGGGTGCGCAGACTTTGTAACGTTGCCGTGTGGCGCGGATGAAGTTTCACGCGTGGTGGCGTCGCTCTTGGATAGCGACACGTGTGAGGAGGCTGCGGCCCTTCTAGGGGAAGCGGGGCGTGGCACCGTTGCGATTCTCCACCGGCTCGCCAGTGAGCACCTTCTCGTCGTTCGGGGCGAAAAAGGAACTGGCGTTGTTGCATTTGCCAGGTATTGGGCTGGCCTTCTGGATCAGAAGGTGCGGGTCGTCGCCGCGATCGATTTAGCGGAAGCGAAGGTAGAGGAAGCGTTGGTAGTCACTGGCATGGAGATGCTGGACGGGGCCGCGAGAGCAAACGCATGGACGCGCATCGATGCCGCCAAACGCACGACGAGAGTGGCTCTTGCCGTTTGCGGTACGGACATCGATCCGAAGGTTGACGAGTCAGCTGCCCAAGTGTTGGTGCCACCGATGAAGGAACGAATTGCCGATGTAGCGCGCATCGTTCATGCGTTTGAGCATTGGCTTACGACGCGACGCGGTTACGAAGTCGTTGTGCCCATGCGGTCGCTCGCCGCGATGCAATCTTATAGCTGGCCAAATCAATTGCCCGAGTTGCGTGCGACGGTGGACAGCTTGTGCGGAAGCGACACCGCGCCGGCATCGCGAGGGACGTCATCTGAGTATCGCGTTCCGGTGCAGAGCGAAGAAGTGACGCTGCATCTCTCGGGCGGTGTGAGCAAGGTTGGTAGTTTGTTCTGGCCAAGCGAAGTGGAGTTCCGCGAATCGCTCGAATCGGGCGATTCGTTCTTCCCGATGAACGTGGACGGAAAGATACAAATCGTTGCACGTGCAGCGGTTGAGGCATTCGGCATTCCACAGGTGCGCGACTCTGTTGCATGGGAATCGGAGGCGCTTGCGAAGCGTGTCAAGGCACGTCTTCATATGCAGAGTGGTGCGAGTTACGAAGGTGAGTTCGTTTACGCAGCGGCCCAAGCGCGCGCGCGTGTTGCGGACTTCCTCAACGGTAAAGATCGTTACTTTCTTTTTCGACTCAGAAGCGAGCTGCTCCACGTTTCGAAGGAACACGTTGTCTGGGTCGAGGAGCTGCGATGACCCCAATGGTCGTTCGACTCTTGCGGTTCGCCGTCGAGCAAGGTGCTTCCGACCTTCATATTTCGTCGGGCGAGAAACCGATGATTCGCATCTCGGGCGAGCTCCTTCCGGTAGACCTTCCGCCGCTGACGAGCGAGCAAGCGCACGCGCTTATTTTTGATGTGATGAATGACGCGCAGAGACGCTCGTTTCAAGAGCACCTTGAGTGCGACTTTGCGTATCGACTCGACGACAACGCTCGCTTTCGTGTGAATGCCTTTACGCAAAATAGGGGCGAAGGCGCTGTGTTTCGAACGATTCCGACCAAGATTCCGCGCATGGCCGATCTGGGTCTGCCGGAAGTGATCCGCTCTCTGTGCGATGAAGAGAAGGGCCTCATCTTGGTGACGGGGCCAACCGGTAGTGGCAAGTCGACGACGCTCGCGGCCATGATCGACTACCTCAATGAGATCATGTACGGCCATATTTTGACGCTCGAGGACCCGATCGAGTTCGTGCACAACAGCAAGCGTTCGCTCGTCAATCAACGTGAAATCGGTTCGCAAACAAAGTCGTTTCACAATGCACTCCGCAGCGCGCTGCGCGAAGATCCCGATGTCATTCTTGTTGGCGAGCTGCGGGACCTTGAAACGATCTCGCTCGCGCTTACGGCTGCAGAGACGGGCCACTTGGTGTTCGGTACGATGCACACGCAGAGCGCTGCGAAAACCGTCGACCGCGTTGTCGATGTGTTTCCGCCGAATCAGCAAGCGCAGATTCGCGTGATGCTTTCGGAGTCGCTGGTAGGTGTCATCTCGCAAATGCTCGTCAAGAAACTTGGCGGAGGCCGCGCCGCCGCACTGGAAATTTTGGTAGGAACGCCAGCCGTGCGCAATCTGATCCGCGAAGGCAAGACGCATCAGATTGCCTCGATCCTTCAGGTGAGCGGAAAGATCGGTATGCAGACGATGGAGGCTGCACTTGCAGATCTTGTTACGCGTCGCGTCGTGTCGCTGGGAGATGCGAGGGCACGCATGCCGGGCGCCGAAATTTGGA
>JAHFDZ010000323.1 GCA_023248745.1 Myxococcales bacterium | reverse complement strand
CCATGTCTGGCCTTCCGCCACGCGAGTCGCCAACAATTTCGGCAACTTTCTTTATCAATTCGCCAGCCTTGTAACGGTCAAGAAGCACCTTCGAAACCGCTAGAACGAGGGACACCCTCCCTCCCCCGACACCGAAAACCAACACAACGGCGTCGACCAACTTGTCGCGCAATTTTGTCGGCGAGCTCACGCAAGGTAGCCGCATCGGCAACTGGTGCTTTGACGCTGACGGCCTTGCCGCCGGGACTTTGCCAGACAACAATTCCGTCGCGATGAGCGCGAGCGCAAAGACGTCAGTCCAAGGTGCTGTTGCGCCCATTGATCGCGAGAATTGCTCGGGAAGCGTCGAGACGGTTGAGCCGCCGGTGTTGTTCACCGCAGCGGTATTGCGCATCCCGCGTAGACCGATCCACCGTGAAGATCGGTGATCGCATCGTTGATCCATGTGCGAACGTTCTCAACACGGACGCCATACCCTTCGCTGCCCTCAAGAAGGCAGGTGTCCCCAGCATCGCGCCGACCATGATAGACACCGACGACTTCTTGCTTGCCCTGGCGAGAGCGGAGCATCGGACCACCGCTATCTCCTGAGCACGAAGCCTTGGTTCCGCCATTGTCCCACGCAATCGTCGACGTATCGAGGGTCTCGATGAGCTTCACCATCGAGTGGCGCGTCCGTGCAGCTCTGCCTGCCTCATCAAAGCGACCCCATCCGACAACCGTGATTGCGGCAGACTCGGACAAGCGATCGAGTGGCGTTGAGAGGATCGGGATCACTGGCGTGTTGCATCCCGCTCCCGAAACTTCGAACACCGCAACGTCATATGCCGCAACGCCACCATTGTACGAAGGGTGCACGCGAGACGCTTGTGCCGTACCGAAGAGCTGCACGCGCCGGCCGGATGCTTCATCGTAGACAATAGAATAAGGCGTCGTCAGCGCAGCGTGTGCCGCCGTGAGCACATACGCCGTCCCACGAAGAGGGTCGGTTCGCACGATTGTCCCGCTGCCATAGATGGCGCCAAGTGGACCTTGGAGCCCAACCGCAGCAATGTTGGTGCTGTCTACGGTGCCGCTAATAATCGACTGATCCGTTGAGCTGGGCGCCTCCTCCGTTGCACCGCAACCTCCACCAACAGCCGACACCACACATGCGAGAACCAAAAACCGTGCTGCTTTTTTCATGAGCCACTCACCTCTGCTCGACCGTACGGGAGCTGCACCCATGTCCTTCCGTACTTTCGAATTTCTTGAGCGCAGCCGCGGAGGCCAAGATCGCGCCACGCTCTTAGGCGCGTGACATTCGACGCACGAAATCATGCCGCCGAGCACTCACCCCGTGCGCTTGTCCTACCGACGACCCATCTACCTCCACCTTTAGCGCCATGCGTTCAGCAAGTTCCCTGGTCCTTCTCGCAGCATGTGGCACCGCGCCCGCCTTTTCAGGACCAGGCGATAGCGGCGATAGATCAGCCGGGCACACAACGCAGCCCTTTGTTGTCCACGATTGCGCGGCGCCATCAAATGCAACCAATGATGCATCATTTTCACCAGGGTTCACGGTCAGCCTGGCGGGTGAGCGTTGCAAACGCACTTTTGCACTTGCCACAACCAACCCGATTCGAAGCGCGCGCGTCGCAAACCCACGCAGCATCCAAGAGGGGGCTTCGCTCGCTTCCCAGCGTTCAAGTCGCGCAAGACACCGGCACCGGCGGCAGCTACCCGGTCTCCACCGATCGCGCCGTGTGGGCGATCGGTGCAAACAGTGTCGCAATCCAACTCTCGGGCGACGAACGCACCGATTTTGTGAGGCGCGCTGCACTCAAAGCAAATCTGCAAGTAGGCATTCACCCTGTGGATCGCCGTGCGCTTTGCCGTCGCCGCAGTCACGGCTCTAGCGGGAGCACATCGGACCGACCGAGCGTGTGGCTGTCGCCGGCCATGTCGACAACCTCGACCTCCGTTGCGCTCACACGACTCACTTTCGCATAGGGCCACACCCAGTCCCACGCCGCATGCTTCTCAATTCCCTTGCGACGGAAAACAGCCGCAGCGCCAGGCGCTATAGTCAACTTTTTTGACGGAAGCGGCGCTACGAGATTTTCGTCAAAAACCTCGTTTTCTCCGGAAGCGAGGTCGACATAAACAATCGTGTCGTACACCTTCGTTACCTTTGCGGGAACCCAACCCCAAAACGAGCGAACGAGGACCTCAAGCGATGCTTTGGGTTTCCAGTGAGCAGGCCGCGCGCCACTCATCTTCTTTGCCTGCGCTTCAAAGGCGCTCGTTTTGGCTTTACGCGCGACCTCTTCCTTCAAGGCGACGATCGCATCTTGGACCGCCGGGCTCGGGCGCACCACGCTGGCAAACTCGAGTCGCTTCGCCGTTGCAGTCTTGAAGAAAGGATCAAGCACATCGAAGGTACCGAAATCGTCGTGGATCACTGAAACCAGACAAGGCTTCCATTCCCGCGGGGCGATTCTGCACAGCAGCGCGTCGCCTGCTTTTGCGGCAAGCTTCTCGGACGAGTGAACGAACCACACATCCTCACGGCGAACGGCTCGCTCGTGTTTGCGACCGCTACCCCAATCTTCTTCGATGATCGCGTCGATGTCGTCGTTCATCGAGACGAGTCGCGCTTCGCTGAATCTGAGATCGCCCGCACTTGCAACCACAAGTTCGAGCTCCTTCGCGGCCGCACTTGCACTCGGAGGGACGGGCACAACTGACGGAATGGTCTCAGCGGTGGGCACAATGACCGGTGGGCGCGGCGGCGGTGATTCACCGCACGCGACCACGAGCAATGCGAACGATGCGAACGATGCGAACGCGAATGTGGAGCTTCGGATCATTGTCGGGCAGGGTACTACACAACGCAATGGCGCGTCCCAAGTCAATAAATCATCTGCTTGACTAACAAGATACTTGACTAATAAATCAGCCGGAATCAAAACGGGGACGGAAACCGTCGACGTCTAGCTCAATGAGTTGCGTAGCAGAAGCGACGCGAAGATCGACATACGCGTCGTGCCTGCGCGCTCCAGCCGAAACTCGAGAACGACTCCTCCCGTGACGACAGCTCGCTCGCCAAGTTCGCTCAACCAACGAATGAAATCACGGGGCGAGGTTCGTCCGGTGCCTGAGCCTCCGTTCGAAGTTCGCAACGGACTCGAGAGCAGCACACCGGAGCGCGAAGGCCTTTCGCGCTGAAGCGATCGCCGAACACGCCGATGCGCACGTCGTTCTCAAGAATGGGCGAATTGTGCTCGAAGACTATTTCGGAAAGCGCGCGCGATCGATCACCCTCATGTCGGCGAGCAAGTCGATCGCTCTTTCGCGACCTCTTAGCCATCCCAACCGTCAGTGACTCCGAGCAAGCGCTTGTTCACCTCCGAAGCGCCGTCGAAGTTGACAGGCGCAAGCGCGTTCGCGCAGCCTGAATCGATCGCCGCTTTGGGATTGTCAAGGAACTGAAACATCACGCGGCGCCCGCAATCTTCGCCGGATAACGTCGGTGTGCTCTCGATGATCATGTGCGAGCCAGTTGGAAACTCAACCCATGTCTGGTTCGCTCCGCGATAGGCATCCCGCAACCGCACGGCATGTTCGATTGGGGTCGCTGCGTCGAGTGCGCCTTGCAGCATCAGTATCGGTCCGTCGTATGGAGGGAGGTTGGAATCAACCTCGGGACCGCGCGCGTATACTGGCCAGTCCGCCTGCCGCTTGGCGAGGCCGACGGTGAGGCCGGTTGACATTGTTCCTTGGCGCCATGTTGCGAGCACTTGGGTAGGATCGGGTGGTCCGTCCCAATGCCACATCTCGCTTAGGGCGACGTGAAAGAAGAGCGCCTTCGTATCGCGCTTGCCGTCGTTGAAGGCGAGTCCGTGTTCGTCGAAGCTCATGGCGCCCGCGATCGTTTTGTAGAACTTCACGATCGCGGCGACGTCGCGGGTTTCACATCGCTTCATTCGGTAGACGAGAATGGGGATGTACTCGAGGATTGGCCTGAAGAAGGTATACCCGCCGAGAAAGGCGCGTGCGCCATCTGCATTGAGGTTGAGTGTCGGGCAGTGGCCAGTGTCAAAGGAAGCAACGAGGCTCGATGCCGCAGCCCATGGGTCAGCGCCGAGATGGGTCTTGCAGCTCGTGTTCGCCTTGCACTCGTCGAAGAGTTTCTTTGCAGCGGCGTTCATCTCAGTGTCGTAGAGGTCGAAGTGGCGGCCCGGAGGTGCAATTCCTTCAAGGATGATGCCGTCCGCTTGTTTCGGGAAGAGTTTCATGAAGCGCGTCACCGCATACGTGCCGTACGAACCTCCGTGCACGAGGACCCATACGTTTGGTTCGCGCGTCCGTTCGATGAGGTGCGCGAGGTCTCGCATCGCGTTGCTCGTCGTTAAGTGCGGAAGGTATGCAGCCTCGCGCGTCTTGAGTTCGGAAACGCAAGAACCCCACTCCGCATCGGTAATGATCGAGCCCCCGGGGCTTGAAGCCGCCTCCTCTTTTGGACAGTCGAGCGGATGGCTACCTCCGGCACCTCGATGATCGACGCCGTAAACGACGATGTCGTTGCGCAGCGTGAGGACCTTGCGAGCAAGCGCAGTGAAGGCATTGAGGACCGAGCCACCTGGGCCACCGTCAACAAGCCAAAGGTGCGCCCGGGGTGTGCCGGTCGGTACGACGCGCTTTACCGCAACTTGCATCGTGAGTCCGCTCGGGTTGCCGTAGTCAAGTGGGACATCGACGATGGCGCACTCGGCTCCACCTTTGGTTCCGGAGTTCAGTTCACACCCGGACCAGGCAATTGCTGGCGGCGGGTTCACGACGTCGGCGGAGAGGCCCGCATCAGGAGCTTCGGTCGGGGCGCCAGGAGATGAGCAACCGAGGGCTACAGCGGCGATTCCGGCGTGCAGCGAAGGCCGCAGTTGAAAGGGCGGAATAACCATGCATGGAGGTGTTGCACACCTTGTGGCGTTGTCATTTGGATACTGGTAAGCGATTTTGAGTCGTCAAGAGAGTGAACGAAGCCCCTTGCCCGAAACCCCGGCCCGGGCAGATCGTCAACCTTGGACGAAGCGCGTTTGGCAGGCGCACGGGGCGAGTTTGCTGCTGGCAACGGTCCTGCGATGAGAGCCGCTCCTCTTGCGTTTTTCAGGGATGCGAACGATCCGCAGTTCGCGCGCACAATCCGCGACGTCGCAGCCATCACGCACCACAACGACGAAGCTAGCGCTGGCGCCAAAGCGGTCATTCAAAGTCTGCAGCTGCTCGCCTCGACCAAGATGAGCCGACACGATTTTCTCACACAGTTAACGCAGGACTTGCCCGACACGGCTCTCTCTGATCGACTCGTCGAACTTCCGAATGACGCTGGCTACCTCGACGCAGCCGAACGAGTTGGAAACTCGGGCCGAACCGCCGAGTCTGTGGCGCTCGCGATTTTCATCGGTCTATCGGAAACGACTATCGAGCACGCCATCCTCGCCGCCATTCGCGCCGGTGGTGATACCGACACAATCGCCGCAATCGCGGCTCGCTGCGAGCCGCTGCCGGCGAAGAGGTTCCTCCAGCGTGGCTTCAGTACCTTCCGGTCGCAATCTGCGAGCGACTTGCCGCGGGTTTGCGCGACGCGTTCGAATCAGCTCGAATTGGCAACAAGTTTGACCATCAATAAAATTGACGTTCAACGCGTCGACTTGAGCGCCCGAAGCATCAAAAGAGCGATCTCGAATCGCGTCGTTGACGGCCGCGGGCCAGATCGACGACGCCGAGTAATATGTGATCGAGGCTATCCGCCAGTTAGTCAACTTCCCTAACCTCCACCAAGGCCTTCCACATCTTCGCGAGGAACGATGATCCCGCGCTCCGCCAGCGGCGCCACAACATCGTTCGAAACTGCATCAAGAAAGGTCGCTTCAAACCGTTCGCACGGCAGGGCCCCTAACCCTTCAGTGGCTGCACATTCGCGCCCGAAGAGGACACCGAACGATCGAATCGCCGAGCCAGCGACGACGGCAAGATGGGCTCGATCGGCATCGGAAAGATCGGCCCAATCGAGAAACCACCACCCAAGTTCCGCGTGTTGCGCTTCGTCACGCAAGATGCGCGAAA
>JAHFDZ010000078.1 GCA_023248745.1 Myxococcales bacterium | reverse complement strand
CGCAGCGCCCACCGATCCGTCTCCTTGCACGACTTGAATGAGTCCGGCGGGGAGCTCCCTCGCGAGCTGCTCTGCGTACCAAGCACTGCTCCGCGGCGAGTACTCACTCGGCTTGAGCACCACACCATTGCCCGTGAGGAGCGCGGGCAAGATCGAGCGGTACAGCCCTGAAACGGGGTAATTCCACGGCGCGATAATTCCGACCACGCCCCGCGGCACGAGTTCGATCGTGGCCTTCTTGTTTGGAAACCCGATGGGGTTTAGCGGAACGCGATTGGGGCCCACCGCGGCGCGCACCACCTTTGACCAATTCGAGATGCTGTCGAGCGCGCCAAGCGCTTCGTTGAAGACACATTCGACGTCACATTTTCCGAGCTCAGCCGCAGCGAGTGCAATCACCTGATCGCGATCGGCCAACATCCGTTTTGCGGCACGCTCAACCGCCGCAATACGACGGTCGAGTGGCGTTTCGGCCCAAATTTCGGCCGCTTGACGCGCCCGCGAGACAGCCGTCCGGACACCTTGGTCTGTGCCATTCACGTGGTTTCGCACACCATTTTTCGTTGCTCTTGGAGTCAATTCCATGGGTTTCCGCGCTATAGCACGGGAGCTTCATGGTTCGAGCGAAGGCCGAACATCGGATTCTGTCGTAGATCGTGTTAAGCAGGCACCGTGCTCCACCAGTCCCCTCCTGCGCACCCTTTGGGCGAGCGACAATCCACGATCCAACGTCGCCCCACGACACCCGAACCTGCGCTCGAGCTGCCCATAAACGCCACGAGCAACCTGACGCCCGAAGAGCGACGCGCCGGCATTGCTCTCGTCGAGGCGATGATCCCAGGAAGCGCCACGATCCCCGCCGCCGACGAGCGCACATTGCGCCGGGCGGAAGACATGGTTCGCTTTTGGGCTGACGGCGCCGCGCGGCCTTTCGGAATGGTCCTGCGAGCGCTCGATCTCGCAGCCGTTCTTCAAACAGGAAAGCCCTTTCACGCGCTCACGCGAGAACGTCAAGATAGTTTACTTCACAGCTGGGAGCATAGCCCCGTTCACAGCGCGCCACTCAATCTGCTCAGCACGCTCTTGAAGTTTGCGCACTTCGACGCCGAGCACACGTATGAGCGTCAGGGTGGCAAATTCAAAGTCGTCAAGACAGTTGAACGTCCTCGGTACATGGACCAGATCGTGGTCGCATCCGATTGGGAAGGCGACGACACGATCGAGTGCGATGCGGTCGTCATTGGAACGGGCGCCGGCGGTGCTGTCGTGGGTCGTGAACTCGCCGATCGCGGACACGCAGTCGTGTTCGTCGAAGAAGGCGAGCACTACAAGCGCGGCGCCTACAACGGCAGCATGATTCGCGCGCACGGAATTTTCTATCGCAACGCGCTCGCAATCGGCAACGCGCCGATGCCCACTTTCATGGGGAAAATGATGGGCGGCTCAACGGCCGTGAATGGCGGGACGAGTCTTCGGCCGCCGGACTGGGTACTCGATCAATGGTGCGAGTCGCTGCAAACGGATGACTTTTCAAGCGAGAACATGGCGCCACTCTTCGAGCGCGTCGAAAGCGTCCTCAACGTTTCAATTCCAGAACGAAAGTACATCGGCCCGATTGCCGACATCATCGACCGGGGGTGCGACACATTCGGCTGGAGTCGAGGCCCCATCCCTCGCAACGCGGTTGGATGTGAAGGCGGAGGCTTCTGTGACTTCGGGTGTTCGACCGGAGCGAAGCGCAGCACCGACATTTCGTACATACCGGCTGCGCTCGAACGCGGAGCACTTGCGCTTACTGGCCTGCGTGCAGAGCGTGTGCTTCAAGAAAATGGGCGCGCTGTCGGCATCGAAGGCGTCGCAACCAATGGGAAGAAAATTCGCATCCGCGCGAAGGTCACGGTGCTCGCAGGCGGCGCAATTCCGACGCCGTTGTTCTTGATGAAGAACAACCTTTGCAACCGCAGCGGCGAAGTCGGCAAGAATCTTACCCTTCACCCAAGTGGTGCGGTCTCAGCGGTGTTCGACGAAGAGCTCCATCCGCACCGCTACATCCCGCAGGCCTACCTTTGCGACGAGTTCTTGCGCCAAGGCGTGCTCCTCAGTGGCGCGCAGCCCGATCTGAACATTGGCGCCATCATGTTCCCCTTTACGGGACAACGTCTGATGGAAGCGATGTCCGGCATGTCAAACCTGACGGCCCTCGGGATAGTGCTTCGCGACACAGGCACGGGAACCGTACGATTCGAGTTTAATGGCACTCCGATTGTTACCTATAGTTTGACGCCTCGCGATGTTGACAACATGCACTTTGGTATCGTTCGAAGCGCCGAGTTGCTCTTCGCCGCGGGCGCGCGTCGCGTATTGCCCTCGCTCATGGGTGGGCGCTTCATGAACAATCTTGACGATCTGAAAGATTTTCGCAATGCGAAGTTGCGAGCAAGTTCGATTGCGCTCACGAGCTACCATCCGCTGGGCACGTGCAAGATGGGGCGCGACCCCAAGAAGAGTGTCGTCGACATCAATCACCAGGCGCACGATCTTCCCGGACTCTTTATCGTCGACGGGAGCACCGTGCCATCGGCTCTCGGGGTCAATCCACAGATCGCGATCATGGCCATGGCAACGCGCGCGGCGATGAAGATCGCAGAGACGATTTAGCGCTGCGCTCACTTACAGTCGGCCAACCCAGTGGCCGTCATTGCATTGCTTGAGCGAGTGGTCTCCAGGGCCCGACGTGTAAAAGCACAAGTCGACTTGCCAATAGTGCCACATGCTAAACGCAAGCCACGCGGCCAGCAAAAGCGGACGCCGTTTCATCAGCATCGCCATCCCAAAAAAGATGGGCATCGCGAGTAAGAAGTAACGGTTCATTCCTGCAAACGAGAGACCGAAGGATCCAAGCATTGCAATCCCCAATCCTGTCGCAACGAGCGCGTACCAAAACACGCTCGAACCAAAATCGAACTTCTTCATTGCTTCGCGATGTGTGAGCAACAAGAACAGCATCATCAGAACGAGGAACACGCCTTCGTGAAGCGGTAGATCAATGGACCGAAGCAGGATTCCGGGATCGTTTTTCAAGCCCACCTCGTGACCGAACGCTTGCGAGTGAGCGTGAAAATAGATCAACGGATCGCCGAGCCGCACTTGATGAACGGCCATCATTGCAAAGAGGCCCCACCCAGGCAGAAGCAACTCGATACCGCGACGCGCCCACCGCAAAGGCGACGTCGGCCTTTCGCGAAAGGTCATTACGAGGAGCGCGAGTCCATACGCAAATCCTGTCGCCGCACCCGTTACACGGATCCCACTTGCGGCCCCAGCCAGTAGAGCGCCAAACCCATACCAGCGACGGTCGAACGCAATGTATGCGCCGAGCGTGAGCGCAAGAAAAAGCGGGTCGGTCTGGATCGTGACGAGCGTAAAACCCGTTGTGAATGCGTTGAACAAGAGAAGCGAGAGGTACGCACCATAGACGCCCAACCGCGACGTGATCGAACGGCTCGTCCACATCACGAGCAACGTCATGCTCGAGAGAAGCGAGATGCCAAGGAGGGTGTAGTCGATCGGAAGCCGTCCACCGATGCTCGCGAGATATCCTACGAAGGCATACCCAGGATAGAAAGACAGCGTGCAAGTCGGAAGGTAGGGCCGAACGTCTCTGTCCTTGAGGCTCATGCGAGGACATTGCGAGTACCCACGAAGCGCGAGTGAGATGTAGTGCTCGGAGTCCCATCGCGCGACAACAAGGCGATTCCAATTCTGCGCTGCCCTGTTTGTAACATCGACGAATGCGGGCGCCGAATCGGGCGCGCGGTTGAACGGCGCGTCAAACCGTTGCGTGCCAAGCGTCGTGGCGGCAGCGAGGTGGAGTCCGAGGAGAAGCGCTGCGAAAGGAATGCGAAACAGGAGCGAACCGAGAAGACGTTCGATTCGCGCGCGAGAGAACATTGAGGGAGAAAGATACCACGCGAAGGAAGGGGATCGAGAGAGTCCGCGTGCGCCATTGGGGAGAGGCGCGGGATCATTGCTCACCCACCTTTGGAAGCTGCGGCCCTTCCGCTGGCCCGATTGGATATGCTTGCCACACCGCGAACGATGAGTGCGTTGACAACAGCGACTGCGGATGGCCCACGAACGACTCCGCATACTGCGCGTTCGCAAATTACGCTGCGCGCTGGGAGTGCTCTACAAATCAATCGGCTTCTAGCCGCGCGCCAACCCAAAACTGCATCACAACTCAAACGTCACTTTTGCCGGCCAGCTGCCCGGTGTCGGCACGCCGCCGCTTCGCACTGCGTGCATAATGCATGTGACGCGCGCATCAGAATCGGTCTCGGACGCGGCAACGCCAACAGAGAGAACCTTGCCATTGCGGGCGCCCTGAGGGCCGACGTACATCGTCACTTGATAGCGCGCACTGCTTCCGTCTTTGCAATTGCGTGCGCGCTTCACAAGGTGCGCGACGCGATCGGCGGACCACTCGGTTGCCGGACGCGTGGGCGATGCTTTGAGGTTGGTGCGGTAAGTCACTTCGGCCTCACCGCCCTGGGGCTTCGGAAAATTCGCATGTTCAACTGCGTTGACGAAACACTCTTCGACGTCGCGATCACCGACCGTTGACTCGAGTAAGTAGGCATAGCGCGCCTGCCCCTGAGCGTTGACCCGCACGAAAAACTTGAGCTCTCCGGAAAGCAACGCAAGCTTTCGCACGGCTTGCTCCTCACAACGATCAAACTCAGCGTCGAGCGCGCGAAACGCTTTTTTTGTCTCGCCGGGATCGATAAACCCGAGCTCGCTCGTCATTTGCATCGCAGGCGCTTTCGGGCGGGCGGGCGGAGGGGCTTGCACCTCTGCCACCTTTGTAGCTTGCGGCTCTGCACCACCACACCCGAGGGTGAGAATGGCTTGCATCGATCCGAGTATCGCCAGCTGGAATGCGTTTCTCATGAGCGTCTCCAAATGCAACCTTAAGTGAACTATTTGAGAAGATTCGCGGCGATCACGATGCGCTGAATTTCGCTCGTGCCCTCGTAAATTTCAGTGATGCGGGCATCGCGGTAGTGACGCTCAACTGGAAACTCCGTGGAGTATCCGTAACCGCCGTAGATCTGAATGGCGCGGTGCGCGACGCGCGTGGCCATTTCGCTCGCATAGAGTTTGGCTTCTGCGCTTTCGAGCGAGTGGCGGACGCCTTGATCTTTCATCGCAGCGGCGCGCCATGTAAGGAGCCTCGCCGCATCAAGTTCGACGGCCATATCGGCAAGCTTGAATTGGATCGCTTGATGCTGCGAAATAGGTACGCCGAAGCTCTTACGCTCTTTGGCGTAACCGATCGATGTGTCGAGCGCCGCGCGACCGATGCCGAGCGCTTGCGATGCGATGCCGATGCGGCCACCGTCGAGTGTTGCCATCGCCACCTTGAAGCCCTCGCCTACTTGACCGACGACTGCAGAATCGGGCACGTGGCAGTTTTCGAAAAAAACGGTGCACGAGTGCGCTGCGTGGATGCCAAGTTTGTGGTCGCGCGCGTTTTGGGAATACCCCGGCGTGCCACGAGGCACGACGAACGCGGTGTGTTTCACACGCGATCCTTTGCCAGGCGTCTCGACGCGGTCGGTTACCGCAAAGACCAAAATGTAGTCGGCGTGAGGCCCGTTCGTGATCCAGTTCTTCGCACCGTTGAGCACCCAACCATCGCTGACCTTGGTGCCGCTGGTAACCATCGTTTGCGCATCGGATCCACTCATCGGTTCGGTGAGGCCGAAGCAGCCAAGCTTCTTGCCACTCGCGACCGGCGTCAGAATGTTCTTCTTCTGCTCTTCGGTACCGAATTTGTAGAGCGGATCACAAAAGAGCGAGTTGTTCACGCTCATGATCACGCCGCACGATGCGCACGCCGCGCTGATCTCTTCCATCGCAATCGCGTAGCAAAGCGCGTCGAGCCCGGCTCCGCCGTACGCCTCTGGGATCGCCATGCCCAGGAAACCAAGTTCGGCAAGTTTATTGACGATTTCCTCAGGCCACCGACTTGACTTGTCGAGCTCTGCGGCCTTGGGTGCAATCTCGCGTGCGGCAAACTCACGCGCAGTCTGCAAGATCATGCGCTGCTCTTCAGACAAGGAGAAGTCCATCGGGCAAGGACCCTACCATTAGCGCGCACGAATCTGAATGAACTACAGGGGCAATGAATGTGTACGCCTGCGCTGAACTATCAAACGCGGCCTACGCACCTTGTGCGCAGAAACGACGCTTCCCACCCCTACCCCGTAACGATGAGCTCTTGAGCGGCTGGAAGCGCTCGACACTTTTCGCGCAACAGCGCCTTGGGGCGCACCATCACGGGCAGACGCGACTCGGCCAGAAGTTCGAAATCGAAGCCACTATCGCCAAAAGCCGCGTGCAATTGCACGTCTTTGAAGGCCGCACGAAAATTCACGACCTTGCCATGTCCGTAGGTGATGGGGCGCACCACGTCGGCGAGCATCATGTCGAGGGTGTTCCACCGGGCGCATGCAGCAACAACGCGGTCTTCGTCGACGCCGATAAGGTGGCACGCGCGCCGAATCACGAAATAGGGCGAACCACTGACAAGAACGATCGCCGTGTGATCGCGAATCGCATCGAACACGCGACGCATTTCAGGAAAGATGCGCGACTCGAGGTTCTCTTGGGCAATCACATCGTCAGCAAACTTGGCGACCTCATCGCGATGCCAACCACCGAAACACCACACCATCATTTCGTACATGCGTTCTTCAGGGACGGCGCCCTTCGTAAACGCGTCGTAGTAGCGACGCAAAACGTCAAGTGGCTTACCGGATCGATCGACGCCCCGCGCGCGCGCTTCCTCAACGACGGCTGACGCCGCAGGCTCGCGCAAGTCGCCGTGGCGCATGAAGTGGAGGAAGACATCTTCGCCGATGTCGCCAGACCAAATGGTGCCGTCGCAGTCGGACGCAACTGCCCCTCTTGAGTGGGTACCAACCGAGTTGCGAATCGCCGAAACGAGAGTGTCTACGGTCGAGGCCATCACAACTCCAGACTACATTAAACGATGCGGCCAGATTGGGCTGCAAGGCCGCATTCATGAAGTAACAACAACGTAATCTTCGCGGAGCACTATTGACCCACATCGACTGCTGGAAGGGCGTCGCCCATCGGTCCGGTTTCATCTCCACGGTCCACAATGTCGCCGAGACCCAACTGACCGTAGGTGTTGCGGCCCCAACACTTCAGCCGATCGTCATCCAGCACGGCGCAAGCATGATACCCACCAATGGCAAGCCACTTGACGGTGCGGCCAGTGCCAAGCTGGACAGGCGCAAGCGCGTTGCCCATCTCGCCAGGGCCGTCTGCGCGGTTGTTCCGATCGCCTTGCCCAAGTTGACCGTAGGCATTGTTGCCCCAACATTTGATGCGATCGTCGTCGAGAACCGCGCACGTTTTTTCGAGCATCGCGACGATCGCTTTCGCGGTGCGTCCGGTGCCCAGATCGACTGAGGTAAGAGCATCACCCATCTTGGCACCATCGTCGCCACGCGCGAACTTGTCGCCGAGGCCAAGCTGGCCGTACGTGTTGCGTCCCCAGCACTTCATGGCGCCGTTGTCGAGAAGCACGCACGCATGGTTGCTCCTCATCGCGAGTGCCTTCGCCGTGCGTCCCGCGCCAAGGTTTACGGCGGCGAGTGCGTCGCCCATTTCGCCGGGCTGACCACCTCGATCGTCATGGTCGCCGAGCCCGAGCTGACCCATGCGGTTGCCGCCCCAACACTTGATAGCGCCGTTGTCGAGCCGTGCACACGTGTGCGTGTCACCGGCAGCAATCGCTTTTGCGGTGCGGCCCTTGCCGAGATCGACAATCGGTAACCCATCGCCCATCTCGGCGGGTAGGTCACCCCAATCGATGCGATCACCCGCGCCAATCTGCGCATCAGCGTTGCCACCCCAGCACTTGACGGAACCATTGTCGAGAATCGCGCACGTGTGAAAATTGCCGGCCGCAATTGCCATAACCGTGCGGCCAGTGCCAAGGCTCACGGCCACCAAACCGTCGCCCATTCCGGGAAGATCGCCTCGATTGATGAGGTCGGCGACACCCAGACGTCCCTCTGCATTCTTGCCCCAACACTTGACACTGTCGTTGTCGAGAATCGCGCACGTATGATCGTAACCAGCGACGATCGTTTTTGCAGTGCGACCGGTGCCAAGCTTAACGCTCGGCAATCCTGCCCCCATATCGCTCGCCTTCTCGCCACGGTCGCGCGTGTCTTCGAGACCGAGCTGGCCTGAGTCGTTGCGGCCCCAGCACTTAACGACGCCTCCTCGAAGCATGCACGTGTGATCGAGGCCGAGCGCGAGTGTGATGGGTGCAACACCGATGCTTGCATCACCGGCATCCGCATTGATGGCGCCATCGATCGATCCATCGTGAACGGCCGCAGCGTCGCGCGAGTCGATCGCAGAGCTTGCGCACCCATCAAGCTCCGCAAGAAGGATGACAATAGACACGGCGAGCCGGTTCGTCATAACGACACCTTATCGTGGCAAGGATGCAACTTGAACGTATGCTCAAATCTCGATGCCCGAAGCAATCGTGTACCGCGTGGATGATCGGTCGATCCTTCTTCCGTACTACAAGCGCTACCTGATCGAACCGGCCCTCCAGTTTCTGCCCCCATCGCTGCATCCGAACACCATCACACACGCCGGGCACCTCATTAATCTCCTCGGGGCCGCGGTACTCCTTGCCCTGTGGCCGATCAAAGGTTGGCCGTTCGCGCTCGCGGCCCTCACCCTTCACTTATATGTCTGGTGCGACAACGTCGATGGCGCGCACGCAAGGCGCACGAAGCAAGCTTCCCCGCTCGGCGAATTTCTCGATCATGGGCTCGATCAAGTCAACATGGTTTACATTGCGATCATCACTGCCATGGCGCTTGGGGTTTCGCCGTTTTGGTGGGTGATCCATCTCCTGCTCATTCCGGGAGCAGGATGCCTCGCGTACCTGGAGCAAACCCAAACGGGCGTTTTGTGCATGGGCTTGCTCAACCAGATCGAATCGATTGTGGTACTCGCCTTCGTCCTGATGGCCAGCGCGATCTTCGGCACCGCCGTATTTGATCGCGTCATCTTTCCTGGTTATTCGCTGCGTCTTTTGCTGTGCCTTTGGTCGACCGTAACGATCCTCTTCGGCATCGCACGTGGGCTCGTGCGAACGGCATCTCATCGAGGAGCGATGGCCAACGCGCCCGCGTTGCCGTTTCTTGCGTTCGGTGCGTCCACCTGCGTGGCGTGGCAAATCGAGGCCATCTCGACTATCAATGCGGTCACGCTCGTGACATGTGCCAATGTCTATTTTGGCATGCGGATGCTCTCGCGGCGATTGCGCGAAAAGCCCGCAAAAGTAGAGCCCTTACTCCTCATTTCGACGCTGGTGTTATGCGCGACCGCAGGGTGGCGGGCGATGGGTCATCCGGTTGATTCAAGCATCGGTACGCTCATCGTAGTCGCGGCATGCGGCGCGTTTGGTGCGGAGACGGCGCGCGCGGCTCGAGACGGTATCCAGCACGTGATGCGTCATTCGTAAGGAACTGGTTTCGGCAATGAGTGCAGATTACGGTTTAGGCCGTGAAACGCCTCTCCTTAGCCGCCGCGCTTTTTACACAAACTGCCTTCGCAATACCGGAGCCACCAAAGCTCGAACCACTGCCAGTGGTCTCGACAGATTTGGTTCCACTTCCTGACGAATTGGCCAAGGTTGTTCCATCCGGACTGACCGCCGACAAAGTCGGTGCAGTTGCCGCCACGACGAGTTACGAAGCGCAGGCCGCACTCGCTACGCTCGAGTCGACGAGCGCGCGCGTCGACCAAGCGCTTGTCGCGTTCTTGCCAAAGCTGACAGCCAAAGCGAGCTATCAACGGCTCAGCGAATTTACGCCACCGTCATTTGGAACCGGTTCGCTCGTGGCAACGTTGGCACCTCCCGGAACTTTGAATCCCACGCCTACGTCTGCAGTGAGCTTTTCGTTTCCGCTTGTTTTGAACAACGCCCTATTTCAAGCGCAACTCGCAATCCCCGTCAGCGATTACTTCTTGCGCATTGCGAAGGTCTATAGCGCAGCAACACACGCGGAGGACGCCGCGCGATTCGACGTCATTGCGGCCCGAGCCAAATCGTCAACCGACGGAAAGATTGCATACTACAACTGGTTGCGCGCGCGCGGGCAGCTCTACATTTCGTTTCAAGCGCAGAATGATGTGCGTACGCACCTAAAAGACGCGCGCAACGCGCTCACCGCCGGGCACGCATCAACGGCGGACGTGCTCCGCGCAGAGACCGCAGCTGCCAACGCCGAGCTACTCGTTGAGCGCAGCAAGAGTCTGCATGACATTACCGAGAAGCAAGTCATCATCGCGATGCACTTGTCTACCGACGACAAGCTCACCATTGGTGAGTATCTCGAAGTTCCACCGCCGCCCTATGTTGGCAGCATCAAGTCCCTCGTCGCCGAAGCGCACACGCAAAGGCCTGAGCTGAAGAGCATTGAGCTAAACGCGAGGGCATCACGCGCCAATGCGTCGATGATGAAGGCGGGGCGCTATCCTTCACTCGTCGCATTTGGCGAAGCCATTGTGGCCAATCCGAACCCACGCCGCGTGCCTCAGGCAAACGAGTGGTTTCCAACATGGTCCGTTGGTGCCCAGCTCACGTGGTCTCCAAACGATGTGGTCACCGCGAACGCACAAGGCAACGAGTGGGATGCACGTGCCGCAACGCTCGATGCGCAAAAGCAATTGGTGCGCGATGGCATCGAGGTCGAGGTCACCAACGCTTACAACCTCGTCCGCGAAGGCGATCTCGCGATCGCCACAACGCGTCGTCAATTGGTCAGCGCGACCGAAGCCCATCGCGTTGCGCGCGAGCTCTTTGTCAACGGACGCGCGACATCAACGACCGTGACCGACGCTGAAACCGACCTACTTCGCGCTCGGCTCGAGACCCTCAACGCGAGCATCGAAACGCGAATGGCACGCGTACGCCTCGAGCACGCCATCGGCCAAACGGCGAAGCGGATGTCGATCACGCCGAAGTGACAAACTCTGCCCAAATGGGCGCGTGGTCCGAATCGATTTCGAGACGCGGACGGCTCGCACCGCGTGCGATTTCGGCATCATTGGGCACGTGCGGGTGTTGGCGGATGTGTCGATTTTCGATCGCAACCGTTGTGCAACACTCCGCCAAAGCGGCGCTCACAAGAAGGTGATCAATCTGCTCACGGCGACCGTCGTGCATCGACGAAAACCGCCTCTCGGTGGCGACGCGATCGGTTACATCGACGAGTGCCTTGGGATCGGCGCCGCGCAAAAGCCGTAACGGAACGGAGGCTGACGTGTCGTTGAAGTCACCAAGAACCACCACGTTGGCGCGTTCATCGTCAAGAATATTGTCTATTCGCGCACGCATGAAAGCCGCTTCTGCTGCGCGCCAAAAGACCGAGCGCAAATGAGCATCGCCCAATCGGCCCGCGGCCTGTTTGCGCTCTTTGCGGGTGCCTTCGAACAAGACGGGTCTGCGCGACTTGAAGTGCCCCGTGATAACCCTAATCGGCCCAAGGCCCGGAGCCAGCACTTCAACCTCGACCAAGCCTCGGCGCAATGGAATGGGCGCCGCAAACTCTGGGGGTTCGAGCTTGCCGAGTTCGGGCATCACAAGCACCTCCGCCGTATGCACGCGCACATCTGTCATCGGCGTCGTCGACAGGACCACCGAGCGAATGCCTCGCGCGTCCGCACTGCCCATCGCCACATGCGGGTAACGCCCTCGCATCGCATCGTGATTGAGGAGCAAGTCGAGCCACTCGCGATCGCCAACTTCTTGCAAAGCCATCACGTCGGCGCGAAGCGGCACGATGGCGTCTGCGGTCCAGCGCACTTTGTCAGTGAAGCGCTCGCGATCGTTCGGAGGTGGCGCAACGAAATCCTTAAGATTGAACGTCGCGACGACGAACCCCATCACACGACGGTACCACGGGGCAACGGGTTGCTCGACGAAGCGTCGCCGCTCGCCGAAATCCTTATTGAAAATGATGTTCATTTTCTTTATAAGCGTTGCATGCGATTTTCGTGGCTCATTTGTGCATTCCCAATGGTTGCAGCGTGCACGGTTACCTCGGTCCCGCCACCATCCTCGACGTCTGAACTTGAAGGCAAAGTCGCCACGCAGTACGCGGTGATCGTTTCGGCCAACTACAAAGACGCGCTCGATGGAGCGATGGCTTTGAAGACAAAGATCGACGCTTTCACCGCAAGCCCGAGCGAAGCGTCTCTTACTGCCGCCAAGGATGCTTGGATCAAAGCTCGCGATGTCTATGGTCAGACCGAGAGCTTCCGCTTCTATGACGGCCCGATCGACAACGAAAAGACCGGCGTCGAAGGTCGCGTCAACGGATGGCCGCTCGACGAGCAGTTCATCGACTACGTCGAAGGAAGCCCCGAGGCAGGCATCGTCAACCATCCTGACCTTTACGCGACGATCACCAAAGCGGTCATCGCCGAAAATAATGAGAAGGGCGAAGGCGCCAACACCGGTGAGAAAAATATCAGCACCGGTTGGCACGCAATCGAGTTCCTTCTTTGGGGTCAGGATCAAAGCAAGACCGGCCCTGGTGCACGTCCGCATACCGACTTCGTCGATGGAGGCACCGCAAAGAACCAAACGCGGCGACGTGAGTATCTCAAGGCCGCCGTAGAACTCCTCGTCGAGGATCTCACGACCCTCTACAAAGCGTGGGACACGAGCGATAAGGCTAGTTACGCGAGTACGTTCATCGCCGACGCGCCAAAGACCAACATCCAGAAGATGATGCTCGGCATCACGAGCCTCATTGGCTTCGAAACTTCGCGCGAACGGTTGTACACCGCGTTCACGACAAAGGACCAAGAGGAAGAACACTCGTGCTTCAGCGACAACACGCGCGCCGATCTCGTTGCCAATGTACTCGCCATAGAAAACGTCTACCTCGGCCGCTACGGATCGAACGACGGCGTTGGTCTGACTGACTTGGTTCGCAACAAAGATGCAACGCTCGACGATCGCATCAAAGCCAACATGACCAAATCGCTCGCTGCAGTTCGGTCAATTCCCTTACCGTTCGATCAGGCCATTCTTGGGGACAACGCAACCGAGGGCGGCAAGGCCATCACGGCTTCGATTGATGCCATGAACGCGACAACCGAAGACCTGCTACAAGCTGCGCGTGTTCTCGAAGTCACCGTCAACATCGCGAAATGAGCGCATGAACTTTCGATGGCTTTCGATTGCGCCAATTCTCTCGGTCGCATTCGCGGCCGCGGCGGCGTGCAGCTCACCTGCGATTCCGAATCAAGACGCAGGCGCCGCGGATGACGACTACTTACTCGGCGGCGACACGACGGTCTTCGACGTCTCGCCGCTTGCGTTCTCGCTGCCAGCGCGCAACTTGACTTCCGATCACCGCGACACGTTCGCACTCGGCGATCACTTCTTCAATCGCAATTGGGTCACTGCACCCGCTTCAACGATTGATACCGATGGGCTCGGACCCACGTACAACGCCACGTCGTGCTCTGCCTGTCACTTCAAGGACGGCCGCGGCGCGCCCCCCGACAAACCAGACGAACCATTCATCGCGTTGCTTGTGAGGCTCAGCATTCCAGGGACCGACGAGCACGGTGGTCCAGTTGGTGAACCATCCTATGGTGGGCAGCTCAATCCTTTTGGCGTGCTCGGCGTTCTGGGCGAAGGCAAGCCAGTCGTGACGTATGAGGAGGTCACCGGCGCGTTCGCAGACGGCGAGACGTATTCACTTCGCAAGCCAACGTATCGAATCGACGGGCTTGCGTTTGGTCCGTTCGCGACGACCACGATGTTCTCGCCACGCGTCGCCCCGGCAATGATCGGCCTCGGCTTGATCGAAGCGATCCCCGAAACGTCGATTGCATCGTTCGCCGACATCAACGATGGCAACGGCGACGGTATCTCTGGGAAACCAAACTCGGTCTGGAGTGTGCGTGAGCAGAAGCGTGTGCTTGGTCGGTTTGGATGGAAAGCGAATCAGCCCTCACTCGAACAGCAAGGTGCAGGCGCATTCTTGGGCGATATTGGAATCACAACCGATCTCTTTCCGAGCGGCGAATGCACCCCGGTTCAAATCGCGTGTCTTGCGGCTCCAAGCGGCGGCGCGCCCGAGCTCGAAGCAAAGAAGGTAGCGTGGATCACGCACTATTCGGCCGCACTCGCCGTCCCTGCACGACGAAACGCGACGGATGAAACAGTGCGCAAAGGCAAAGCGCTATTCACCGATGCGGGATGCGCAAATTGTCACCGTGGTGGTTACCTAACCGGACCGCACGCGATTGCCGAACTATCGGGGCAGCGCGTTTACCCTTATTCGGATCTCTTGCTGCACGACATGGGCGATGGACTCGCCGACGGACGACCCGACTTCGACGCTGACGGTCGTGAGTGGAGAACGACGCCACTCTGGGGCCTTGGACTCTACAAGACGGTCAGCGGTCACACGTTTTTGCTTCACGACGGTCGCGCGCGCAATTCGAGCGAAGCGATTTTGTGGCATGGCGGCGAAGCCGAAAAGAGCAAGCAGCGTTACGTAGCGATGCCTCCTTTGGATCGAGCGGCACTGCTTGCATTTCTCGCATCGCTTTAGTGCGCAGCAACGTCAAACGCAGCGCACCCAGCGTCAGTCACACGTTCCACTGAGCGTAATGGCTGCCTCGATCACCGTGCCGGCGGGAACCGTAATGTGCTTGTTGCGCTCTGTGCTGCAGGTGTCGATGTAGTCCGCACTTTGCGCAGTCGCGAACGTAACCGCAGATGAGGCGTTGCCGTTGTCGTCGAGGTAGGCGCCGATAAAGTTATCGCCGGCAGTCGCACACTCGAGGGACACTTGAAAGGTTGCGGATGCGGACGTGATGTCGGCATTCGCAATGCGTTGCTGCGCGATCTTTTTCGACGTGGAATGGTACGCGCTCACGATGAGCGTGCCCTTGCCGTCGGATTGCGGCCACTGCTTCCAAGGGAACTGCGAGTCATCGGGATCGCGCGTAATGGTGAGGTGCACGCATCCCTCGCCTGCCGCGCAGTTGCACGGATTCGAAGTGCTTGCGTCACCGGCATCGGTCGATGTGGAGGCGTCTGGCCAGGTGTTGGTTGAACCGTCGTTTGTCTTGGTTGCGGCATCGGAGCCCGCGTCATCGGTCGATGCGGCGGAAGAGCCACACGAAATCAAAGTGCCAAAGCAGGCTGCAAGCAAGAGTTTCATGCCACGGCGCGTAGCCTTCGCCAACTCAGCCGTCAACGAAGGGTCCGCCTCGCGAGATGCGTTCGAGGCAACCTTGCGATCCGACGACAGGTTTCTATCCGCCTGCGATCAGCTCGCGCAGGCCGTCTTCGAGTGAAACGCGCGCCTCCCAGCCAAGTGCATCGCGGATTCGTGAAGTATCGGCCAACGTGATCTCGGCGTCGCCTTCGCGCCGTGGCTCGAACAGTTGGTCCTTGGAGATCATATCGGCAATTTCCTTGACGGAGTAGTTCTTGCCGCTTCCCACGTTTAGAACGGTACCCTGAGTCGAAGCGCCGAATGCGCGAATGTTGGCCTCGACGACGTCCCGTACGTGAACGAAGTCGCGGCGTTGTTCGCCGCTCCCATGAATCGTAAGCGGCTGACCTGCGCGCTGTTGACGCAAAAATATGCCAAGAACGAGCGCGTACGCGCCGACGCTCGGTTGGCGCGTACCGTAGACATTGAAGTAGCGGAGCGAAATGGTCGGTAGCTTGTAGAGGCGTGTGAATAGTTCGCAGTATTGCTCGCCAACGTACTTCGACAGAGCGTACGGGTTGAGGCAATCGGGAAAACTCGCCTCTCGCTGCGGCGCGGGCTGATTGCCGTAGTAAGTTGACGAAGCGCTATAGACAACTTTCTTGACCTTTTCATCGCGCGCAGCGACAAGCAGGTTTTGCGTGCCGATGACATTCTGCTCTGTGCAAAATTCGATCTTGTCAATACTTGGCGCAACCTTGCTCATTGCAGCCATGTGAAAGACGCCTGACGCACCCTCGCAAGCTTTGCGGCAGACGGCAGGGTCGACGACGTCACCTTCGATAAACTCTGCCGACGCCGGTACCCAATCGCGATTTCCTTGAGAGAGGTTGTCGACAACGCGCACGCGATAGCCAAGTTCGACGAGGCGCCCTGCCAGGTGACTTCCGATGAATCCGGCTCCGCCCGTGACCAACATGCATTCGGTCATGGGAGCCTCCCCATCCGTCCTTGCTTGTGAAATTCCAAGAGCGCAGTGCGCTCGAACTTCGTTCGAGTCGATGGCAGCCTCATGATTCACGTCTATGCCCGACTGCGCGCAAGCCGGCAAGTTCGCGCGGCGCAACGGCGTGTCAGCAGGAGACGCTTCATCTCCTTTACCCCTTGGCCGGCATCGGTCACACTTCCCACATGCGCAAAATCGCACTCGCGAGCCTCGTCGTTGCCTCCATCTCGATCTTCGCGACCCTCTCCTCATCGGGATGCTCGTCACCTGGCCAAGCAGGGGCGTGCAAAGCGCCGGCACCTACAACATGCTCGCAGCTCTACGATCCTACATTCGACCAAGTGTTCACGCGCACGCTTCAACCCACGTGCGCAGCCGGAGGCTCCAGTTGCCACAGCGCGGGCAAGGGCGGCTTCCTGGTCGACACCATTGATGCAACTTACACGCGCATCAGTGCCCGGCTCGTGGCGGGCAAACCCGAGTGCAGCGAAGTCGTTGACCGCCTTTACTCGACCGAAACAGGCTACGCGATGCCGCCGGGCGCACAGCTCTCCGAAGCGGAGCGATGCTCCATCGTCAAGTGGATCGCTGCGGGCGCAAAGCGCTGAGCGATGAGACGCGCGCTGTTCGTTGCAGTTCCGCTAGCGATCGCCGCAGGCTGGCTTGCGTCATGCTCGACAAAACCGATCGCAGATAGTTACGAACTGACGCGCGAGCAATTGCAAAACCCTGAGTCGTGCAAATCTTGCCACGAAAATCACTACAACGAGTGGTCCGGCAGCATGCACGCCTATGCCGGTGACGACCCAATTTTTCGCGCGCTTAACAAAAAGATGCTGCGCGAGACGAACGGCGCAAACCCGACATTCTGCGTGCAATGCCACGCGCCCATGGCCGTTCGCGAAGGCGCGACCAAAGATGGCAACAATCTTGACCAATTGCCCGCCAGCATGCGCGGCGTCACATGCTACTTCTGTCACGGCGTTGATGCCGTCGAGGGTACTCACAATAACCCGCTGCGACTCGCCAGTGACGGTGTACTCCGCGGAGGCATCGCAGACCCGGTTGAAAACAAGGCTCACGCTGCTGGATACAGCGCGCTTCACGATCGCGAACAAGTCGACTCGGCAAAACTTTGCGGTACTTGCCACGACATCGTGAGCCCGCTAGGCGCACACGTCGAACGAACCTATTCCGAGTGGCAATCGTCACTCTTCGCGAATCCGCAATTGGGTAAGCAACTTACCTGTGGCAAGTGTCACACAGAAGGACGGTCGGACGTTGCGGCAAATGCTCCTGGCGTTGGACTGCGCACGGTGCACGATCACAAGATGGCAGGCGTCGATATTGCGCTCACGCCATTCGCACAGACAACGGAGCAACGCGCCGCCGTCCAGGCGAATCTGAACGCAACGATCGTCACAAAGATGTGCGTAAGGCCGGGACGCCTTGGCACGAATGTCGAGGTCACAATCGACAACGGCTTTGTGGGCCACGGCTGGCCGTCAGGCGCTATGCCAGATCGACGCGCTTGGCTCGAGGTCGAAGCGTTTCTACTCGACGCATCGACGTTCTCAAGCGGCAAAGTTTCGGCGACCCAAAGCGTAAAAGAGGTTCAGACGAGTGACTGGCTGGTCTTCGGTGATCGTGACTACACAATGGACAAGAAACTTACCCATAACCTTTGGGAAGTCGCGAGCTACGACACGAGCCAATTGAGCGCTCCTGTAACGAACAATCCACAGGATCCACGCTTCTATCATTCCATCACGAAGGTCTACGAAGTGGTTGGCGACGTCGACCGAGTCACCATGGCTGTGCACATTCGGCCAATAGACCTCGACGTTGCCGACGAACTTATTGCCTCCGGCGATCTTGATTCAAAGGTTCGTGACGAGCTCCCGACGTTCACGCTTCAGAACACAGTGCTCGAATGGACATCGGCAAAAGGATTTGGGTGCGTGAAGTAGTCGCTACAGGCTTCGCACCTCAGGTGCGGTGCGCCTTCGTTACGCTTACCCATCAACGCAGAAGTTGAACACACCATCTTCGGCGGCGACGCCACCTTGACGCACGACAGAGACTGTCGTGCGCCACAGGCCGGGCATCATGTAGTAAATATCGTTGACTTCATACTTGCCGGCGCCGCTTTCAGTCACTTTGGGAGTGTGCGAGCTTCCGTGCGCGTGATCGGGCATGAAAGGGGTCACCGTTATTTGCGCGGTGGTGATAGCGGCTTTCGTCGCGTTATCGGTCACTTCGATCGTCCACGCGTTCGTCTCCTTTGAAGGAGGCGCTGGTGATGCGGAAACAATTTTGACGGTCAACGTGGTTGCCTTTTTTTCGATGCCCGCAACGTAGAGTTCTGCGCGCGTATCGCGAGAGCACGCAGACCCGGCCACATCCACACCAGCGTCAACCGAAGTCGCGTCCGCACCGGCCTCGATTCCGGGCGAGGTCGTCGCCGCTGAACACCCGACGAGCGCAACAAGCGCGAGAGCTGCTCTCATGCGGCACAGGGTGCGGGCGGTTGAGCCTTCGCGCAACCTTTCAATTTGCGCTAGCGCTCAACGCGCGGATCGCGACGTGGGTCAAAGCCATTCTCTTCGAGCGAAACCGAGGGAAGCCGAGGAACCCGAATCGCAGCCTTTTGAATTCCCGAAACGGGGTGCATGGGCGGCGGGCGCGTTGGCATCTCGTGCAGAGAGAGTAACGGCTCGGACGCTTCTGCAGGCATCATCGCGGGCGCTGGCATCGTCGGTCGCCGACAGATCTCAGGGTCGCGGTCTGCGTACGGTTGCATTTCACGTGCAGGGAGCATGTCGCCCCTCAGAACGGGTGAACGTCCTTCGCCTTGAGGAAAAAGCCACAAAAAGCGCGTGGCACGTTTTATGAAATTCGTGCCACTCATCGGATATATTCGGCTAATTGTCATGATCTCGGCGGTATCGCGCCGATTAATGGTGCACGAAGTGACGCCGCCGCGACTGCTTCAAAGGGTTCAGCAATTGAACTGACTGCGACCTCGAGGTCGCAATCAACCGTCCAAGATCTTCTAGGCAGATACGAGACCGTGCTGATCGGACGAGGCGTGAGTGATGCGCTCTCCGCGATGCCGTCAAATTACAGCTTGCAAGCGCAGCTCTTTCTTTCGCTGTTGCGCATGGGTGCGAGAAAAGAGCGATCGCCGCTTCGTCTGTGCATTCAACGCGCCGTTGCGACCGGCTTGGGTGTTGATGCCAAGTGGCACCTTGACGAGACGACGCTTGTCGAGAGGTACGTCCGCGGTCTCGGTCGCCTTGATACTGCGCTCAAGAAAGCACCGTTCTTGCTCGAGCACTTTGTTCAAAACGAAATACTCCTCGAAGGATTCCCATTCGCAGGCGAGACTCCGATGTCGAGCTACCTGCAACTGGTAAGTCGATTCGGAGTTGTGCGCCTTATGCTCGCGGCACGTTGCAACGAAGAGCCAATACCCGAGCTTAGCGAGCTCATTGCAACCATCCGTTACTTTTGCCGTCGCTTTGCGCACCACGCAAACTGCGCATCGGCCGTCAACGCGGCGCTCGCAGACACGAGCGATACGACCATCGAAGGCTCTCCGGACTTCTTCGATGGTAGTGCGCCCACGAAGCCGCAACCGCATCGGGCGCGTGAATGCTGCGCGCGCCGATGCAACGAAGGGTGCGTGCAAACACGGCCTATCTATGGCGCCCTATGCGTAGTTGCCCTTCTCTTGTTGCCGGAACGAGCCCGTGCAGCAGACGCCACGCTTCAGTACCGCATCGCCAATAACCTTTCCGATTGTCCCGACGAGGAGCAGTTGCGCGGCGCTGTTTCGGCAAGGCTTGGGTACGATCCATTTCATCAAGAAGGAACGCGCGATGTCGCGATAAGTTTGACGCGCAAAGGCAAAGCGATTGAAGGCCGCTTCGAACTTCGCGACGAGCGCGGGCGTGAGAGCGCCAAACGCACGCTGACGGCGAAGCGGTGCGACGAACTTGTCGCGGCGTTGGCTCTCGCAATCAGCATCGCCATCGATCCTGATCGCGCCCTCTTGCCGCACCGAGAACATGCGATCCAGTCCGAACCGTCGCTTCCAACGCTTGCGCCAAAATCCGAAGCGCCTGATGCGCGCCAACTCCCGGCCGCGCCGCTAAACCTCGCGCTTCCGCCACCCCGAAGGCCATTGCTAAGTCGGGTGCATCTCGCGCTTGGCACCGCAGGTCTCGGCCAAGTTGGAAACGTCGCTGCGTTCATCGGTGCTGGTGCATCGCTTCGCTATGGCGCGTTCGGCACGGAACTCGAGGCACGATTTCTACCTCCGTCATCCGAGAAGGTAGGCGCCGGACGCGTGCGGACGTCGACAATGGCGGTCGCGATACTCCCGTGCGCGCACTTTGACCCTGTGTTTCTGTGCGGAAACTTTTCAATAGGCGCACTGCAAGGCGAAGCCGAAGGAATCGAAGCGCCAGACAAAGCGACAACGGCATTTGCGCAAGGCGGCATTCGCGTCGGAGCAGCCATCACCTTCGCAAAACGTTTGTCGCTCGAACCCTTCGTTGACGGCCTCGTCACGCTGACGCGCACGCGGATCACCTTTCGCGGTCAGGAAGTCTGGGCAACGGGCATTTTCGGCATCGAAGGTGGCTTGCGACTGGCCCTCCACATTTTGTGACGGTTTTTTGGACACGCCGCAAATGTATCAAGGAGTGATCCAAGCCGTTCCCGTTGAGCCGTCCGCGTTCGCATCAGAATTGCCGGCGCTGGATTTTCGCACGCTCTTTGAAAGTGAGTACACGTACGTGCGCACGTCGATAAGGCGCCTTGGAGTTCGAGAGCGAGAGTTGCCAGACTTGATTCACGACGTATTTTTTGCGGTACATCGAAAGCTCTCAGACTTCGATCGAACCAAGCCTGTTCGCCCTTGGCTATTTGGAATCACGTTCCGAGTCGTTGTTGGACACAAGCGCAAGCTTGGCTACCGGCGCGAGGAACTGGCGGCAAGCGACTCACTCGACCCCGTCGACGAAACGCCGGGCATCGATCAACAAAT
>JAHFDZ010000077.1 GCA_023248745.1 Myxococcales bacterium | reverse complement strand
TTCTGAATCGCACCAAGCTGCAATTCGAAGCGCAAATCGCTTCTGCACTCGGCGGGCGTGTCGCATAAGAAATCTTCTTCCGCAAGCTCTCCACCGGCGCTTCCAACGACATTCGCCAGCTGACCTCAATCGCACGCGCCATGGTGTGCGAGTACGGCATGAGTGATGCCCTGGGACCACTCGCTTACGGCAGCGAAGAAGGTTCTGTCTTCCTCGGCAAGGACTACAACTCGAGGCAGCAAGACTACTCTGAGCAGACCGCGCGCGAAATCGATCAAGAAGTGCGACGAATCATTCAGGTTCAATACGACGCAGTCAGGCAGCTGCTCGCCGACAAGAAAGATCGCGTCGAAGCCATTGCCAAAGCGCTGATGGAACTCGAAACGCTCGACGCAACAGAGCTCAAGGCCATCTTCGACGGCGAAGAAATTCCACGCAAAGAGAGGTACGCCGTTGCGTCGACCTACGCCGAAAAAGACAAGAAAGAGAAAGATAAACGCCGCGTCGCCAGCATTTTCGGCGGCACGCCCAAGCCCGTCGTGGGGTAACGCCACTTCACCGGATAGCGCACAGAGCGCCTCGGGTTTCGACCTGAGGCGTTTTCTTTTGGGCGCCACACGAAGGAGCCCCGGTCGCCTTCTAGCAAAGCGTAGTATTGTGATGCAGCGGTTTGGGGTTGCTCATCGCAGAGGGGAAAAGCATGCGGCGTTTCATCGTGATGGGTTGCGCGATTGCAACGGTCGCCATCGCTTGTTCAACGACTTCTCGTGGCTCCGGCCCCGGCGGAAGCAGCGACGCTGGCTCGAGCGCGACCGTCAAGAAGGACAGCGGATACACCGGAACGTGCACCGTGCTCCGAAACGTTTCGTTCGACGACCCAAGCCATTCAACATGCGATGCATGCATGGGCCAGAAGTGCTGCAGCGAAGTAACCTCTTGCTACGGCGATAGTACCAGTGCGTGCACTGCCCTTTCGACGTGCCTCGTTGAATGCGACGGCGACAAGTCGTGCCAGGAACAATGCGGCAGCAATTCCACTTCTTCGGCAATTTCGCAGATCAACGCCGTCCTCGACTGCCTCGTCACGCAGTGCACAGAGTGCCCATAGCCTGCCCTGCAAAAATCTTGTCAAGATGGTTGACCCTCTCGCTCACGTCGATCCATGCGCCTACTACTACGACGCTGACTATCCATCGGCGCGTGACGGTGGTTCAAATTTCGACAGCGTCACTGGCGATCAAGGCATCGCCTACGACATCGATCGATACGAAGAACTGGCGCGAACGACCGCAGGACCAATCCTCGAAATGGGTTGTGGAACTGGCCGCGTCGCCCTTCCGCTCGCACGCGCCGGACATCGCGTTGTTGGCATCGATATTTCGCGTCCAATGCTCGAGCAATTTGAACAGAAGCTCCTCGCAGAACCCAGTGAAGTTCAAGAGCGCTTGCTCCTTGTCACACAAGATATCAAGGATCTTGACCTTGAAGAACGCACGTTCGGCCTTGTAACACTTGCATTCAACAGCTTGTTCTTTGTCACGAGCGACAGCGCCCAGCGGCAAGCTCTCGCTTCAGCGAAGAGGCATATGCGGCCATCAGGCTTGCTCGCCGTTGATATAGTCAACGATATTTACATAAAGCGCGAAGGTATTCCCGAGCCAAAGGCATTCTTCACGCGCGTTAACCCAATGACAGGTAACGCATACACACGGTTCGACTGCATCGGTCCTTGCGACAGCGAAGGGCGGCAACGCATCTATGGTCACTACCTCGAGGTCGACATCGAGAGCGGCGTGCAAACACTTCCCTACGAGATGATTTGGCGACCGCTCGATCGCAACACCGTCGAGAACATGCTCGTTGGCGCTGGATTTACGATCGATGTAATCGAAGGTGGGCACCGACACGAACCCTACACAGCGACAAGCCAGCGCATGTTCATCGTAGCGCGAGCGTAGCGCGCCCTAGCGCGACCTTATCGCAGACGCGTCTCAGCGCTCAAGACGATGTCTCACACGCCGATCACTCACAGCTATGGGCCATTGGAAGTAGGTGTCCGATCGAGGCGTGTCTGGGATTGCTCGTATTGAGGATCAGTGGCGCACGCTTGCGAAACAAGCGGGAAGCCCCTTTATGGCCGGGCCCACCTGGAATCGCGCTTACATCCGCGCCTTTTCGTTCGATGCCGAAGTGCGTGCGCTCTACTTCGGTTCTCACCTCGCAGCCGTTGCGGTCTTCCGGGGTGAAAACTCAGTCCGCACACTCGAAGAAAATGAGCATTTCCCCGTTTGTGACGTCGCGGTGGATTGGTCACTACCCGGAGTTGCGGATGCACTCCTCGATGATTGGATGGACGGTCAGAGCGAACTCTTGCTCGCTCGTCTTCCTGCCGACGGCTCGCTCACGCGTGAGCTCGAACTCGCTGCGCGCTCGCGAGGCTCTGAGATCGCAATTTGTCGCTCGCAGGGGGATGCCTTCCTTCCGCTGACAGGTGGCGTCGACACCGTACGTTCCCTTTTCTCGGGACGGTCCATTCGCGATAGCCGAAAGCACGAAGCGAATCTGATCCAGATTGGCCATCTCACCGTCCACCACGACACGACGATTTCGCGCGCGCTGCTGCACGAAGCGTTCGAACTCGAAGCCGCCGGTTGGAAAGGACGCGAAGGCTCGCCGATGGCTGCGCAACCCGAAACGAAGGCGTTCTACGAAACGCTCGCCGAACTTGGTAGTCGCAACCATGAAATGATCCTTCACTCGTTACGTTTAGACGGCAAGATGATCGCCTTCGAACTCGCAACGCGATCGGGAGGACGCATGGATGTCTTGAAGATTGGGTACGACGAGACCTACGCGAAGCACAGCCCAGGCAACGTCTTGCGGTGGCATGTCATCGAAAGTGAAGCGACAAAAGGTGAGATCGCCAGTTACCACTTCGGTCGTCCCTCGCCTTGGAAGACGCGATGGGCGACTCAGATCGGCGATCTCGCAAGCGTGCGTATTTATGCGGGCCTCGCGGGTCGCGCTAAGTATTGGGCATCGATTGCTCCGCGATTGTGGGCGAAAGAAAACCTGGGCGAGGTCGTGAGTGCGGTTCGTACACTCACTGGCCGCCCAGAGGCCCAAGTGTTCCAGCCACGGCGCACCTCCGCGCCACCCGCAAACCGAGTGTCGACCCCTCGCCCGCCACTCCGTGCGAGCTCACCGCCCGAATTGTCACTCACGAAGGTACCAAACGGATTTCCAGGACTCCGCCTCGCTCGTCTTCCCGACATGGGATCGGATCTTGAGATCACCGGGATTCCAGACGAGGCGGATGCGCCGGCCGATTCGACAGTTCGGGTGACGGCAGGCGCTGCGACTTCGGAAGCTGCGCGTGCGCGGAGTGCGAGTTAGGGAGCGTGAGCGGCACGCGTGAGCGATTGAGTCGGTAGAGCCGTCAACTATCTGTACTGCGTTGCATCGAGGCCAGCTTTTTTCAGTTCGTCGTAGAGGCTGCTGCGCGCTAGCCCTAGTTCTTTTGCAACGCGGACCATGTTGCCTTTGTGCTTGGTTAGCGCTTCTTCAAGTTGACTACGACGGACCCCGGGATCGAGTGCGAGCAACACTACGTTTGGGCGCGTGCCGGTCGGCGATTCGCTCTCTTGCGTCGCTGAAGGAGGAGGAAGTGGCCCTAGGATGCGCTCGGGCAAGTGTTCGAGCGCAACTCTCGCCGCGCCCGCTGCAATGACGGCCGCTCGCGCTTGCGACAGCACGTGACGAAGCTCGCGAACGTTGCCCGGATAGTCCCACACCACGAGACGTTCCATCGCCTTCGCTTGAAACTCGAGGGGCGTCTCCTCTTGGAGGATCTTGCATAACTTTGGAATGTCTTCGCGACGCGAACGCAACGGCGGCAATTCTATTTTGGCCGCGCTCAGACGGAAGAAGAGATCTTCACGAAACTTGCCGGCAGTGACGCGCTCGCCCAAGTCACGATGTGTCGCTGCAACGAGACGAACCTCAACGAACACGGGCTTGTCAAAACCAACGGGCCGCACCTCACCACTCTCGGTCGCGCGCAACAACTTTGCTTGCGCTTCGAGTGAGAGCTCTCCGAGCTCGTCGAGAAATAGAGTGCCTTTGTCGGCAGCGCGAAAGAGACCATCGCGTGCGCGATCGGAACCAGAAAATGCACCGCGCGCAAAGCCGAAGAACTCGGACTCAACGAGGTTTTCAGGAATTGCACCACAGTTGACGGCGATGAACGCTCCGGTACGACCGCTTGCTTCGTGAATGAGTCGCGCAACCACTTCTTTGCCACTGCCGGTTTCGCCGCCAATGAGCGTTGGCATGCGTCCTTGACCAAATTGGGCGATGGCACGCCGCACGCCCGCGAGCTTTGGCCCCCCCGCGAGTGGCAGCCCTTGAAACCCGGCTACGTAGGCCGCAACGTCTTCGACTAGCGCGAAAATGTAACCGCCGAGGCGAATAATTGCGTCGACTTGGAGCTCGACCTCTGCGTCTTTGACAACGTGACCATTAACGTAGGTCCCGTTGCGACTTCCGAGATCGCGCAAGAGGACCGTGTGCCCTTCGATGCGAACTTCGACGTGCTCGCGCGACACGTTCGAATCCTCGAGTACAAGTTGGCACTCGATCTTTCGCCCCATACGAACGGGCCTTCGATTGAGCGAGATCGGCGCGATGCGATCACCATTCTCTGCAAAGATGCACACGAGCCCCAATTCCCGCGGCCCGCTTGCACGAAGCATCGGAACTGATTCAGCGCTGGTATCGTCGAGCGAATCTATCCCCACTTGTCAGTAAGGCTACGGCATTGTCTCGCCCTACTCCAGCTTGCTCGATCTACCATCGAAACGAAGGCAACTGCACACTGCCGCCCGTGCCCGCAGGTACGCTGCTCGAGGCATCACTCGGTCGAAAAATGAAGTACGTGCCGACAACCAAACCCGCAGTTACAGCGGCGCCACCGGCAACCCACACCCACGTCGGAACGCCGCCACCGCGGTGCGTCGTGTTCAGCCCGACATAGTAGCGCTCTCCTGCTCGCAACGTGATCACCTTTTCGGCAGGCTCACGGTTGGCAGCCGTCACGCGTACGCGATGCGCACCTGGTTCGAGCGTGCCTTCCCAAATTCCGGTGGTCGCCACCACGCGACCATCAATTGCAATCGATTCGCCGAAACCCGAGCCCACCTTGAGCGTCGCAACTTTTGTCTCCGGCGAAAGTGTAACTTTCACCGTCACGTTTTTCTCTGCGCCGCCAAGAGCTACGGTCTGCGCGTAATCGAAAAACCCAGCTCTGCGTACCTTGATGCGATGCTTCCCGAGATCGAGCCGAATGGGCAACGGAAAAGGAGTTTGACCATATGCGTCGTCGTCGATGAAAACTTCTGCGCCCTCGGGTGAAACGATAAATGTAACGTTCGAGATAAGATTTTCTGATGCCGCAATTGCGCGCTCCGCGGCTGTGCGATCTTCGGCACTTGTGACGCAGCGTCCCTCCGCAAGATAGCGACGCATGAACTCTTGTGTCTTTGCGTAGTGCTTGAGTTGGTTGTGCGTCGCCGCCACATTCCAAAGGAGGCGCGCCTCTCTCGACTTGTCGTAGGCTGCTTGAAACTTAATGATTGCGCCTTCGTAGTCTCGATTTTCGAAGAGCAATTTGGCCGAATCGTATTCGACACGAGCCTCTGCCTGGAGCGTTTCACTAAGAGCCGCTGGCATCGGTCCACAAGGCGCTGCACCGATCGCATCGCTCGCGAATGCAGGACGTGCCAACGCCACAAAACACGACAAGGTGCAGAAAAGCGATGTGCGTGCAATTGACCGGAGGGCGCGCATAAGAGCCGATTATCCACCAAGCACGCGTCGCAAGGTTACTTATTGGATTCGGAGATCGAGGGGATTGGCTGGAACCGCGGTGGGCGGCTTGGGCGTGACCTTCGCCGAGCCAACAGCATTCGCAGACGCAACGGGCGGGGCCGCAGGCGTCGAGGCCGCTTTGGGTCGCGCAGAAGGCGCCGCGGCGGAGGCCGAGCCTGAAGATCCCACGGTTTGACCATTGAGAACCGTTCCAGTGGAGGGCGGAGGGTCGACATTATCGCGCGCGGGAATCATAGGAGGAGGCGCTCCGACGGCAGCACTTGGTTCGAGTGCGCGAGCCTGTGAAGCGCGCACGCCCGCCCACGTCCCAACGCCCGCGATGATCAACGCTACCGCGGCTGCGGCGCTACCAAACTTGCGCTTGCTACTGCGCTCAACTTCACCGCTCCGGGACACCGACGGTGCTTGCCACGAGTCGACAGTCTGATCGATGGCAACGATGCTCGCGATCTTGGTCGGAGGTCCACTCTCAACCGATCGACTGTCAACGTCCTGGGTGGCAAGCTCCGCAACGGATGGGCCAGCCCCTGCCGGAACATCGCGCGAAAGCTGGAGGACGTGGCGAATGCGCGCGCTCGATGCTTGGCCTTGTGAAGGTGACGTCTCAGCCAAATCCGCAACGAGCTCAGCTACATTTTGATAGCGGCTCTTGAGCGAATGTAACAAACAACGATCGATCACTTTGCGAATCGAATCCGGCACACCCGGAGGCAGACGATGCGAAGGTGGTGCGCTTCGCAGGACCGACGCCACAACCTCGGGCAACGTCGCGCCGCGATAGGGCGGAAGCCCCGAAAGCAATTCGAAGAGAATGATGCCGAGCGACCATACATCGGTCCGAGGATCAACATCTTTGGGCGCCGTCAATTGCTCCGGCGACATGTAATAGGGCGTGCCCATCAGGCTATGCGAATGCGTGAGCCCTTGAAGCGTCGCGTCGACGTCCTTCGAAATGCCAAAGTCAAGCACCTTGACCTTTACTTCTCCGCCAGGCTGCTTTGCGAGAAAGAGGTTCGCGGGTTTCAGATCGCGATGAATGATACCAGCCGCATGTGCCTCAGCAATTGCCTCGCACGCTTGAAGAACATAACGAGCCGCAACTTCGGCGGGTAGCACACCATTCTCGCGGATCGCGTGCTTGAGGTCGTTCCCTTCGAGGTACTCCATCACCATATAGGGCGCGCCGTTGTCGAGCGCCCCTACGTCAAGAACACGTGCAACGTGCTCGCTGCGGATCTTGGCAGCCGCTTTTGCTTCACGCATAAACCTTGCGGTCACTTGTGCGTCCCGCAAGACGTCCTGCCGCAAAAACTTCACGGCAACGCGCTGCTCGAGTTGGATGTGCATTGCGCAAACGACTACGCCCATACCGCCTTCGCCAATGATCGATTCAACACGGTACTTACCCGCAAGAATCTCACCGGGGGCGACTATGGACATGCTCTGCAAAGCGACCGCAGGCGTCATAGGTCAGGCCCTTTCGCGTTCGCTTGCTCAACTTGCACCACTACCATGTGTACCGACTCTCTCTTGAGCGGGTGTCTAGGGCTAAGCTTGAGTCTGACAGACCCTCCGAAAAGCGCACGTCAAAGCGCATGCATAAGCGACTCGCATCGTGTCTCGAGTAGGGCGCAGAAGGAAGAAGGCGACATCGACCACCCGCAAGAAGTTAACGGCAACCACGTGCGCGGAAGTTAGTTGCCACCAAGGCCGTAGCGCACAACGCGACCATCCGAGGTGCCAACGAGCAGTTCTTCGAAGTTCTCGTACATGGCGGTTCCGATGGTGAGCGAGCCGATGCGCGTGAACGTCCACGGAGGCTTTGCGCCCCTCTCTGTTGCATACACGCCAGTCGACGTCGCGAGGTAGAACAGCTCAGCCGACACGATGTTTTGGGGCCATTCGGTCGTTCCAAGGCTGGTCGTTGTTGCATAGTCCGCCACGCTCCACGACCCGGATAAGCGCGTTGCGCGCCTCAAGCGTGCGCCACCACGATCGAGCACCCACACGAGATTGTCAGCGCTACCCTTCTCCGAGAGGAGCTGCTCGCCAGTTCCATCGGCGTAAACAACCGATGGAAGGTTACATTGACCGACGCACGACAAAAAGCGTCCGTCGGTTGTACCGATCGTGATGCCGCGAACGTCCCAGCTAAAAGGTGCGAGCGACCGGGCCGTGCCGCTGAACGTCGCGACTTGCTCCGGCGTAACGCACGTGACTGATGCACCGCTCCCTGTGCGGCAACGATAGACCGTCGATGTACCGTTCGCCGATTCGCTCCAGTAGACATACGTATTCGTTGATTCGTCACCTAGAGCGATCGCATTGATCTTGACGCCGGTGCGCGCGATCGTGATGTCGGTGGCACTTGAACTGAAGTCGAACACGTCGATATGTCCAGATTCTTGACCACGGGCGGCGAGCAAGAAGTCTCGCGCCCAAAACTTCCAACCCGATCCGTTCGCGGGACGAAGCGTGGTGTACGTGAGAGCGGTTCGGTGAAAGCTCTTGATTTCACCCGTGTCGAGCCCGAAGCGAAGGTCAGTCGAACCCTGCCATAGAGAGACGACTGCGCTTCCTTGGGCGATCACGACGTCGGTTGGCGGCGAGACGCTAACGCCACCGTCGCCGTAGGGGATGACGATGCCGGCGTCAGCGGGAGCGTCAGCGGGAGCGTCAGCAGGAGCATCAGCAGGAGCGTTAGCGTCGGCGAGAGTGCTGGGGCGGATGGGGCGGCCGTTGACGACAGTGGCAGCGGCGCACGGGGGAATGGAGGGCGTTCTTGTCTCGCAGGCTCCGACGACGGCGACGCCTGAGGCGCGCGTTGCTGCGCAAACGGCGGGTGGGAGTTGGACGCGGCCGCTTTCGAGGGAACGAAATCCTTCCGTGCCTTCTGCAAGAGCGATGACGCAGCGGCCGCTTGAGCACGCGCCGTCGGTACCTTTTGCCGGAACGACACCGACGTTGAGACCGACGGTGCTTGTTGGTAAAGAAACTGTACAATCTTTGTCGGGAGACACCACCGTGGTGGATGCAAAACAGGCATCGACGTCGAAGCACGCGCCCTCCCCGTTTGGGCTTCCGCCACCAAAAACGTCTTCGGCACGGTAGACAGGTAGGTTGACTAACTCAGCGCTCGCGCAGCTACCCGCCACGTTCGTTTGGCCGTCGGGGCAGGCAATCGTGATCGCCCCTTCACTACCCGTTGCGGATCCGTCCGAGAGCCAGTCGAGCGGCAACCGCAGAAGTTTCGTTTCTCCACGCGGAAGCGCCGTGGTCGCATCGCGCGCTATGCGAGCTTGACCTGCTTTGTAACCGACGGCGCGAACGTGAACGCGAGCTTCTGCCGTTGCGCCTTCAACCACGGAAACCGTCAGCGGAAGTTTGGTCGACGTCTCACCAATCACGAACCGCTTGGACGAAACGGACGTACCGGCCACATCGACTTCGATCGTCACGCTATCGAGGTCCTTGCCCGGAACGAGGTCGCTCGTGACCGCCACGATGAGCCCGCCTTTTTGCCTGGTCGCGCATGCAACGAACGTCGCAATCGCCAGTGTTGCGAGGGCAGCACCCAACCAAGAACGTCGACGGTCCTGCATTCGCGATCGCACCCCTCTCGCGTCATCCTGAAGGCGAAACCCCCAAGGGCCCTCCACCAAAAAAGGCGGGGAGCCAAACAAAAGTACCCGAAGAACGTCCCGCATGGCGACAAAGTACGGCTTCGGGTTGCAGCAAAACGAGGCTTCGCTGTACTTTCGGCCTCCCAATAAGGAGCGCTGAACATGGCGGTAAAGGTCGCAATCAACGGTTTTGGTCGTATCGGTCGTTGTCTCGTGCGCGTTCTCGAACAGCACAAGCGCGGTGACCTTCAATTGGTCGCCATCAACGACCTGACCGACGCGAAGACACTCGCGCACCTTTACAACTACGACACCGTGCATCGCAGCCCGGCTGTCCGCGCCAAGGTTCTTGACGAGAAGACGATCGACTTCGGATCGGGCCCCGTGAAGATCACCGCCGAAAAGGATCCCGGCAAGTTACCTTTGAAGGCCCTCGGCGCCGACATGGTGCTCGAGTGCACCGGAATCTTCACCGACCAAGAGAAGTGCGCGACTCACTTCGCTGCAGGCGCAAAGAAAGTGATCATTAGCGCACCGGCGAAGAACCACGATCTCACGATCGTCCTCGGCGTCAACCAAGAGCAATACGACCCAAGCAAGCATCACCTCTTGTCGAACGGCTCGTGCACGACCAATTGCCTCGCACCCGTCGCCAAAGTGCTGCTCGAATCGTTTGGCATCAAGCAAGGCCTCATGACGACAATTCACTCGTACACCAACGATCAAGCGGTGCTCGACATCCCGCATCGTAAAGGTGATTTACGACGTGCTCGCGCCGCAGCACAGAACATGATCCCTTCTTCCACTGGCGCGGCGAAAGCACTCGCAGAAGTCATCCCAGCACTCAAAGGGAAATTCGACGGCTGCGCGATGCGCGTCCCGACCATGGACGTCAGCATCGTTGACCTCACGCTCGAGACCGAGAAGCCCATCACAAAGGAAGCTGTTCACGCCGCCATGAAGGCCGCTGCGAACGGACCGCTCAAGGGCATCCTCGGCTACACCGAAGAGCAACTCGTCTCGAGCGACTATATTGGTAACCCACTATCGTCTATTTTCGACGCAACGATCACCCAAGTGATGGGCGATCGATTCGTCAAGGTATTCAGCTGGTACGACAACGAGTGGGGCTTCTCGAATCGCATGATTGAGTTGGCGGAGTTGGTAGCGAAGAAGATGTAACGGGCACCTCCACGAGTAGCAGGCGCCCCCCGCTTTCATAATCAGATGCTTGGCACCCCCCCATCGACCAACAAAAGTTGGACGAACGCCACACTCGCGGCCAGTGGCTGCACCGATCTTGGCTCTGGCGGATCGGCAAACTGAAGCGAACGCATCTGCGCGGTCTCGACATGGTTGCACCCTGCAGCCGTAGCGCTACCTTCGCGCCTGTGACGAACCTTCTCACTGGCATCCGCACCATCAAAGAGCTCCCGATCGACAACAAGCGCCTGTTTGTTCGCGTGGACTTCAACGTCCCGATGGAAGACGGCGTCATCACCGATGACCTTCGCATCCGCGAAGCGCTTCCGACGATCAAGCACGCACTCGAACGCGAGGCGCGCGTCATCTTGGGCAGCCATATGGGCCGCCCAAAGCCGGGCAAAGACAACAGCAAGTATTCACTTGAGGCCTGCGGCATCCGACTCGCCGAGCTGCTCGATGCCGAAGTGCACATGCCAGACGACTGCTTTGGTGATGCGGCGAAGAAGGTCATCTTCGACCTTCGAGGTGGTCAAGTTTGTTTACTTGAGAACTTGCGCTTCCATCCCGAAGAAGAGGCCGACGACGAAGCCTTCGCGCTGAAGCTCTCAGAAATGGCCGAGGTCTACGTCAACGACGCGTTCGGTGCCGTTCACCGCGCGCACGCAAGCGTGCATCGTATGGCGAAGTTCTTTCGCGATCGCGGGTGCGGCTTTTTGCTCGAGAAAGAAATTGCGGCCCTTAGCAAAGTGATCGGGCAACCCGAACGGCCGTATGTCGCCATTCTCGGCGGCGCCAAAGTGTCGGACAAAATCGCGGTCGTCGAAACGCTTCTCAAAGTGTGCGACACGCTCGTCATCGGCGGCGCGATGGCCAACACCTTCCTCGCCGCCAAGGGGCACAACATGCAAGCGTCGCTCGTCGAAGAAGACAAGCTCGCACTGGCACGCACAATCCTCGAAAAAGCAGAGGCCGCAAAGGTGCACGTCGAACTTCCCGTAGACGTCGTCGTCGCATCCAGCACGCAAGCCGAGGAAGGCCAAGTGGTCAGCATCAACGCGGTACCGCCGGGCAAGATGGCGCTCGACATCGGTCCTCAATCAATTGAGCGATTCACCAATTGCTTTGCGAACACGAAGACCATTTTCTGGAACGGACCCATGGGTCTGTTCGAGCGGACGCCGTTCTCAAACGGCACTTTCGGTGTCGCGCGCGCACTCGCTTCGTCAAGTGCATTTACCGTAATTGGCGGCGGTGACAGCGCCGCTGCCGTGCACGCAGCCGGCGGAGACCTGGCTGCAAGAATAAGTCACATCTCCACGGGTGGAGGCGCGTCGCTCGAACTCATCGAAGGCCGCAAGCTCCCAGGCATCGAGGTCCTTCGCGGATGAACAACGCACGCAATCCGCTCATCGCGGGCAATTGGCAGATGTACAAAGGCGGCCTTCAAGGGGTCGAACTCGCAGGCGCGCTCGTGGGCATTGCGCGAGAGGTTCCGAACGTTGACCTTGTCATCGCGCCGCCGTTCACGGTGCTCGCCGCATGCGCCCACGAAGTCGAGGGCTCGAGCATCGCGATCGCCGCGCAAAATTTCTACCCAAAGAACGAAGGCGCGTTCACCGGGGAAGTCAGTGCCCCCATGCTGAAAGACAGCGGGTGCACATGGGTCATCGTGGGTCACTCCGAGCGAAGGCAGTACTTCGGCGAAACAGACGCAACGGTCGCCGAAAGGGTGCAAGCTGCAATTGCTGCGGGCCTCGAGCCCATCGTTTGCGTCGGCGAAACGCTCGCAGAGCGTGAAAGCGGCCAAACGCTTGCCGTCGTCAATCGTCAAGTCAGTGCATTTATCAACTTACTTACCCATCACGCCGTCATCGCCTACGAGCCCGTGTGGGCCATCGGCACAGGCAAGACGGCCGGCCCCAATGAGGCCGAAGAAGTGCATGCGGCCATTCGCGCTCAGCTCGACAAGCATCGAAGCGGACTCGGCACAACGACACGCATCCTCTACGGCGGAAGCGTCAAAGCCGATAACGCGGCCGCACTTCTTGCGTGTCCCAATGTGGATGGCGCCCTCGTTGGCGGCGCAAGCCTGGACGCAAATACATTCGGAGCCATCGCGCGCGCCGCACAAACGTTAGCGTAGTCAGCCCATCGTTGTTGCGAACCACGCAGCGAGTGCTACGGACGCGCTATGAAATACGCGCTTAGCCTGGTCGCGATTGTGTCTGCATGCGGCACACCCGCACCCGCACTTCAACCTGCACCAAACGCTGACGCCGGAGCGGACGTCGGAACGGACGCAAACACGCCTGTCGCCGTGGACGACATTTCCGCAACGCTCGAGCCGCTGCGAGCAAAGGGCGATGTTCCTGCAATGAGCGCCGCCGTTTGGCGCGGAAAGCTGCTGGTCGCAAGTGGTGTCGTGGGCGTGCGCAAATTCGGTGATACAACGTTAGCGACGACAAGCGACAAGTGGCATTTGGGTTCGAACACCAAGGCCATGACGTCGACGTTGATCGGCAAGTATGTTGACAGTGGCAAACTTCATTTCGACGACGCGATCAGCAAGCTCTTTGCAGGCGAGAAAATTGATCCCGGTTACGCTGACGTCACGCTCCTGCAACTGCTTCAACACCGCAGTGGAGCGCCTGCAAATCCTCCCAATGATATCTGGTCGCAGATGCGAAGCGCAGGGACAGACCAGGATGCGCTCAAGAAAGCTGTCCTTGCGGTTCTTGCGCGACCGCCCGCGGGCGCGAAGGGAACATACGTTTACTCGAACACGGGCTACATGATCGCCGGCGCCGCACTCGAGCTCGCGGCAGGAAACTCGTGGGAGACGCTCATGACTGGCGAGCTCTTCACGCCGCTCGGAATGACATCGTGCGGGTTTGGCGCTCCGGGAGATCCAACCCAAGTCGATCAACCTTGGGGACACGACGTCGTCAGCAACAAAGCGGTCGGACAAAAGCCAACCGCCTCGGCCGACAACCCGCGGGCGCTCGGTCCCGCGGGCACGGTGCATTGCGCACTCGACGATTGGGGAAAATTTCTCAACGTGCATCTTGCCGGCGCGCGAGGCGAAGCCGTTTCACTCTTGAGCCCAGCGACGATGACGCAGCTGCATACACCACCAAAGGGTGGCGACTACGCGGCGGGCTGGGTGGTCGAAAAGGATGGCACCACCTTCTGGCACAATGGCAGCAACACGATGTGGTACGCAAAGAACCGCATCATCCCAACGCAAAACTTGGTCGTCACCGTTGCGAGCAACCTCTACAGCGACGGATCCGAACAAGCGGTCGAAGACGCGATCGTGGAGTTGAGCAAGAAGTACGCGCAGTAACGCCCGATCCACTTCGCTGGGTGACATGTCGCGATGGCTCGTGTGGCCTTCTGCATCAATGCGCGCGAGCGTCGCGGCTTCGCATCAACCGCAACCAGTGCGAATCGCCGGTTGGCGAAGTGGCGACGTCGTCTTCGTGGTACGCGGGATCGGCGAGTGCCTCGGCCAACGGAACGAATGTGTATCCACGCGACTTGAGCCAATCGAGATATTGCCCAAAGTGATCGGCGTTCAGCAGATTGCCATGCACGAGCAAGATCTGCGGCGGCTCTCGATCGAAGAGTTGTCGCGACAAGAACTCTGCGATGATCGTCGACTCTTGTAGGTTCCACAGCCAACTTTGCCGATAGCGATCGCGAAGCGCTTGATCGCCTGCTTTCGTCGCGTCGAGATAGCCGCGTGCGTAGAGCCAGTCGGACGTGTCGATCGTCACTGGCGCAACGACACTCTTGAGCTCAGCAATTTTTCCTCGAATGCGATCGCGTTCACTTGGCACAAATCCTTCCGCCAAGAACGGATATCGGAACGGAATAGCCGCTCCGTTCGGAACGACGGCCGCCACCGCATGATGGCCGCGCTCGAGATCCGCCAAGTATGCCTCAAGACCCACTTTCGCCAGCGCAGGATGCGACCACGTGTGGTTGCCAAGTTGCATTCCAACGCTCTGCCATAACGACAAGAGCGAAGGCGCTCGTTCGTGATTCGACATGTTGAAGAAGCCGGTCGTGGGAACGCTGCGCGCTTTGAGAAGCGAGGTGAACCGCGCGACGCACTCATGACGGAGCGCATCCGTTGGATAACGCTCAAAATCGGCAAGCGGAAGATCGTCAATGGTGATGACGACTTTACGCGCCACCGTCGCCCGAGCTGGCCCATGCTCGTGTGCGTCACGGCCAGGTGCGGATGGTGCGGATGGTGCGCCGCACGACGTTGCAAGGGCGGCAATGGCGATCGCAAAGTAACGTCGCCGCATGACCTGCAATACACCTCTCTGCAAGTCGCTCAGCTTAGCGCACTCTTATCCCTTATGGCTCGATCAAGGGCACCATCAAACCGCTAGCGGAGCGCGAACCTTACCGCGTGTGAATTGGCCGCACCTCGTAGTGTGAGTTCGTGATCACCCGGCGCAGCACGCACAAAGCGACGAAACGGTGCGCGCAATATCCCTGCGCTACGACCATCAACAAAGACCTCAACCCTGTCGGTGTTCGACGGAACTTCAGCGTGCAGGACGAAGCCATACGCTGCCTCCGGATTCGCTCGCGTAACGACGCTTCCATCTGTTGGCTCAACGATCTGAGCCCATGGCGCACGCGAATCGGATCCGCAATTCGTCAATTCACTTTCCGATATCCACGGTGTGCCGCTAGCACGCCATGACTGCCATGCATCTCCTTGAGTCGGCATCACAGCGACAACGCGATCCCCTCGTGCATCGCACCGATAGTGCCTTCCTTCTACACGTACGCGTCTGTGGAGGTCACATGCCTTCCCTTTTGCTTGGCCCTTTCGAAATCTTACGCGCACGCGATGAGGGCAGTCTCGTGAGGGACGTTTTCCACTCAGACCACACACCTCACCGCTTTGTAGCAACGATCCGTCAACGAGAGGCTCTCGCTTTCTCACGCTTTGCATCGCGAACTGAAGGACGCGCGTCGCAATCGGAAGCGCGGCAGCAGCTCCCGTGAGTTCGTCCATCGCTTCGCGATCGGCGTTACCTACCCACACTGCGACCGTCCGTTCGTGCGTGTAGACGACGGCCCATGCATCACGAAATCCGGAACTCGTCCCCGTCTTAAGCGCAAACGAAAAGCCCAGATCCACTGGCCCGTGCAATAGCTCAAGGCGCGCGGTGGGGTCGACCAACGCCTCAGTAATTTCCGCTGCACTCTCCGCCGATAGTGCGCGGCGTGTCGGAACTCCCCAGTGTGAGCCCACAACGGAGAGGTCTGCAATGAGGCCTCCTCGCGCTAGCGTTGCGTAAGCGTTCGCAAGCTCGATGAGCGGCACTTCCGCACTGCCCAGCACAAGCGACAACCCGTAGTGAGCCTCCGAGCGGGTCAGGTGCTGAAATCCGAGCGCGCGTAATTGGTCAAGAAACGTTCCTTTTGGCAACTGCGCCGCGAGTCGCAACACCGGTAGATTCAAACTCGCCGCGAGCGCTTGGTTGACGAGTACCGGTCCCTGAAATTCGCCATCAAAGTTGACGGGCTGAAATCCACCATCTGTCCCTCGGAATCGAATCGGCGCGTCGTTAAGCAATTCTAAATTTGAATGACCTCGTTCGAGCGCGCTCGAATAGACGAACGGCTTTAACGTCGAGCCCGGTTGGCGCGGCGCGCGCACAAAGTCGATGTGACCGTGCTTGTCGTGAACGTCACGGTTGCCAACCCATGCGAGCACCTCGCTACGAAGGTTATCGATCACGATGGCAGCAGCCGATCCGGCGCGCCGACCTGGAAACGTCGACAGGTGCGCGCGCACGGCCAACTCGGTCTCGTGTTGAAGGTCTCGATCAATCGACGTCTGCGTATCGCCTCTCACTGCCCCGCGTACGCGCAACCACTCCGAAAGATGAGGCACCTCAAACGGCCGCGGCACAATGCGTGGCGAAACCACTTCTGCAAGCGCATTCGCAAGTGATGGCTCATCCATTTGGTGACTCGCATGCAAGCGTTTGAGCAGGACCCTTTGCCGGACGATGACACGTTCCTTGTGCCGAATCGGATCGAGGCGTGATGGAGCTCTCGGCACGACAGCTAGGAACGTCGCTTGCGCCCAGGAGAGCTCAGACGGAGAGACGCCAAAGTAGGTTCGCGCTGCCGCATCAATGCCGACGATCTGCCGACCGAATGGAAGGCGGTTCAGGTAAGCGCTCAGAATCGCATTCTTGTCATACGACGATTCTAGATTTTGAGCGCGAGCGGCCTCTACCAACTTCGTCCACCAAGACCTATCGCCGTTATGGTCAATTAATTTGACTAATTGCTGCGTGACCGTGCTTCCGCCGGACACCCTCTTGCGTGCAACAATGTTCTGGAAGGCGGCACGAACAATTCCAGCGCGGTCGATCCCATCGTGACTATGAAACCGCTTGTCCTCGGCGACGACCATCGCAGTGACAAAGCGAGGCCCAATAGCTTCGAGCGAAATTTCATGTCCAAACGTTCCTTCGCAACCTGGCAGCTCGCGCAATACGCGGCCATCCCGTGCAGTGATCCAAATGGAGAACTGGCCGCGACGCTCTACTACGGGAGCACCCACGACGAAGCGAAACACTCTCCAACTCATCGCAACGAAGAGCGCGACGAGCACTACGCGAAGCGCTTTGACGTGACGTGCTCGGCTCATCGCAAGTTCATTTCACAATGAACGTGAGCGCCTCAGAGTAGGCAGAGCTCTGCGGCGTGTACATGAACTCAGCGTGCGCTGGCGGCGCGCTGTAGGTCCCAAGAGTCGTTGCCCTCATGACATACGTCGCAGCCGCATAGTCATCGATCGCGCCATTGAAATAGATCTGCACGCGATCGTCATGCAGTTCGACGTGCGTTGCCAAGACGCCGTGACTGAGCAGCTCGGCAAAGGGGTGCGACTCGTCAAGAGGTGTGATCGACACGCTCGTGAGATCAGGCTCTAGAGGCTCAAAGCCCGCTGGAACACGATCCGTTAGCGCGAGGTAGCCCTCTGTATTGATACCTTTGGCGACCAAGGTGACGCGCACGAGATCGCCGGGATGAACATTCCCAATATCGATCGGCTTGCCTGCCGGGTCGGTGTAAACCCGGTAGAGATCTGGACCCGATTTTTCATGACGACCCGCGTGGCTTGCGCTGCTTTCAAACGGAACCTGAAAGCGACCTTGAAGGGTAAATGAAACTTGCCCTGTGACGTTGGATCGCAAAACAAGCGTCGATCGTTTGCCGGCAATTTCTGCGACTGGGATCACATACTCCTTGCTTCCAAGTCCGAGATCGCGCGCCTCGATGACCGGCCGTCCGTTAAGCTCGACCACGTTGCCTGACGCACCGCCGACACCAGCGCCACGCACAAGCTCTGCAAGCGCCAGGACCGACAACGCCGTATTGTGTGTTGTAAACAACTTCGCTCGCTTTGGCACAAGCGGACTTGCGATCGCAAAAAGGCGCGAACTCGCCGGGCGCAGAGTCGCGAGCGCCAACGTCGCTTCGGCTCGATCTTGCGTATCACCGTAATAGTAACCGCCAGAGTACTTTTTATCGAGAAGCGTGTTGCCGTCACCGTCAAACGATCCCTCAATGTGATCAAGAATCAGCTCGACACGCGGCGCTTGCGCTGGGTACTTCGCAAGGGCGATCGCGAGGTTTGAAAGCCCCGCCACAGTCAACTTGTCTCGCGTGTCCCAAAGCGAGTCGATCGAGCTCTCTTTGAGCGCGCCCACTTCGCTGAGGCTCCTCGCAAGAAGCGGCTTCAAAATTTGATCGTGTTCATCTCCATCGAGCACCCTCTGGAGATACGGCACGACACTCCTGACGAGCGCAGCGACTTGGAATCCACCACGCTCAGACGCGGCTAACGTACGCAGGGCATACGCTGACCCGTACGCATCGCTCACGCGACTATCCGGCCAGTAACCAAAGCCGCCCTCCGCGACCTTCATCTTCGCGAGGCGTGTGATGCCCGCGTTGATCCTTAGGTCAATTTCCGATTGCGTCATCGTCGAAGCGCCAATTCGGGGCAGCAGCGTTCGGGCCGCCAATAGAGCGATCATTGCCGACGACGTTTGCTCAACACATCCATGTGGGTAGTCGAGCAAGTACTCGAGACCAGATGCAACTTCGGGCCAAAGCAATGCGCCAACCTGAATGGTGACCGCGCCTTTCGGGTCACTCTTTGCGCCTTCGGGTACATCGATTGTCACTTCGTGTGAGCCGCTGAATGCTCCGAAAATTTGCGGACGTTGATCCATGCCTGATCGTTGAATGTTGAATTTCGACTCGACGCGATCAACGACTTTGTCTCGATCCGAAAGCGTCCAATGAAACGACTTCTCACCCGCTGTCTCCGCCTTATAGGGAAATACGACACGCCCCTCTCCCCCCGGCAGAACAGTCAACTTTGTTTCCTTTTCATTCAGCTGCACCCTTGCCTCGATGGCGCTACTGCTGCCGTTGTGCACAACCGCAGCGAGTTCCGTAGTGTCGCCCACCAGCAAAAATCGTGGCGTCACGGGCACGAGCTTAACGGGTTTCGTCACCACAACCGATCTCTTTGACGCGCCAGCTCGACCCTCGCGATCGAGCGCAACAGCGGTTGCGCGAAACTCTGTGAGGTTCTCTGGCAGCGTAAAACGTGCGCTTGCCACACCGTGCTCGTCAGTCAAAAGGGACGCGGCAAAGAAAGCTGTTTCTGAAAATTTCTTTCGCTCCGCTAGCTCATCTCGATTCGATCCATCTCCCGCAACATGGCTCGATAGTGTGCGTGCAGCGAGCGCGAGCCGATCGTCAAAGATAGAGAAGCTGAGTGGCACCCCGGGATGAAGCCATGCAACAGGATCAGGAAGCGGCTCGTTGGTTAATCTCAGAACGCCCTCGTCAACGACCGCAAACGTCACTTCGGCATCGGCAACGGGCTGCTGATTCCGACTCACGCGGATGCGCATCTCTGCGATTGCTCCAGGCCTGTAACTCTGCGCGTCAGGCAAAACCTCAACCGCAAGCGTCGTGTCCTCGAGACCAACGGGAATTCGGATCGCGCCTACGCGCAAATCGTTCGGAGCACCTGCTCCTTTGGGGAGCAAAGTAACCGTCGCATTGACCCACGGCGCGTAGTGTTCGGCGATGGGCACGTCAACCACCACAAGAGCGTCCTTGGCGAGCATTGCTCGGTGATCAATGAGGCCACCCTGATCCAACGTGAGCAGGGCGACTGCTTCGCCGAAGGGATTTCGCAATCCAATGTGAGCTACCTCACCGGAGCGATAGTTCTTTCGATCCAAGACGAGCGTCGCAACATGCGCGTCCCCTGGGGAACCTCGATCGCTATTGCTTTCAACCCCGTGTGCCCGCACGAAAAACTGGGCGCTCCCGCCTGGAAGGCCTTTGATCGTTGAGACGACTTCGTATTCGCCAGGCAGCCTTGGTACGAGCGAGCACCCGATGGGCCTAGCGGCGCTAACAATCGCGCACCTTCCTGTCGTCTTTCGTTCAGAGGTCCATTCGGTGTGCAGCGCGCCTGCGACACGGCGCGTGATCGCTCGTCGCGTAAGATGCACGAGCTCGAGCGCGATCGAAACTCCCTCGACGACTTCGCCCCGCACGTCAACCGCGCCAGCAACGAAGGCGACCGGATTGCCAATGTCTTGCCATGGCTTATCGATTCCGACGCCTGCGTACGAATCGCTCGCCTGCTGAACGGTACGAGCGTGCGACGCAATGTGACGTTGCGACACGTCCGCAACATCGACCTCAAGTTGAACGGAACGAACGACCTTCGTTGTGGGAAGGCGCACATCGATCGCAAAATTACCCGCCGCGTCGAGCTTTGCCTTTCCAGCCGAAGTCCATGCCTTGGCACCGTCTCCACTCGGTTCGAAATGCAGCCCCGCCAGAGAGAGAGCGCCTCCCTTCGGCACTCCGTCCGTCGCGCGGAGTCGGTACGAAATTTCTCCGGAGACAACGGGATCGCCAAAACCATACTTCGCACGAACGACGGCGCGAAACTGACCTTCCTCAACGCGTGCGTGATCAATATCGACCAGAAATCGTGGGACTTCGTATTCAGCAACCCTGACATCCGCTTCGGCAATCGGCACGCCAACTGTGTCGGCATCTTTGTGCAACACCAACGCATACCCTCCAAGCGAAGATGGCGCCGCCACTTCAAGATCGAACGAACCGCGCTCACTCGTTTGAATCGATTGGACGGGCATTTCCTTGCCATCCGGGCCCTTCATTGCGATGCGAAACGCGGTACTCGCCACACCGTTCAGCAGTCCGCCGCGCTGGGTCTGCACGGTGCCCTTGATGTGCATGATTTGACCCGGTCGGTAGACCCCTCGCTCGGCGAACAGATATCCGCGGTAGAGCGGGTGCGGCGTTGGCCCAATGGATAGGGTAGGAAAGAGGGTTGACGAAGCCAATGCATAGGCGCTCGTGCCAGGTAAGATCTCTGTCACCGGACCCAACCGCATCAGCGCGAAATCCACTCCTCGTTCGATGCGTACAAGATCGGGCTGAGTCGCACCTCTCAAGACCGCAACGCCCATCTCATCCGTCGTGAGCAACGGGCCATTTGCACCCTCCGGCAAAACGACACGTGCTCCGATCACAGGCTCGCCCGTCATCAAGTTCGACGCCTGAATGATGCTCGCATCACGCATGCGATGAACGTGCGTCGCGAGTGTATTCGCAACTGTGCTCACGATC
>JAHFDZ010000076.1 GCA_023248745.1 Myxococcales bacterium | reverse complement strand
TGCATCACCACGATCACGTTTTTGGTCGGGATCGCTTTCCGATCCTTTGCGGAGATGCCAAGCGTCTTTTCGACCTTGTCACCCTTGCAAAAGCTGCATGAGGCGCGGCTTCATTCAGGCGTTGTCGCGCGCGCGGCGTGCGAATGCAGGATGGCGGTGAGCGTTGCAAGAGCGGCGAGTCCGCCACGAACGAAGAACGAGGCTCTTCTCATGCAGCTAATCGTAACGTCTATGACACGATTCGGACACTTGCTTGTTACGTTTGCCGCGCCGATGCCTTATCCCTCTGCGACAACGCGATTGCGACCGCCTTGCTTTGCGAAGTAGAGGCGCCGGTCTGCGATCGCGACGAGCGTGTTTCGATCGCGCTGCGCACCGCAGCACACAAGGCTCGCCGCGCCCAAGCTGACGGTGGCGGTGAGCGGTCGGCTTTCGATGATGGTGGGGTTCTGCTCAACTGCGAGCCGAAGACGCTCTCCCATCATGGCGGTGGACTGAAGATCGATCCCGCGCACAATGATGGTGAACTCTTCGCCGCCGTAGCGCGCCAGAAGGTCTTCGTTGCGAATGGTATTTTGCAAAAGCATCGCGACGTTCTTCAACACGGAGTCGCCTGCAGGATGCCCCAGCGTGTCGTTGACACGTTTGAAAAAATCGATGTCGAGCATGATGAGCGACAGCTCTGTCTTGTGTCGCGTCGCAAAGGAAATCTCCGCGTCGAGTCGCTCTTCGAGATGTTTGCGGTTGAAGACGCCGGTGAGCCCGTCGCGCAATGCGGCGTCGTAAACGCGTTGCAATGCGGCCTCTTCTTCGAGGCTCACGAGGGTGAAGCGCAGAATGGTCTCTCGACCCAATTGAATGCGATCGCCGTCGCGCAGCTCTACCGGATCGCTCACGCGGATGTCATTAATGTAACTTCCGTTGGTAGATTTCATATCGGCAAGAACGAAAATGCCGCCGATGCGCGCGATTTGCGCATGCCCGCTCGATACGCTGCCGTCATCGAATCGAATGTCTTGATCCGGTCCACGGCCCATCGATGTTGTGCCCGATTCTGCGAGGCGCACGACCCTGCCAGTCTGTGAGCCGACGATAACCGTGAGCACGCCGCGTGAGCGGGCTGTAATGAGGTTCGTGTCGACGATGACTGTGCGCCCAGTGAGTTTATCGTCCTCGTCGGCCATGCGTTTGAGGATATCGAAGGCCGATCGCGTCGAACACACATTCCTGAGGGTGACCTTCGCGAGCCTTGCCAGCGCGTTCGCTGACGCCTATCTCAGGCGGCCATGATCAAGAAAGCTCTGATGAAGCAAGGCATGAAACTCATGAGCGACCCGCGCGTCATGAAGCTCATGGCGGACGAACGCGTGATGAAGGCCATGATGGGCGCGATGAGCATGCCCGGAAAGGTCGAGTCCTTCAGCAAGGAGCAGATCGAAAAAATAGCCCACGCGATGTCAATTGCTACAGAGGGCGAGGTTAAGGACCTGCAGCGGACGATTCGTCGCCTCGAAGAAGAAGTTGCGCGCCTTCAAAAAGAGAGCGCCAAGAAGTAAGTCAAGACCGCGCTGTGATCCATCGCAGGATGGTTGACCACGTCATCACATGCGCATCGCGCCCGACGATGAGGTCGACGTGACCAAGCGGAAACGAGACAAACGTCTTGTCGCTTGAGCGACTCTTTTCGTAAGCGGGCTTGACGCCTTCCGGTCGCGCGAGATCGTCACGCGACCCTGCGATCACAAGAAGAGGCACGTCGAGCGCCTCGAATGCGACGTCGTATCGATGCCTGTCACCGCCGAAGCGCTTGTCTTTGGACCATTCGAGCAGGCGAATGGCTTCGGCGAGCGATGCTTGGTCAAATGCAAGGCGAAGGTGTTCCTCAATGACGTGCGGTTCACACGCGTTGCGGTGCCAAGCGCGAATTGGCAAGGGGTAGAGGGCGCTATCCGAGAGGCGCCTTCCGTGACGCAAGATCGTGCCAATGACGCCGATTGGGAGTGGTGCGGTTTGAACGAAATCGCGCAGCGGACCACGAAATCGTAACAGTTGATGTGACATTTGCGCGAGGGCGGAGAGCGGTTTGGAGCCGCGCGCGAAATGATACGGGCTGCCGATGGAAATGATTCCGGCGACAGAGGGTTCAACCGCACTTGCGCCCGCATACGCGACGAGGCCGCCGAGTGAATGTCCGATGATGAATGCTTGTCGCTTGCCTGAGTGCCGAAGTGCAGCATCGACTGCAGCGGGCAAGTCTTGGCGAACGTATTCATCAATAGAATTGACGGTCTTCGCGCCCTTCACGCGCGAGAGGCCATGACCGCGCAGATCAACGTTGAACACGTCCATTCCATTGGCGGCGAGGTAGTTGGCGAAGCTGCGCGAAGGGAGGTGCCACGTGTATCGATTTTGGCCGAAGCCGTGAATCAGCACGACCGCCGCGCGCGCGCCGGGTGCGCCTGAGAGGCGTTTGCGCACAATGTTGAGCGGATGCGGTCCGCGTGTCGCAAGCCTCTCCTTATCGAAGAACGCTTCTGACGTTCGATCGATCCGCTGCTTTACTTGCGCCCGCTCCACAATCACGCGCTCGTCAGCGTATCGCGAGGTCAAACGCTTTCGCTCGATTTTTTGGCGCCCAAGCGTGTGCCAACTTGCCATTTGTGTGTCACTCTGCGCCCATGCTCGACGCGTCCCTGCTACCGGCTCGCTACGTAGGCGTATCGCGCCTGGGCGCGGGCGGAGGTGGTGAGGTTTGGGCCGCGGATGATCGCCTCTCAGGCCTTCGAGTCGCCGTAAAAGTGCTCTCGTTTAGCGCTGGAAAAGCTGAGCTTGCAGCGCTCGTGCGCGAGGCGACCGCGCTTTCAGGTCTTGAAGGCTTGGGGCTTCCGCGTGTTCTTTCTTTCGGGCGGCTTGCCGATGGCCGCTCCTACTTGGTCCGTGAGCTCGTTGAAGGTGTCGATCTTGGCACAGCTTTGGCGGAGGGTTCTGGCCAAGATTGGCTCAACGCGCTCGTCGCGGCGTGCGATCAACTCACCGTTATCCATCGATCGGGTCTTTTTCATGGCGATCTCAAGCCCGCCAACATGATCGTGCGACCCGATGGGCGTGCGACGCTTGTCGATCTCGGCCTCGCAGCGCCTTGGAGCGAAGGTGGCGCGCGACCAGAAGGGCTCACGCCGCGTTATGCAGCGCCTGAGTTGCTCCGCGGCGAGCGGCTCACCGTTCGTGCGGAAGTCTATGCGCTCGGTGTGACGTTGCGCGAGGCGCTTGATCTTTCGCCGCTCTCGCCACCCGTGAATGCGCAGCTTGCGACGCTTGCCGCGCACGCGACCGATGCCCAAGCGGGCAATCGCTTTCCGAGCGTCGACGAATTTGTGAGCGCGCTTCGAGCTGCGGCGCACATCCCCGAGGGGGAGGTGCACGCCGCGGCGTGGCCGATGGTGTCGATCGACGAGACGCTCTCGTTGATGGTAAAATCGGTTGACGAACTTCCTGATGAAGGAGTTTTGTGGGTTACGGGGCCTTCGGGGTCGGGTCGCACCACACTGGCCAGACGTCTCGCGTGGACGCTGGGAGCGGACGGTCGAAACGTCGCGTTCGTCGAGCTTGGGACCGAAGTGTCGCACGGTGAAGCTGTTAGATTGCAACTTGCATCGATCGATTTGCGTGTCCAAGGTGGGCTGCTTGTGGTCGACGACGCAGACAAGCTCGAAGATGATTCGTGGCGGCTGGTGAGGCACGCAAACGACCAAGGAGCTGCCCTTGTTTTGTGCGCCCGCGAGACCGGTCGCGATGGCCTCAGTTCGGATCGCGTCATACAAGTTCCGCGCCTCGATAGTGTGGCCGCGTCTTCTCTCGTGCGGACGTTGGTGCCTTCTGTCACCGAAGGCGTTGCTGCCTATATAGTCAACAAAGCTGACGGTAGACCCGGACGGCTTCGAGGACTACTGCGCCGATTGAGCAAGGCTCCGCTCGTGTCGAATGCCGATGTTGACGCCTATCTGGCCTCACACGCGTCGATCCCGCCTGCGCCGGATACGGTCAGCTCAATTGACCAAATTGAGGTGATGCTCGACACGGGCCGGTTCGACGAAGTCGCGGAGTTCTTGAGGAAGCAGCCACCGCGCGATCGACTCATCGCCGCGATTGCAGAGGCGCGCGTTCTCATTGGTCGAGGACTTGGCCAACAAGCCGCGGAGTTGCTGAGCAGTGTTGCCGATCGGGCACACGGCCATCCTTGGGCACGACGCTTCCAGGCCGTTCTCGCGCGCGCACACTACCGTGCGGCGAACTTCGATGTCGCTCGGGTTTGCGCTGCCGATGTACTTGCCGCAAAGGATAACGATGGCGATGCGGCAGACATGCTCGCCATTTCCGGAGTGATCGCCGAGTTTCTCGGAGCGACCACAGAATCGGTGCCGTTGCTCGAGCGTGCGGTGGCTCTCGCGAAGAAACTCGGTAGCGACCGGCTTATCGCAATCACGCTTGGTTCGTTGGCGGTTGTTCAACAGCGACGGGCGGATATGGGCTCCGCGAAGGCGAGCTATGAAGAGGCCCTCGCTGCCGCGGAGCGTGCGCGTGACGCAGCGACTGTAGCCGCGATGCTGATCGGTCTTGCGACGATCGTGAAGGCGCAAGGCGACATCGCGGCCGCCATTCGCTACCTCGAAGGCGCTGTCGACATGGGAACGCGCTCGGGCAGCTGGCTCGCGCTTCACCACGCGCTCCTCAACTTGGCCAATCTCGAGCTTTACGTCGGACGTTGCGAGAGAGCGTCGCGTTCGATCGATGTGTTGCGCGCGCGTCTCTCAACCATGAGTCCGCCCGAACGAGCTCAGCTTCTTGGGCTCGAAGCGGAGCTGTATTCGCGCACCGAAGATATCGACAAGTCACTTGACCAATTCGAGATTGCAGCTCTCGCATGGGAAGAACAGAGCTGTCCACTCGATGCGCTGGAGCTTCGCATCGAAGCGATTTTGTTAGCGCTTGCCGGCAGCGATCGTTCAACGTCGGGTCTTCGCGAGCGGCTTGAGGCGCTAGGGCGAACGAATGATGGCGAACTTGGCGAGCATCGCGCGGCGTGGCTCGTGGCGTGTGGAAAACTTGCGCGAAGCGTTGGTGACGACGATCGCGCGCGCAAAGCGTTCGATGACGCACTCGACGTGGCTCGCGCGGCGCAACTTCGTGAATGGGTGTGGCAGGCGCTCGATGCACGCGCGTCGCTCTTTGCGTCGCAGGGCGCAGCCGCTCTTGCGCGTCGCGATGCCGCGGAGGCCCTTGGCACTCTCGAAGAAGTCGCCGCGCGCCTTCCGCGCGATTTGCGCGAAGTATTTTGGAACGATCCGCGAAGACGCACGCTGCGAGAGTCGCACGCCTCGACCCATATTCCGTTTGGTGCCCCACCCGTGGTCGAACGCGCAATCGGTGTTTCGCGACACGGGCACACGTCGTACGCCTTCCCGCCGCGTGCAGAGGAACGTCTAAGTCGCTTGCTCGAACTCACCCGCGATCTCGCGACGACGCACGAAATCGACGTCTTGCTCACCAAGGTGACCGATCACGCGGTGGCTCTTCTTGGTGGCGAACACGGTATTCTTCTTTTGCGCAACGACGATGATGAGATCACCACGCACACGTCGCGTTCGCGCGACGGAAGCGATGCGCACGGCACGTTCTCACGTTCTGTCGCTGAGCAGGTGATGAAGACGGGCGAACCTGTAGTCACCGTGTCTGCGGCAAACGATGAGCGTCTCGCAAAAGCCGTCAGCGTGCACCAGCTCATGATTCAGTCGATCGCGTGCGTACCCATTCGCGGCGCTCCGCCAGGCGAGAGGACGATTGGTGCCCTTTACGTTGAGACGCGCCTCCGGGAGGGGCGTTTCTTTCCGCAAGAGTTGCCGATACTCACCGCGTTCGCCGATCAAGCCGCAATTGCGATCGAGAATGCTCGGCTCATCGCCGAGAATCGAGAGCGCGCCAAAGCACTCGAAGTCGCCAACGCAGAACTCGAGCGCCAAAAGTCAAAGGTGGCGGCGGCGCTTGAGCGTCGAACCGAGCAGCTCGTCGAAACACGCCGTGACCTTAGGCAAGTGCGCGATGAGATTCGTAGCCATTTCGGTTACAAAGGAATCGTCGGAACAAGTTCCGCGATGAGGCGCGTCTATGCCGTTCTCGAACGCGTCAAGGACACCGATGTTCCTGTGCTTGTCACCGGCGAAAGTGGCACCGGAAAAGAAGTGATCGCGAAGGCGATCCACGCGACGAGTCCACGCGGCAAGAAACCTTTCATCGGAGTCAATTGCGGCGCCATTCCCGCGAACTTGCTGGAGAGTGAACTCTTCGGTCACGTGCGCGGTGCGTTTACGGGTGCCGATCGAGAGCGACTTGGCCTCTTTCGCGAGGCCAATGGTGGCGTCATTTTGCTTGACGAAATTGGTGAGCTTCCGCTGAAAATGCAGGCAGGTTTGCTCCGCGTATTGCAAGAAAAGGTCGTGCGACCGATCGGTGCTGCGACCGAAGAGGCTGTCGATGTGCGCATTATCGCGGCAACGAATCGTGACCTTGCAGCGATGGTGGCCGACGGCACGTTCCGCGAGGATCTCTACTATCGGTTGAACGTCATCGAGCTAGCGATCCCGCCGCTGCGCGAAAGGCGCGACGACGTTCAGCTTCTCGTCGACCACTTCCTATCTATCTTTGCGTCTCGCTATCGCCGGGAACGAAAAGTGCTCGCACGCGACGCAATTCGTAAACTAACAAGTTACGAATTCCCTGGCAATGTGCGCCAGCTCGAACATGTGCTTCTCAGCGCATGGCTTCTTAGCGATGGTGAAGAAATCGAAGCTGATGACATCGAGCTTCCATCCACAAGACCGCGCAGTTTTGCTCCGCCGGCGATCGAGAGCGTGAGGCCCATTAGCAAAGACGACTATCGCGCCGCCGAGCGCACAAAAATTCTCAAGGCGCTTGAAGACAACAGAGGCAATCGTGTTCAGGCCGCAAAGGATGCGGGCATTCCGCGGCGTACGTTTTATCGCCGGATGAAAGAGTACGGACTCGAGTAGGGGGCCGCGCTCAAACGATCGTCATTTGCGCCCGACGAAACGGTCAAGAAAATTTACCGAAAAGTTAAGGGTTCGACGCGCGTGTATGAGGGGCTCGACGACCTCAAGTGACACGGAACGCAAGGTACTCACCTTGTCGCGACGACGTACTTACCCCACGGTCAGGTAGACACTTTCTGGCGACGGTGGTACTGCCTCGCGCAACTCTCGGATGTGGCATCTGGGGGCCCCTCTAACACCATGGTTTTTTCCGTAATTTCCAAGGTTCTTGTCGCGTTGCCCCTGCTCTCGGCGGCCGAAGCGTCAGGTGGCGTTGAGGTTGACCTTCACAAGGGCCTGTTTATTCAGATCGCGCTCTTCGTGTTCTTGATGCTCGTGCTCAAGCCGCTCTTGTTTGATCCCATGCTGAAGCTCTTCGAAGAGCGGGAAAGACGAACCGATGGCGCGAAGGCACTTGCGCGCGAAATCGACGAAAAATCTGCCAACGCCCAGGCCACCTACGATACCGAAATGGCGAAGGCACGCGCTGTTGCGAACGCCGAGCGCGACAAACTTCGTGCCGAGGGCATTCGTGCCGAAAACGAAATTTTGAGCCGCGTCCGAGTGGAAGCAACGACCACGATCGAAGAAGGGCGCAAGAAGACGCTCGTTGAAGCGGAAGCCGCAAGAACCGAATTGAAGAATCAATCTGCTGAGCTTGCTCGAGCCGTTGCGAGCCGCGTTCTCGGTCGCGAGGTTCACTAAATGAAGACGCACTCGTTCGTTGCTGTTGCCGCGCTCGCGATCTTCACGACGTCGCCAGGCGCATTCGCCCAGCATGACGGCCATTCATCACCGGCCGCAGCCGCGCCTGCCCATGGCGCAACACCGCCCGTTGCGCACGGACCGTCAGGGAAAGAGCCAGGCAAGGAGCCAGGAAATCACGAGTCCGCTCACGAAGGCGGTGGCGATCACGATCACCCGGCACCCATCAACTGGACCGATTTCGGCAAGCCCAATCAGCCACCCTTCATCGCGCTCGTCATCAACGCAGCGATTCTCTTCGGCCTCTACTATTGGAAGGGCAAGAAGCCGATTGCCGAGGGCCTTAAGAATCGTCGCGACGAAATCGCCAAAGAGATCGAAGAAGCCGGTCGCCTTAAGGCGGCTGCCGAAGAGCGCGCCAAGGTCTATCAAGCCAAGCTCGGCAAACTCGAAGAAGAGCTTGCGACAGCGCGCGAGGCACTCCTCAAGGCAGGGCAGGCCGAGCGCGATCGCGCGGTCGCTGACGCGAAAGAAAAAGCCGACCGAATGCGTCGCGACGCAGAATTCATGGTCGAGCAAGAAATGAAACAGCTTCAGATCGATATTCATCGCGAAGCTGCCTCAGCGGCCGTTCTTGCCGCCGAAGAGCTCCTGAAGAAGCGCATCACACCAGCTGACCACGAGCGTCTCGCTGACGAATATCTTTCCGACCTGTCGAAGTTGAGTGCCGGTGCGGGAGGTGTTGCGTGAGCATTTCACTCGTCGCGCGTCGCTATGCGACCGCACTCTACGAACTTGGCGTCGAAACCGGTCAGCTCGACGCGCTCAGCGCCGAGATCGATAGGGTGGCGATCGCCTACAAGGCCAGCCCCGACTTGCGAGCCGCTTTCGAGAATCCACTCATTGCGCACGCCTCAAAACGCGCCGTAATCGAAGAGATCGCCGAACGTCTTTCGTCAAGTCAGTTGACAAAAAATGCGCTCGCGATGCTCGTCGATCGCCGCCGCATCAAAACACTGCCTTCGATCGCGCAAACGCTTCGCGAGCTTGCCGATCGCAAGAAGGGCGTCCTTCGGGCCGAGGTCACTTCCGCTGCGCCACTTAGCGAAGCCTACTACGCAAAGCTGCAAGAGCAGCTGCGACGCATCACCGGGAAGCAGGTCGTGATCGATCGCGCCGAAGATCCTTCGCTCATCGCAGGCGTCGTCACGCGCATCGGTGATCGCGTGCTCGACGGCTCGCTCCGCACGCGTTTGCTCGCCATGAAGGACGCAATCACACCAGGCGCCGCATAAGTCCTGAAGTCTCCCGCACTCTTTTAGCTAAAGGCCGTTTACGAGGATTAAGTCATGCAGCTTCGCGCCGAAGAGATCTCGCAAATCATCAAGAAGCAGATCCAAAACTACGAAAAGGCCGCGGTCACGACCGAGACAGGTACTGTGCTCAGCGTGGGCGACGGCATCGCTCGCATCTACGGCCTCGAAAGCGCGATGGCAGGCGAGCTCCTCGAGTTCCCCGGCAACCTTATGGGCATGGTGCTCAACCTCGAGACCGACAACGTCGGCGCCGCCATCTTCGGCGATAGCGAAACGATCAAAGAGGGCGCAATCGTCCGCCGCACGGGTCGCATTCTTGATGTTCCCGTCGGTGAGGCGCTCATCGGTCGCGTTGTCAACGCGCTCGGCCTTCCGATTGACGGCAAAGGCCCAATCGAAACACCGCATCGTCGCCGCGTCGAAGTGAAGGCGCCCGGCATCTTGCAGCGTCAGCCCGTCAAAGAGCCGATGCAAACCGGCATCAAGGCGATCGACGCGATGGTTCCAATCGGCCGCGGTCAGCGCGAGCTCATCATCGGCGACCGCCAGACCGGCAAGACGGCAGTCGCACTCGACGCGATCATCAATCAAAAGGGGCAGGGTATGCACTGCTTCTACATCGCGATCGGCCAGAAGCAGTCGACCGTTGCGAGCGTGCTCGCGAAGCTCGAGGCCAATGGCGCACTCGAATACACGACGATCGTTCTCGCGGGTGCATCAGAGTCGGCACCTCTTCAATTCATCGCGCCCTACACAGGTGTGACGATGGCCGAGTACTTCCGCGATTCCGGTCGCCACGCACTTTGCGTTTACGATGACCTCTCAAAGCAAGCTGTTGCATATCGTCAACTTTCTTTGCTATTGCGTCGCCCGCCTGGCCGCGAAGCCTATCCCGGTGACGTCTTCTACATTCACTCGCGCCTCCTGGAGCGCGCAGCGAAGATGGCCGAAGAGTTTGCGGTCGTGCCGAAGGCAGTCACCGAATGGAAATCGATCGGCGGCGCAACCGTTTATCGAGGCGCACCCGATCCTGGCGAGCACGCAGCGAAGGCCGAAGCAAAGGCAAAGGGCGACGGCTATCACGTTCTGCGCAACCCCGAATCAGGGGGTTCACTCACCGCGCTTCCGATCATCGAAACGCAAGCAGGCGACGTTTCGGCGTACATCCCAACCAACGTCATCTCGATTACAGACGGCCAAATCTTCCTCGAGTCCGACTTGTTCTTCTCAGGCGTTCGCCCTGCGATCAACGTCGGCATCTCCGTTAGCCGCGTCGGTGGCAATGCGCAGATCAAGGCGATGAAGTCGGTCGCAGGTACACTCAAACTCGACCTCGCGCAGTATCGCGAAAAAGCGGCGTTCTCACAGTTCGCTTCCGACCTCGATAAGGTTACGCGCGACATGCTCGATCGCGGCATTCGCCTCGTCGAAGTGCTGAAGCAAGGTCAGTACGTCCCGCAGCCCGTCGAAAAGCAGGTCATCATCATCTACGCCGCCGTCAAAGGCTTCGTCGATGCTTTCGAGACCAAGCAGCTCGGCGCCTACGAGCAGGGTTTGCAAGCGTTCATCGAGTCGAAGTACCCGCAAATTCTCTCTGGCATTCGAGAGAAAAAGCAACTCGACAAGGAACTTGAAGAAACGCTCAAGAAGGCCCTGGACGAGTTTGCCGTTGCCTTCGGCAAGGGCGAAGCAAAGAAGAACTAACCATGCCGTCGCTCAAGTCGATCCGCAAACGCATCACGAGCACAAAGGCGACGCAAAAGATCACGCGCGCCATGAAGATGGTCGCGGGTGCTCGTCTCACGCGCGCGCAACAACGCATTGTCGCGCTTCGGCCCTATGCCGTCAAAACGAGCGAAGTGCTGAGCGCCGTTGCGGCGACCGCTCAGTCAAACGATCCGAACCCAAACGACGATGTTCCAGCGCATCCGCTCCTTGCGCGTAGACCCGAGAAGAAGGTGCTCTACGTTGCGCTTACGAGCGATCGCGGCTTGTGCGGCGCATTCAATGCGAACGTAAATAAAGCGGCGTTACGTGCCGCGCAAGAAGCCAAGGCGAGCGGGATCGAAGCGCACTTCGTCACGATTGGAAAGAAGGGCCGTGAGTTTCTCACACGCCGCGGAGTCGAAATCGACCACGATTTCTTGCGGATCTACGACGGTCTCGATCTTTCGAAATCACGTCAGGTGACCGACTGGATCGTGCCGCGCTATCGACGTGGAGACTTTGACGCGATCGTTCTCATCTACAACGAATTCAAGAGCGCTATCACGCAGAAGATCACGAGTGAGCGTCTGCTTCCTCTTGTCGTTGCAGAGAGCGATGCGACGCCTTCTGACTACGACTTCGAGCCGAGTGAAGCTGGGCTCCTTGAGCGCCTCGTGCCGATGTACATCGAGGTCAGCATCTTTCGCGCATTGCTCGAAAGCCAAGCAAGCGAGTACGGCGCGCGCATGACCGCCATGGATGCGGCGACGCGCAACGCAAAAGACATGATTGGCCGCCTGACGTTGATCTACAACCGCGCACGACAAGCGGCGATCACCAAAGAGCTGATGGAAATCATCGGCGGCGCCGAAGCGTTGAAAGAATAGTCAACGCGGTTTTCCAAAGCGCGCTACGGCACGCAATCCAGTCGTTGGCCAGCCTCAGGTTGTTGATGGACCGACTTGCTAACGTTACTTGCGCTTTGGCTCCCATGAAAACCGGTGTGGTCGTTCTCGTTCTCGCGTCGGCGTGCTCGCCCCCATGGCGACCGCCACAGACCATCTCTGCTGCAGTCGTCGAAAGTGCTCACGGGCCCACGCGCGATGTCGATCTCGACAAAGTCAACAGCGCATGGTCGAAGGCGTTTGAGGCTGAATTCTCCTCCGTCTTTCAAAAGGGGCATTCGAATCAACCATTGTGGCTCGGGATTTGTGGAAAGAAACTCTGGCGCGATCCCGCATTCGTCAAGTACGTGAACGATCACGGTTTCGGGCTCGCATGCGACGAAGAGGAGTTTGCGGAACTTGCGGCCGATCCAATTGGCCGTCAGATAAGCGCGCTTCGACTCTATTTGCCGAATGAGCGCGAGCTCCTGGCCAAAGTTGCGGCGTTTCCTTCGCTGAGCACGCTCGACCTCTCCCAGACGGCTGTCGACGACGATCTGTTCCGGCACCTGGCGCCTGCCCATGCATTGCGCAACTTGAGTCTAGGGGAGATGATTCCTTCGGCCGTCGGGCGCTCTGGCTTGGCGATGGGTAAGTTCACTTCACCCTCGCCGGTTTGGTCTCGACTCAGAAGGCTAAGGCTCGCTCGCGGCGCGGCGGAGGCGGTCTTTGACGCGGGCTTCGAGGAACTTGGGCTCAGCAATCTGCGCTCGATGGAGATTCTCACACCGGTAGAAAATGTCGCGCTTGCGCAGCTTAAGGCTCTGCGTGAACTCGAGAATCTGACGCTCGAGCTCTCAGACGTGAACGATGCGACGATCGTCCTGTTGTGCGCCATTCCGAAGCTGAAGGAACTCTCGCTGCAATATGGATCAAATCGAGAGGATCGACTCCACCTTCTGCAAGGCCTCTCGTCCCTGGTCGAACTCGACGTTGCCGCAATTCACGATGCCGATCTTGCACCCATCGTGAAGATTGGCAGCTTGCGCCGCCTGACGCTGACGGACACCGCGTTGACTTCGAGTGGGTTCGATCAGCTCGGAGCGCTAGGGGCGCTTGCAGGCTTGCACATTCGGGGCGGGTCCATTGCGTCGACGCTTTCGTTCCTGGCGTTTCTGCCTCGGCTTCAGGACCTTGATATTTCGGGTTTGCGCATAGAGAGCCCCGCGCAGTTCGCACACGTGGCCCGGCTGAAAGATCTTCGACGCCTCATTCTGCCCAACGATACGAGTACGGCCACGAAGGCTTGGTTTGCGCCTTTCGTTCCCAAGGCGACAGGCAATGAGTAAGAAAATTGACTATATGCGCACCGCGCTTCGAGTTTTGTTGGCTATGGGTCTTCTGGTCGCGCAAAACGCCAATGCCGGGCCCTCATCAGCTTCTGAAGAACAACGTGTGCTTCGCGCTCCGTGGGCAATCAAAGTCGGCGACGTTGGCTATCTCGATGACGGTGTCGCAACGCCCAACGATGAACGTCTCTGGTTCGACGATCTGTGCGACGAACCATTTGTCCGCCAGCCCGCCTTCGTCAAGTGGATGAACGAACATCAAGCGGGCCTCGTTTGCGACGAGCACGCTGCGAGGGCACTCGCGCGCGGCATGGCGCCGGCGCTCCTCCGGCTCGCGATCCGCACGAACGATCCCAATCCTCGATTCATCGCAATTTTTGGTAAGGTGCCCCAGCGCGAATCGCGAGCGATGATTGCGGGCGGGTGGAATTTCACCGAATCCGAAGTCGAGAAGCTGTCATTTCGGTCGGGGATTTCGGCAGTAGCCCTTCACTCGCCCCATTTTTCGCCAGATGCGCTTCGTCACTTGCGACGTCTGACGAACCTGCGCTCGCTCGTCATCATTTGCGTTCCGCCGGCGGCCGACAGCAAACTTGTGCATCTCAATGACGATGGTCTCGCGCACGTCGGTGCGCTCAGTTCACTTCGCGAACTGTCGTTTGACGGCGCGCATGTGACCGAGAAGGGCCTTCGGCACTTGCGCGCGCTGCCGAATTTGGTCCATCTCGCGGTTGCGCAGACCGAGCTCGATGGCGAGGGCCTCGCCCATCTTGGAAAAATTCCCTCGCTGCGTTCCATCGAAGTGATGCATGTGAAGCTCGACGTGCCGCTGCCGTTTGCGGGACTCTCCGAGTTGCGCTCAGCAGACTTCTCGTTCACCGATGGCATGAAGAACGCGGCCGTCCTCAACATCGGTAGCCTCGCAAAGCTGCGTACGCTGAAGTTGTCTTCCGCGCGTGTGACCGATGAAGGCCTCGCGCGTCTCGCATCGCTTACAGAATTGCGCACGCTTTCGCTCGATCGCGCTCCCGTTACAGACGCGGGTCTCGTGCACCTTACGGGTCTTAGGCGACTGCGTAAGCTCAGCTTGCGCGATACCGCGATCACAGATGAAGGCCTTGTGCACATCGGCAAGATGTCGGGATTGCGCGAGCTCGATATCGAGGGTACCGCAATCACGTCCCGTGGTTTGGCGCACTTGAAGGAACTCCGTGAATTGCAGACCCTGAATCTTGCCCGAACGCGTGTTTCGGATCTGAGCTCTCTTTCGTCACTCAGTGAGCTGCGCCATCTCGATCTTTCGCTGAGCCACGTTGACGACAAAGCGCTGGCAGCCGCTTCTGGTCTCGCGCGGCTTCGGCGCCTTGAGCTCTCCGGGACCAACGTCACGGATCAAGGGCTGCTCGGACTTCACAAATTTTTGACGTTGCGTGAGCTTGTGATCGAATCCGAATTCGTTCCCTCGCCGCTAGCATCGCTTCGAAAGGCTCTTCCTGGTCTCTCTATCGTTTTGCGCGATGCGCACTGACGCGTATCCAGTCGCCGAGCGACTCACTTCCGATGGCTGAGTCGCGCCGTAAAGTGCGGCGACGCCAAGACCCGCGAAAGCTTGCCCGCGCTCGTCGCGAGCTTCACGTTCTCTCCACGCTGGGGCACTTGCTCGCCCGCGATTTCCTGTGTGAAGCCATCCTTGTGGCCGCCCCACACTTCCTCCACGACCTCGCTTGGGCAATTCGTTGTGCAGCCCTTGGGTGCCATCACGATGCGAGTGCGCAGAAGTCCGTCTTGCCAGAACGATTCCGATTTCGTCACTTCTGCAGTTACATAATGTGAGGCTTGTTCACTTACGGTGGGTTCTGGCGCTGCTTGTGCTGTGAATCCAGTGAACGCGGCAATTGCGAGCGGTGTCGCAGCGAGGAACCGATTCTTGCGTCGCGCTACGCCATAGAACACGACGCCAAAGAGAAGGCCAAGCGCGTAGGGGCCTGTCGCTCCGCGCGATCCAGTGGCGGCGTTGCATCCTCCGCTAGCCGAAGGCGCGGGTTGGTTGGCGTAGATCGCGGTGACGCCTTCGACGTCGTCGTCGCTCGGCTCCCGCCGCGAAACGTCACCGCTTCTCGTGTAGCCAAACATCAGTGCGTCTTCGAGTTCAGCTTCGTCACCGAGGCCAAGGCTGTGTCCAAGCTCGTGCGCAATCACGTGCCGCAGATCGTAGTGGCCAACTTCGATTTGATCGGACGTGCTGTATTCGTACTTACCGCTGATCACAATGTCGGCGTCGACGATCTCGCCCGACTTGTCGTCGTAGGTGAGAACCGTCACGGCAATCGCCTTGCCGGCGGGCGCAAACGATTCGCGGAAGAGTACGGAGTTGACGTGATCGTAACCAGGCTCGAGCGCTTTGGTCGTGTCCGTTACGGCCACGGCGGGCGCGCCCGTGTCCTTGCGATTCCAATGGTCAGCTCCCGATCGAACGGCGTCCGCTGCGTTCATGTCGGCCTTCACCACGCTTGAGTCGACGGTCAGCGCGATTTTCGTTTCGGCCCAACGCACGAGCGCACCATTTGTAGTCTTCTTCAGCATGTAGGCGTCGGCTCGCGAACCCATGAAGAAAGCTGCCGCCGCGAATAACCCAAACGTGAAGCGCTTCATTCGTCTTGCTCCCAAAGAAGAGCCGCTTCTTGCGGCCACTTTCTCGAGAACGACTCCGCCGCGTCTCACTTGAGCAGCAACGCGATAACTTTCTGCTGAGAAAGCAACAGTGCGAGTTACGAACTCAGCCGTGTTTGATCTCGACACGGAAACGCGTGCCCGTATGTGGGCAGAGCTGCGCGATGTCGTCGATGGCTACATTAACGATGTGCGGGGCCGCATGCCGGTAGGGGCTCGCGAAGCGCCAAGCCCCGACGCATTTCTTTCCGCGAGCGATAGCGAGGTGAGCCGCGTGCTTCGAGATGCCGCGCGCGGCCTCATGGGCGGCGTCGATGTAGGTCATCCGCGCTATTTCGGTACCTGCGATGGCGCGGCGTCGGTCGTTTCGGCAGCGACTGACGCTCTCGTTTCGGCGCTCAATCCGCAGCTCGCGCTTTGTCGCATGAATCCGTTTGCTGACGAAATCGAACGCCTCTTGATTCGCCACTTCGCGTTTCGCTTTGGGTACGACACGCTTGCCACCGGTGTGTTCACAAGTGGCGCAAGCGAAGGCAATTTCATCGCGCTTCAGTGCGCTCTCGCTTCGCGCTTTCGTACGTTTGCCGAGCGAGGCGTCAGGGCCTGCCCTGCGCAACCACGGATTTACGCGTCAGTCGAGTCGCACGCTTCGATCGTCAAAGCGGCCCGCTCTGCGGGTCTTGGATCGAAGGCCGTGCGGCTCGTCGGCGTTGACGCAAACGGGGCGCTTCGCGTCGACTCGCTGATGCAAGCGATCCATCAAGACAAACGTAAAGGATACTTACCATTTGCCCTCATCGGAACATGCGGCGCAACAAGCTGTGGCGCGATTGATCCGATGAACAAGCTCGCCGCAATCGCATCGCGAGAAAAGCTGTGGTTTCACATCGACGCTGCGTGGGGAGGGCTCGGCGTGCTTGCGCCTTCGCTTCGCGATCAGCTGCCGAGCATGCTGGCTGACTCGATCACTTTTGACGCACACAAGGTGCTCAGTATGCCGATCGCGACCGGCGTCTTTTGGACCTCGCATGCGCACGCGATGCGGAAAGCGTTTCACGTCACTGCGGGCTACATGCCGTTTCCAGCCGGTGACTTCTTTGCGCAATCGCCGGCGTGGTCACGGCGCGCGGTCGGCATGAGATTGGCCGTTCACGTTCGCGTCTTTGGGTGGGACAAGATAGAAAATGCACTTGACCATCAAGTTGCTTTAGGAAATTTTCTACGCGAAGGCCTGCGCAAGGACGGATGGAACTTGGTCTGCGAGTCGCCGCTCCCGATTGTTGCATTCGAATCGGAGCAATTCGATCCGAGTGCGATTGCAAAGAAACTGCTTCCTGATTTCTGGATCAGCGAAACAAAGCTCGGTTCAGGTAAACGCGTCCTGCGCGCAGCGATCACGAGTTCGCGTACCACACGGGATGACGTTGACGCGCTGCTTGAGGCATTGCGAAAAGTAAAATGATCGGTGTGAACTACCTGTCGCTTGTCGATGGACGATGCTTGCGTCTCGCCCATTCGTTCATCGCAATCCCTGCCGCGATCGCAACAGGAAACGAATTGTTAATCCCGTACATCGGGATCGCAACAATCTGATCGACGCGATCAAGCACGGCGCTCGGAAGTCCGAAGCGCTCGCTCCCAAAGAGGAGAACGACGTCTTTCGGAAATTGGTCAACATCATAGACGGCCTGGCGAGCGCGCTCCTTCTCGAACGCCCAGACAGGTCTCTTCTCAACGTGCGCAAAGAACGCCTCTTCGTCGGCCAACTTGACGATCGATTCGTACTTCTGCATCCCCATGCTCGCCTTTTCGTAATAGGGCGCATTGCCAATGACGATGATCTCGCGTGCCAAGAAGCTGTGGGCGACTCGAATAATCGCCCCCACCGCAAATGCGTTCTCACAGCTGTAGACCGCAACCGAAAAGTCGTGCCGAAGCGGCGCAAGGAGCGCGCGCACTTCTTCAGGTGACTCATGGATAGGGACAGACAGGGCCACGTGCTTCCCATAGGCGCTTTCCGTCTGAGGCGCATCGAGCGATTGCGTGTGTATAGTTGCGTGATGACATGGATCGTTGTCGTTTCGGTCTTACTCGTCGCGTTACTCGTGGGAATCCTGAGCCGTCGCTATCCCTCGACCACTTATGCTGCGTTCGCGGTGCTCGCCGGTGTTGCTGCCTGCGCATCCGCCGCGCCGGGGACGCTCGGCATCATCCTCGGCATGTTCGCCGGAAGCGCCCTCATCGCGAGCGCGATCCTGCAGCGCGGCGACTAACGCAAGGCCCGCGCTTCACGCTTGACATCTTTGCCCCCCCGAGTATCTTGCGCGCCTCCCGAACGGGTACCCCGGGACTGGTGTCTCTACCGTCTCCCAGGGCTCTTTCCCCTGTTTCATTGGCCAAGAACACATGCCTACAATCAATCAACTGATTCGCGCCGGCCGCCAGGCGCCTCGTGTAAAGACGGCCTCGCCGGCCCTTAAGAGCTGCCCGCAGAAGCGCGGCGTTTGCGTTCGTGTTTACACGACCACGCCAAAGAAGCCGAACTCGGCGCTTCGCAAGGTTTGCCGCGTTCGCTTGACGAACGGCATGGAAGTGACCTCATACATCCCAGGCGAAGGCCACAACCTGCAGGAGCACAGCGTTGTGCTCATTCGCGGTGGCCGCGTTAAGGACCTTCCCGGTGTCCGCTACCACGTTGTGCGTGGCACCCTCGACGCGAACGGTGCGATCGGTCCGTCTTCGACGAACAAGATCAACCGCAATCGCAAGCGCTCGAAGTACGGCGTCAAGAAGCCGAAGAGCTGATTTCCAGGTTTAAGGAGTCTCCGCAATGCCTCGTCGTCGTGAAGCCGTAAAACGCATTCGTATGCCCGATCCAAAGTTCAAGGACGTGCGTGTTTCTCAGTTCATCAACACGCTCATGCTCGGCGGCAAGAAGTCGACCGCAGAAGGCATCCTCTACGGCGCCCTCGACTTGATTCGCGATCGCTTCAAGGAAGACCCAATCGAGGTCTTCAAGAAGGCACTCGACAACGTCAAGCCGAAGCTCGAAGTCAAAAGCCGTCGCGTTGGTGGTGCAACCTATCAAGTTCCCGTCGAAGTGCGCCCAGAGCGCCGCGTCACGCTCGGCATGCGCTGGCTCGTGACGTATTCACGCGATCGCAGCGAAAAGACGATGCGCGAGCGCCTCGCAGCCGAATTCCTCGAAGCCGCAAACGGACGCGGTAACTCCGTCAAGAAGCGCGAGGATACGCACAAGATGGCCGAGGCCAACAAGGCCTTCGCGCACTATCGTTGGTGACTGAGAGGGGGAGTAGGACTTCCCCCTCTCAGACTCTCCCCAGCCCCTCGGGGTCATTTGTAACTACTGCAAGGATCAATACGACGAGATGACCAAGAAGACATAAGGATCGGGTTACGCGCACATCGAAGAGGCTCTGCTAGCAACCTCTCAGGCCGTACCCCGACACCCTCTCCGGAACCGCTCCACATGTTCGTTCGCGAACGGAGCACTCTTTCAAAAGGTGAAAGAGTTGAGGCCGGGGAGGGTTTCTTGCGTTCGACGATCCAAGAAACTCTTGAAGCTGACTCTGACCTGAAGGAACCGCTCCCGTGCCTCGCGATTACTCGCTCGAAAGAACCCGCAATATTGGGATTATGGCCCATATCGACGCCGGTAAAACGACGACGACCGAGCGCATTCTTTATTACACGGGCGTGAATTATAAAATCGGCGAGGTGCACGAAGGCGCCGCGACGATGGACTACATGGTCCAGGAGCAAGAGCGCGGCATCACGATTACTTCGGCAGCGACCAACTGCTTTTGGAAGCCGATCGACGGTCCCTTTGCGGATGTCGGTCACCGCATCAACATCATCGACACACCAGGTCACGTCGACTTCACCATCGAAGTCGAGCGCAGTTTGCGCGTGCTCGATGGCGCTGTTGCAGTGTTCGACGGCGGCAACGGCGTAGAGCCGCAAAGTGAAACGGTCTGGCGACAGGCCGACAAATACCGCGTCCCGCGCATCGCGTTCATGAACAAAATGGACAAGATTGGCGCCGACTTCCTCATGTGCGTCAACAGCATGAAGGAGCGTCTCGCCGCCAATGCGGTGCCCATTCAGTGGCCGCTTGGCGAGGAAGATCAACACCGCGGCATCATCGATCTCATCCGCATGAAGGCGGCGCTTTTCGATGAAGAGTCAAAGGGCCAAACCTTTGAATGGATTGATATCCCCGACGGTTACAAATCAATTTGTGTCGAGTGGCGCGAGAAGCTCGTTGAGTCTTGTGCCGACGTTGACGAAGAAATTATGGCCCTCTACCTCGAGGGCAAGCCCGAATCAGTCACCGACGCGATGATTCACCGAGCGCTGCGCGCAGGCACCATCAGCTTCAAGATCGTTCCCGTCATCTGCGGCTCCGCCTTCAAGAACAAGGGCGTTCAGATGATGATCGACGCGGTCGTCAACTATCTCCCTTCACCGGTTGAGGTGCCTGCGGTCGAAGGCATCAACCCCAACAAACCTGATGCGCCGCCCATCCCGCGCAAGGCGTCGGACGACGAGCCGTTCTCTGCGCTTGCGTTCAAGATCATCAACGATCCGCACGGCAATCTGACGTTCTTCCGCGTCTATTCCGGCAAAATCAGCAGCGGCACCATGGTGCTCAACAGCAGCCGCGACAAGCGCGAGCGCATCGGCCGCATCTTGCGGATGCATGCCAACAAGCGCGAAGAACTCACCGAGGCCGACTCAGGCAACATCTACGCAGCCGTCGGACTCAAAGACACCCGCACCGGTGACACGCTCTGCGACGAAAAGTACCCTGTTCTCCTCGAAAAGATGGAGTTCCCAGAGCCCGTCATCTCGATCGCCGTTGAGCCACGCACCAAAGCAGACGTCGAAAAACTCGGCGTTGGTCTTGGCAAACTCGCGGCCGAAGATCCTTCATTCCGCATCCACACCGACGAAGATTCCGGCCAAACCATCATCAGCGGCATGGGTGAACTCCACCTCGAGATCATCGCCGACCGCCTCAAGCGCGAGTTCAAGGTCGAAGTCAACATCGGCAAACCCGAAGTGAGCTACCGCGAAGCGATCACGAAAAAGGTCGCCTGCGAGTACAAATACGCCAAGCAATCGGGTGGACGCGGGCAATACGGCCACGTGCTCATGGAGATCGAGCCCGGCGAAACTGGAAAAGGCTTCGAATTCGTCAACGACATTGTCGGTGGCACGATCCCGCGCGAGTTCATTCCCGCCATTGAGAAGGGCGTTCGCGAGGCCATGGGCCGCGGCGTTCTTGCGGGCTACCCCCTCTCCGACATGAAGTGCCGTGTGTACGACGGCAGCTACCACGACGTCGATTCGAGCGCGCAAGCCTTCGAAATTGCTGCTTCGTTGTGCTTCCAAGACGGCGCAAAGCACGCTGGGCTCGCCCTGCTCGAACCCATCATGAAGAACGAAGTCGTCGTACCTGAGCAGTACATGGGCGACGTCATCGGCGATATCAACTCAAGGCGCGGCCGAATTCTCGGCATGAGCCAACGAGGAAATGCACAAGTCATCGATTCTGAGGTTCCGCTCGCAACAATGTTCGGCTACGTCACCGACCTCCGTTCGATGACCCAAGGCCGCGCAACATCGTCTCTCCACTTCGCGCACTACGCGGCTGTTCCGGCAGCCGTGCAAGAGAAGGTGGTTGCCAAGGTTAAGGGCGGCTGAATTCGAGCAGCTGTCACGTCGTCAACAA
>JAHFDZ010000322.1 GCA_023248745.1 Myxococcales bacterium | reverse complement strand
TGCTTCGAGCTCGGACGTGACGTCACCGATCATGCGGTCCACCGAGTTGTAAAATATGAGTGCCGGAATCGCTGCGGCGAGGCCGATGGCGGTCGTGATGAGCGCTTCACCGATTGCTGGCGCTACGACAGGGAGCGAAGCGCTCTTTGCCGCGCCGATGCGAACGAACGCATCCATGATGCCGTACACGGTTCCGAACAGGCCGACGAACGGTGAGACCGACGCGATTGACGCGAGCGCGCTCATGAGTGTGCGCGCCCGTTGGCGTTCGGTCACGATTGCGCGATCGGCAGCCGCGCGAAGGCGTTCGCCTGTCATGTGGCTTCGCGTGAACAGTTCGGAAAGAACGCGCGAGCCGGCCGATGAACCTCCAACGCTTGCAACAAGCTCGTAGAGCTCGTTGGTCGTATTGGCCCGCCGCGCGCGCGATTCGAAGGCGCGGGCGGCGGTTCTGAGGCGACGCACTTGTAGAACTTTAAGTGCAGCGACGACCCACACCATTACAGACGCTCCGATGAGCAAAATAACGGTGATGCGCACCGGCCACGACGCGTGCGTGATGAGCGTCAACAAGTCGAGCTTGATCGCGCTCGCATCGTCGGTGCCGGCAGCTGGAGCAGAGAGGAGCATCAACATAGTTCAGTTGGTTGACTATTGTCCAAGCATCACGTCTACGCGGCGATCTTTCGCGTACCCCGCTTCGTCCGTTCCCTTTGCGTCCATCGCGCCTCGCGAGGTGGACTCGGTCTTCTCTTTGGTCATGCCCTTGCCGAGAAGGTAGCCGGCGATCGCGTCAGCGCGCTTGTGGCCGAGCAACATGTTGTATTCGGTGGAGCCACGCGAATCGGCGTGCCCGACGATGCGCAAGCTGCGTCCTTTGAGAGGACCGCTGATGAAGCACGTTGCCACCTTGTCGAGAGGCGCTGTGTCTTCCTTGCGAACGGACGCTGCGTTGTAACCAAAGAATGCTTCGGGCTCAGGAATGCCGCACGCGCGAAGAATATCGCCGTCGATGTGAACTTGGCTTGACGAGTCTTCGTGTGAGGCTGTTGGCCCTGTTGGAGGAGGGGCTATGTCGGTTGGGGCAGCGGTGCCGGCAACCTTGTCTGGTGTTTTGGCTGCGGGAGGATCTCCGCCGCAGGCAAAGAGTGAAAGAGCAAACAGCGTGCTGCAGATCATGTGGCGCATCGAGTTCTCCTTCGAGGAATGGCGGCTAATGTCGCCCGATATGTAGAACGTTGGCAAGCTCCAGGCGTTACACCTTGCGTTCGAGTTTAAACAACCGGCCTGCCGCGCCATCGTTCGGCAGCGGTTCAACACGCAACATGGCCAACGCAATTTCTTTTACGCGGCCATCTTTTTGCCGAAGGTGAAGGCGATCGCCATCACTTTTGAGTACCTCGCACGTGCCGAACGCAAAGTGATTCACGACATCGCCTGGTTCGGGAAAGACCGATTCGGACTGACTCGTTGGCGCTCGTAAGGGCTTGGGAGGCATGACCGATGTATTCGATGATGCGACGGTAGGTCGGTGTGGCGCAATCGGCTCGGCTTCGATGACGAGGCTTGGGCTCGGCACGGCTGGCGCTGACGGAGTGCTGAGGGCGTCAATGCGAAGCGTAAGTTTCTTGACAGTCGCGCTGAGCAGCTCGCCGGCGACGATCTCTGGGCCAAGAACACCCTGCCGCGACAGGACGATCATCAGCTTGAGGGAATCGGCGCGCGCTACTCCGCGTAGGCTTACGGCCGTCCACTCGCCGGGTAGGGATCGCACTTCGGGGCCATTCGCTCCGCTTAGTTGAAGCGCGATATCGCGCAAGGTACCCATCGCTTCGACCCAAGCGCTCTTGGTTCCTTGCGCGATGAGTGCCGTAAGAATTGCGTCTGGCAACACCGCACCTTCGCGCAAATCGGTGATGTCGCTCATGGGCTACCTCTTCTCTTCCGTGGGGTCTGGGGCATAACGAAGTGAAACGAGCAAGCGAAGGTCTGGATTAGGAAAGCCGCGATCGCCGAGCGGGATGGCGGTTCCGGCGCCGGCCATTACTGAAAATCGCCCATGAGAGAGAGGCGCGCTACGAAGCCCGGCAGTCCACTCGCATGAAGACGCTCCACCGATGAGAGACGGCAACGCGCGCGCTTCGGCCAGAACGGACAAGCGCTCTGCGCTCACCACGTCGTAGCCAAGCCCAAGCGCGGCGACCGCTTGTGAACCCACTTGACTATCAAGAAAGTTGGTGGTTGGGCGAATGCGCACGCCCGCCTCTGTAGCTGCAAACCAGCGCTTCCGTCGGAACTCCAGAGAGAGGACAAGAGAGAACGTTGCGGTGCGATCCGTGACGAATTGCGATCGCTCTCCGGAAGGAATGCTCGTCGTGAATCGCAACGCGCCGCCCCAGTTCACGCTTGCCACGCTCAATGGAGGAGGGGGAGGATCCATAGCGCGATTGGCCCATGGGTTTTGCGCCTGCGGAGGAGGTTCGGCCGTAAGCCCTTTCCATGTCCAAGCGAAGCCGAAGCGGGGATCGCCCATCGCTGTCGAACGCAGGCCATCGCCGGCGGTGATTGACCGAAGGCCTTCGCCCGACTGCGCAATTGTCACTGGGAGTGCAGCAAATAATTCGAGGTTGCGAGCGACGCCAAAGTTGAAAAGAAAATTCGCGTTCGCCTGATTCGCGACTACGGGCGACTCACCGCCAAGTGGCCCAGGCGAAGGCGTGTGAACGACGAGAGGATTGTGCTGGTACGTTGTTACGAGGCCGAAGCCGACTTGGCCTGGGGCCGCCACCGTGGTTGAGCCGATGCCAAAAAAAAGTGAGGCGCCAGCATGGGGCCAAAAGGTTTCTGCGTTCACACACGTGTGCACGGAACCGACGCATGGAGTAGCTGCGTGTGCGGAGCCGGACACGACCGCTACCGTGGCGAAGGCCCACCAACGCAAACTCATTTCGCGACGATAACACGTGCAAAGGATCGCGTCGTAAGCTCGAAGTATGAAGATCGTGCTCGGAAGCGCCTCGCCTCGAAGGCGCGAGATCCTCGAGGCAATCGGGATCGCTCACGACATTGTGGTCGCCGACATCAACGAAACCTCCGAGCCGGGTGAAGTCCCGCTCCGCTACTTGGAGCGAATCGTTGTTGAAAAGTTCACCGCGATCGCGACCCAGGTGGACGCGCTTCGTTATGTGCTCGTCGCCGATACTATTGTGATCGTCGACAGTGACATATTGGGCAAACCGAAGGATGACGTCGAAGCCGCCGCGATGGTTCTGCGCCTTTCAGGACGCACGCACGAAGTGTCAACGCGATTTCTCTTCGGCTTGGGCACCGGTGTGCTGCACGCAGAAACCGTTCGTACCGAAGTCCATTTCCGCGTTCTCGAGGCTGGCGAAATCGCTGCGTACGTCCGGACTGGCGAGGGAAGCGACAAAGCTGGCGGATACGCGATTCAAGGGAAGGCCGCTGCGTTTGTGGATTGGATTCGCGGCTCATACAGCGGTGTCGTGGGCCTTCCGGCAGCCGAGGTATGCGTCGCGTGGCAAAAACTCATGCGTGATGCAACGAATTGAAGCGGCTATTGCCCGCGGCCCCTTCACAGAGCATGCTCTGCCCCGTCAACGTTATCTAGATGATCGCTGGCTTCTTCTTTCGGGAGGAGGCGGGAGGAAAGTCCGAGCTCCAAAGAGCATGGTGCCGGGTAACGCCCGGTGGCGGTAACGCCGAGGACAGTGCCACAGAAAAGTAAACCGCCTTGTCTAATTGAGGTTCGCCTCAGGTCGCAAGGTAAGGGTGAAAAGGTGGAGTAAGAGCCCACCGCGGCTTCGGTAACGAAGTCGGCATGGCAAACCCCACCAGGAGCAAGACCACGTAGGTAGACAGTGAGGTCGCAAGGCCTCCGAAGAGCGGCTCGCTTGGCGTCTGCGGGTAGGTTGCTAGAGGCGTTCGGTAACGGGCGCACTAGAGGAATGATCATCGCCACCCGAAGGGCGACTGAAGGGTGGAACAGAACTCGGCTTATCAGAGACGTTGACCAAAACACCCGCCTTGTGCGGGCGTTTTGCTTTGCGCAGCAAGAATTCCCGAGTCAAGCTTGCGCAAGGCATGGCGCCGATAGTTTCACGACACGTTCGGCGCTTTCATGCACCCATCTCAGAGGTGCGTGCATGGCTCAATCAGACCTGGACGGGAACGGCCTTGGATCTATTTCCTGTGGACCTCATTCCGACGACGCGTGAAAACCCACAAGGAGTTGCCGCAAACGCACTGATTCCAGGCGTAACGATATGCACGCACGGGCCGCTCGCGTTTCGAGTCGATTGCAACGATGAGCACGAGTTAAGGTTTGCAACTCCGTACGGGCGTCATGGCTTTATCGTCAAAGAAGTTGACGATTGTGCAGAAGTCGAGCACGTCCTCACGATGAACTTCCCGCTGTGGCTGCGCGTGGTCTGGTTCGCGGGCATCAAGGACGGGCACGACGTTGCGCTTGAAGCGATTTTTGACCGTCTTGAGCACGCGCTGCGGACCGGTGTGATTCCCGCTCACACCGATCTCCAATTGTCACCCCGCCTCCGACTGATTCGGCGAGTGCTCGTTAGCTCTCCAATGAAGTACGTTCGCGCTTGGTTTATTGAGCATTTGGCCCAAGCTTGAGCTGAAGATCTGCCGTGAAATCGCACATCCTTTTTGCAGCGATGGCGGACTCGTGCTTCAACGGCCATCCTTCTTCGTCCAACGGTTTGGCCCATGCACGATATTTCGCGTCGTAGCCTTCTCGCAGCCGGCTCCTCCATGATCGCGTGGTGGTTTGCTCGTGATGCAAGCGCCGAGTCGGGCCATCCAAAGGTCGTCGACGTCGAGAAGCACGCGAAAGGCACGACGCTTACGCTTGATCTTGAGAACGCGCCGTTTCCGAATCAGGACTCAACCGTCATGGTCTTCGTACCCAGCACGTTTCGCGATGATGGAACGCTCGATCTGATCGTTCACTTTCACGGCCACAGCGCAAAGGCGAAGAAGGCGATCTGGGATCATCAACTTCGCGGACAACTTTACGATAGCCGTCGCAAGGCGATCTTGGTGATGCCGCAAGGTCAAGACAACGCGTGGGGTAAGCTCGAAGAGAGCGGCGGCCTTCTTCGTCTTCTCAACGAAGTGAAACAGGTTCTGCAGGCGCCGAAGGTTCGCGCACGGATGAGCAAGCACGCGGTCAATACGCGCTCGCGTATTGGGACCGTTGTCCTTTCGGGTCACTCAGGCGGCTACGTGCCGATCGCTCGATGCATCAAGCCGATCAATGGTCGACCGACCGGTGGCGTCGACGTGCGCGAGATCTGGCTCTTCGATGCGCTTTACAACGACGTTGACGTTTTTCGCGAGTGGGTGCTCGCGCGCAAGAAGACGAAGCGTTCGAAGGGCCATCGCCTGATGAGTATTTACACGTCGGGCACCACCATGAGCCTGAGCCACCAGCTGCGCGATGATCTCGAAGAGAAATCGATCGACTGCGCAACGGACGAGCCCGAAGGCACCATCAGTCGCGAAGAGTTTGGATCCGCACAGGCTCTTTTCATTCAGACCGCGCTCTCGCATCACGCGTGCACGTGCCAGAACAACTTGTTTCGCGACATGCTTGTCGCACTCGCTTCGAAGATCACCACGCGTAAGGGTAAAGCGCGCAAGATCACTGAGCGCTCGACCGACTTGTAGCGCTATGGGTCGCGCACAAAAGTTGTCCGTATGAGGTAAGAAACCTTATTGACGATCTCGTGCGCAAATGGCCAGGCTTCGTTCTTCTTGCGATTGGACTCGGATGCTCGGGCAAAGCGGGGACTGATCCATCCAGTCCGGGAACGACGGTCGGAACCTACGCGGTGCATGCGACGCGCGTCGAAGACACGTGCGGCGATGCTCCACCGACGTGGGATTTCTCGATGAAGATCACGCGAGATACGACCACGCTCTACTGGGTTCAAGGGAGTGTTCCTGTGGCCGCGCATAAATTATCCACTGGAAGTTACGAATTTACTTCGACGGCCGTGCACCCGCTAAGGCCCGCGAACAAAGCGCTCGAGCTCGCAGCGTGTTCGGTGACCCGTGACGATCAAAGCAGCCTGGTGCTGTCGACGGA
>JAHFDZ010000075.1 GCA_023248745.1 Myxococcales bacterium | reverse complement strand
GGCGCCGAAGACAATGCTTCCAGCGTCGCCGTCGTGCTCGAAGTGGCACGCGTTCTGGTCGCGCGACGAAGCGAACTCAAACGATCAATCGTGGTTGCATTATTCGATGGCGAAGAAGCGGGCATGCTCGGAAGCCGAGCCTTCGTCGCGAAGCCGCCCATCGCGCGAGACCGCATCAAAGTGATGGTGAACGTCGACATGATCGGGCGCCCCACCATCGACCAAGAAGCCCTCGCGCTACCGAAAACCGCTTTGGGCATCCAAGACGACGCGTCCGTCGGACTCGTCGGAACAAAAGATCGTCCCGAGTTACGAAAAATCGTCGACCAAGCCTGCGCAGCCGAAAAACTTGAAGCCATCGCTGTCGAAGATCTGCCAGCACCCATCGCATCAGTCGTCGAAAAGTACGCCCAAAATCGAGGCGACAACGCGTCATTCGAGGCCGTCGGCATCCCCGCCATCTTTTTGGGTTCAGGCGAAAGCGACGACTACCACAAGCCAACCGACACAAAAGAAAAGCTCGATGCCCCCCTCATGACCCGCCGCGCCCGTATGATCGTCCGGCTTCTTCTCGCCCTCTCCCAAGGCTAGCCCGAGCCCAAGTCCCGATCACTGATCCTGATCCACTTCACCTGAGCCTGATCCCTTCGCGCGACTAGTCCACCTCAACGACAACCTTCCCAAACACCGATCGCCCCTCGAGCAATTCGTGCGCCTCAGCCATGCGATTCCAGGGAAGAACGGCGCCAATCACCGGTTCAAGCAATCCCCGCGAGACCCATTCGGTCAACGAAAATAGTGTCGATCGTGGTCCCATCGTTGACCCTTTGATCGCGATCTGACGAAAGAACACGTGTCGCAGATCGATCGCAGGCGCGTGGCCCGCAGTTGCGCCGCACGTCACGATCTGACCGCCCCATGCACACGCTGCGATCGATTTGCTGAACACTTCGCCACCCACGTGATCGATGACAACATCGACGCCGCGCTTGTCGGTGATGCGTCGCACTTCTCGCACGAAGTCTTCGGTTGCGTAGTTAATAACGTGCTCGGCTCCGAGGGCGCGTGCGCGTTCGACTTTGGCGTCACTTCCGGTCGTCGCAATCACGCGCGCGCCGCACATCTTTGCCATCTGAATCGCGGCCGACGAAACACCGCTACCCGCGGCATGAACGAGCACCCATTGCCCATGCGTCACTTGCGCTTTCAGTTTCACCATTTGCCACGCCGTGAGAAAGACAAGCGGAATCGCGGCGGCTTGCGCGAACGACAGACGCTCAGGAAGAGCAACAAGGTTCGCATCAGGCACATTGACGAATCGTGCGTATCCGCCCTGCGTATTTTCACCCAAAATGCGATAGCGGCCGCACAAGTTGTCGTCTCCGGCAGCGCATCGCACGCACACGCCACACGAGAGCCCAGGTGCAACCAGCACCTTGTCTCCAACCGCAAAGCTGCCGCGGACTTCGCTGCCGAGCGATTCGATTTCGCCCGCAAGATCGGAGCCGAGGCGATGCGGATAGTCGAGTTTGAGATGCGGCATTCCGCGACGCACCCACAAGTCGAGATGATTCAGCCCCACAGCGCGAACGCGAACGCGAACCTCGTGCGCGCCCAGTGGCCCAATGTCGACCGAAGCGCGCTCGAGAACCTCGGGGCCGCCATGTTTTTTGAGGACTATCGCGTCTGTGAGCATCGGGTCCGATAGTGTACGCCTTTAGACGACGCGCGCATTCTCGAATGAAAACTCGTAACGAAACGCGGTTTCACTCACACTAGTGTCTATGCGCTTCGTTGCCCCGACCCTTCTCGTTGCATGCGTCGCCGGTCGTATTGTGATCGGTTGCAGTACCAATTCAGCGGTGCCGACTGACGGCGCGGTTGACGGCAGTGTCGTCGTCGACGCTCCCGTCGGCAGCGATGGTCCGACCGTCGATAGCGCGCCAATCGATTTGGACGCGCCCGTTCCACATCCGGGTGATGACGCAGGCGTCGGCTACTTGCGTGTCGCGCATGTCAATCAAGGACTCAGCGCCGTGGACTTCTGCATCGGAGAAGGTGGATTTTCAACGGCTACGCCTGCACTCGCTGCATTCGCAACTACAGGCATTACCAATGCGCAAGCGTCACGGTACGTCGCAGCCTCAACACGCGCTACCGCTCTTCGACTCGTGGCCCCAGGTTCTACAAATTGCAACACCGGTATCGGCACCGACGTAACGCTTAAAGTGAGCGATTCGAGTTACACAACGGTTGTTGCCTTCGGCGCTAGCACCACAGACCTCACGCTTAGCGTGATGACCGACTTGCCACCATCAAGTGCCTTTCAAGACGGTGCCACCGACCCGCTCGTTCGCGTTGTGCACGCCGCAGTGGGCCTCGGCGCACTCAACTTTGGGACTGGTGGAATGCTCGATGGCAACTTTAGCGCCGACTATCCGAACCTCACGTTCGGTAAGACAGCACAACCGCCAAAGACCGATGCTCTCGGCTATCGCCGCGTCGGGTATTGGACCGTCATGAGCGCCAGCGCGCCAGGCGCAACGACCGACACCGCACGATGGGCCGGCATCGAGTGGGGCGAACCCGCGGTCGGTACGTTGTTTCTGATCAACGACCCACCGTCCGATGCACAAGTCCCAAAAGTGCGCGCGCTCTTCTGCAAACGCGATTCGCAGAGCCCTCAATCGGGCGTCGCAAATCCGACGTGCACCCTTCTGACGCGCGACCTTTAGCCTACGCTAGGTGCTCGCGGCTGATGACACCGTCGTTCGGAACCACGGCATACGACAGCGCGAGCACCATCACCAAGAGCGCCCGGTAGACCGCGTGCACGTCATCCACGTCAACCTCGCACGTGCCTTCATCTTCAACACGCGCTGCAACATCAAGTGCGGCGTCAAGGTGCTCGTGAATGAATGCCATGATGCGAGGTTGCGCGACGAGCACCACGTCTTCGAACTCGATCGGCTCGTGCCCACGTTCGGCGCGAAGCTCTTCCTCGAGGCCGAGCGAATCACTGACCGCTCGAAAAGACTCATCGCTCACCTGACTGAGGCGTCCCCCAAACACGCGTTCAAACGCGAGCCAAATCGACGCGGACAGAAAGTACCCTAGCGCGAGTGCCGTATCGTCGAGCGGCTTAGAGAGCAGCGCAAACATCGCGTCTGCCAACGCGGGTTGCGTTCTTTCAAATCGCCGAAAGACTTCGTCGACTCGGTAGCGTGCCTCTTCTTCCTCTGCTCCAAGTTCGCGTTCGATGCGCTCGAGGATGTCGCTCTCAATCACCGCGAAGGGCGGCACAGGTCGAATCGCGACACCTTGGATCCACACACGCAAAGAATATCAGTCAGCGCGCGTCGCGCCCGCTTTTCGGCGCAAACCCAAGTATGCGCAGGAGGTAAGCAAAGGCAAGAAGCTGCACGACCGACCCCCACAGAACCGCGCGTCCAAGTCCAGATTCGGTCAGCTTGATTCCGAGAGTGCTCCTTGCAAACTGCACATGAGACCCAACAAGACCAAGCCGCGCACCAAAGGCGCCCGAGACGAGAAGCAAGGCAACCACAAGCGCGACGAGGGTGAGCGCAAGCAGATCGACACGCCGCGCGGACAAGCCAGTGGCGCCCAACCAGAACCCGATCACGAGCGCAGACGACACTCCCGTTGCGATGAGTGCGCAAGCCACGCGAGGCAACACGCCCGCCGAAAACACATACGAAACGTACCAATCAGGGTAACAAATCGCGACATACCAAGAGGGCACGACAACGAAGAGCCCACCGCTCATCGCGACCCAAAATCGCCTCGGATGCGTCCACCTCTTCAGCTCTGCCGCTTGCACCTCTCCAGCGACGAGCGCAAACACAATGCCCAGCACGCCGAGAATCAGTAACGCAAAGGGGATGGGCAGCATGGAGGACTCTGGGTTCGTGCTGCGGCCGAGGTCGCGATCGCTCGCAACCTGGGCGCACAAATGATGAGTGAATTCACACGGTCAGAGTACTAGCGTAGCGGCTACATGGACGAGGCAAAGCTTTTGGCGCTGCTCGAGAGCGTGAAGACAGGGGCAACATCGTCGCAAGAAGCAATTTCGTCGCTTCGATCGCTTCCTTTCGCCGATCTCGGCTACGCCACGGTCGATCATCACCGAGCGCTGCGTCAGGGAGTCCCCGAAGTCCTCTTTGGTCAAGGAAAGACCGCCGACCAAATCATCGGCATCGCACACGAGCTGGCAAAAGGCGGCGGCAACGTTTTGGTCACGCGCCTTGACGAGTCAAGGGCCGACGCACTGCTCCAAAGGTACCCTGCCTTTCGCTACAATAAACTGGCTCGCACGGCAGTCCTCGAACAGCAACCAGTCAAGCTACTTTCCGAGAGCGAAGTCGCGGTCATTAGCGCAGGCACCGGTGATCTCGCAGTCGCCGAAGAGTGCATCGAGACACTCACCGCCTTGGGAGGCAAGACGGTTCGTGTCTACGACGTCGGGGTCGCAGGTATTCACCGACTTCTCGCCAAGCGCGAAATTCTCGACCGAGTGTCCGTTGCGATCGTCATCGCAGGAATGGAGGGCGCATTGCCCAGTGCAGTAGGCGGGCTTGTGAGCGTGCCCGTCATCGCCGTCCCTACATCGGTCGGCTATGGCGCTGCGCTTGGTGGGTTTGCGGCACTCGCTTCGATGCTGACGAGCTGCGCGTCTGGCATCACCGTTTGCAACATCGACAACGGCTTCGGCGCAGCGTTTGCCGCGGCACGAATCATTCGCAACCGCGACAGGTACTAATTATGCCCCACGGCGAAGGACACGATCACGACCATCCTCATCACGATCATCACGGGGATGATCACGGTCATCACGACCACAGTGAAGACGAGAACGAACGGCCATCGCTGGCACATCGCAGCGGAGCCGGGAAAATCCTCTTCTTCGACGCGCCAAGCGGCCTATCGGGAGACATGATCGTCGGAGGCCTGATCGATCTTGGTGTTCCCGTCGCCGTCGTCGAGAACGCCCTTAGCGCGATCGACCTGAACGGCTACCACGTTCACTTAGGCAAGCGTGAACAGAGCGGCATCTTCGCCGCCAAGTTCGACGTTCACGTCGACAAGGGCCAGCCACAGCGCAGCTTCGCAACCATTCGATCCATGCTTGAGGGCTCACGCCTTGATGACGAGACGCGCGCTTGTGCGATGCGCATCTTCTTGCACCTCGCGCACGCCGAAGCAAAGGTGCATCATACATCTGTCAACGATGTTCACTTTCACGAAGTGGGCGGTGTCGATTCGATCGTCGACATCACATGCGCCGCAGCGGCGCTCACATACCTCGGCGCCGAACTATGGGTTTCGCCCCTACCGATGGGGCGCGGCTTCATCAAGGCTGCACACGGCATCTTGCCACTTCCGGCTCCGGCAACCATCGAATGTTTGAAGGGCATCGAAACTTACGACGGCGGGTTACCTTTTGAGTTCGTGACACCAACCGGCGCTGCAATCGTCGGTGCGATCGCGCGCGGCGTGAAGGGATGGCCGTCGTTTTCTCCCACAAGCGTTGGGTGGAGTGCGGGCAGTGCCACAATCGAGGGACGTCCGAACTTACTCCGCGTCATTTTGGGTGATGCATCGAGTGCGGCCATCCACAGCGAACACGTCGTCATCGAAACGAATCTCGACGACGCGACCGGAGAGCTCATGGCCCACGCAATCGATCAGCTTCTTTGCGCAGGTGCACTCGATGCGTGGGCTACGCCCATCACGATGAAGAAGGGGCGACCCGCAGTCACGCTCAGCGCAATGGCGCCAGCAGCGCGCGCAGACGCGATTGCGGCAACGCTCCTCGGTGAAACAACGTCGCTTGGTGTGCGGCGCTACGATGTTGCCCGAACCGAGCGGCCGAGGCGCATCGTCGAACTGGTCACTAAGTTCGGGCCCATCGCGATCAAAGTTAGCGAAGGCCCGTTCGGTCCAGCGCAAGTCAAACCCGAGTTCGATGCATGCGCGAAAGCAGCCGCAGCGCACGGCGTCCCGGTGCGCGAGGTCATTGCCGCAGCGCTCAACGCATTTATGAACCAATGACGGTTACATTATCGTAGTGCACTTCGGCCTCGCTCTTGCCGGCGGGAATGACGATTCCAAGATTCAGTCGCAAGCCATTTCGAAAAACGTCGGCGAGCGTATTGGGTGAGGCGGATGTGAGTGCTAGATCGCCTTTCGTTTCGTCTTCGAGTTTGACCTCGACTCTCCCGGCCGTAAATCCAGGCGTAAATGTTGGCGCTTTGACAACCCAGGTCAGCCTGTGCCAGCCAGACTCGAGCGCGTCCATCCCCTTGAGCTCACTGGAATCGGTAACTGCACCCGACACGATCAATCGCAGCGAGTACACACCGCTCGCTTCCTTGACGATATCGAGTCGAAACGAATCAGCGCTCGACAACGCCGCGATCGACGCAAACCGCATTGAACTCGTGGCGACAACGCTCTTGTCGATCTTGATCGCAAAGTCGATCGTGATTTGGTCTTTGTTGCCTAGCGGAAGATTGTAGCTAAAGGCCGCATTTTGGCTCGCACCAGCCTTCGCCATCAGCGAGTGCCCTGCACTCACATACGTTGTCGAATCGATCGTGAGGCTCGCGGCACTCGAAACGTTCTCCGAGTTCCATAGTCCGCGACCCGAAGTGCGATCGTCAAAGTCGTCACAAAAAGCGACGCGCGCCAACATCTGCGAATCGCAATACCGCGTGGTCGTCACGTCCGCTCCCGTATCGTCAGGAGACAACGCGTCGTCGTTGGAAGTGCCAGCGTCATTGCCGCCGAGGGAAAAAGCCTGCCCACATGCAACAAGCCCGCATGCAACGAGATTGGCAGCCACCACGACACTACTTTTGCGTAATGACCACATCGTCGACATGAACGTCCCATCCTCCTGCGGCGGTGTAGCCCCCCAAGTCCATTCGTATCGTCGGCAATGTGAGCGTGCGAGGGGCATCGCTCAATTCGAATTCCTTGGAAGAACCATCAAAGTGGAGGACGGCCGTGACTGGCCCGCTTACCGTCGAGGCTCGCGAAATACCGAGATCGAAGGCATAGACTTGCTCCGCCCAACTTTGCAGTAGCTCGGTGCCTGTCGGGTTAAAGGGGTTCGAACCCGATCGCAAGGCAGATACCGTGTGCGTCTTGCCATCCGCAGAAACATCGAACTTGAGGTACGTGTGAGCCACCGCGACCTTTGTGCTCATGACGCGAATCACAAGAGGCGCAATGCCTGCCCCTGTGGCCTGTACGGGCTGATAGCGGATACCAATTTTGCCACGAAAGTGCCACTCTTGACCGGGCTCAAGGCTGGCCTCGAACCGCAGGAAATGGGCGCCTTCGCTGCCCGATTCAACCCGTTGGATGCGCAGGGAACTCGGCCTTGAGACACTTGCGTTCGAATCGATCGAGAGCGCGATCTTTGATCCATCACCTTCGACCACTTCGGTCCATCTGCCCACGGTGTCTTGTGCGTTTTGTCGGTCGTCAAAGCTGTCGCAAAGAGCCGGTATGGGCGATTGATGCGATTGATCCTCGCAGAAGTTGGTTCCCGCCTCAGAGCCGGGGGCATCAGAGGCTCCGTCGGGCGACCCGCCATCGGAGCCCAACGAGAACACCGCCCCACACCCGCTGGAAACGCAAACGAAGGCTGTAAGCGAGGCTAGAAACGCCACGGCCAACGCACGGTTACCGCGCGAATGTGCACGCATCCCTCCAGGCTAACAGACGCTTGCGACTTGGGCCATGAACGTCAATACAACTTTTGCGGAAGACTCCGATATGCTGCGAGCGCAGTGCACACTCATCCGTGCACCGAAGGAAAGTCATGACCGCCTGTCCTGCCTGCGGAGCTCAAAACAAGGCAACCGACAAATTCTGTAACGCGTGTGGTACGCCGCTTCAGCGCGTCGCGGCTCCTCCTGCGGCGGCGGCGCCTCCCTACCAGGGGCCCGCGCAAGGATCGGGTCAACCGCCGGGTGGCCAAGGGTTCGGGCCGCCCCCACAGAATCCAGCTCCCTTTGGTCAACCAGGTGGACCGCCGCCGCAAGGTGCGCCGCAACCCTTCGGAAACGCTCCACCACCCATCGACCAAATGCAATTCGCACAACCCGCATTCCCGGGCGCGCAACCGCCGCAACAAAGCTATGCGCCACAGCAAGGCTACCCGCCGCCCAACTATCCGCAGCAGGGTTACCCACAACAGGGCTACGATCCCAACCTCCAACAAGGCTACGCGCAGCCTCCGCCACCGTTCGCGCAAGGCTACGGCCAGCCCCCACAGCAGCCGCAATACCCTGGCTACGGAACACCGGCCGCACCCCCGCCCGATCCATACGCACAACAGGTACCGCAGCAAGGCTATCCGCAGCATGGTTCGCAGCCCGCTGCTGCATACCAGCCACCACCACCGCCCCAACAGCCGCCGCCGCAAGCGCAGCCCGTCGTCGAGACGGCACGCGAAGCGCCACCGACAAACGCGCTGCGCGGGTTCCTTGTCGCATTTCAAGCGAATCCAGCCGGGGATTTTTGGGCACTTCGCGGCGGACGCTACACACTGGGCCGCGCGAACTCAGGAGAGAACATCGAAATTCCGTTGCCCGATCCCACCATCTCGTCGCGCCATGCAGCCATCAACGTGGATGTAACGGCTGGAATTGTAACTATAGAAGATACCAATTCGACTAACGGTACTTACGTCAACGAAGAGCACATCGGCGCCGGTGGGCGTCGCGAAGTGCGCGATGGTGATCGCATTCGCTTCGGTGGCTTCACCACGTTGGTCAAACTCTTGGGTCGCATCTGAAATCGATCAATATTTGATCTGTATTTGTCCTTTGGGGAACAGAGCATGAATCGAACATCCTTCTTGTCGTGCGTCGCCGGTGCAGCACTCTCTCTCGTTGCATCATCAGCCGTCGCTCAGCCTCGCGGTAGGCTCGTGCGCGTCGATCCTTGGGCGGGGATTGAGACCGGCAAACCCATCCTCACGACTGTCATAGAGCTCGTGCAAATGAAGACGCTCGCAGACGTCCTCATGCCGTGTAAGGACCTCACGAAAACGGCACAGCTAACGTGTTGGAGCGATCAGCTCGAGAAGCCGAAGGCCCAATGGGCGCCGTTCGGCTTCCCCGAAGGCGGCGCACGGTTCGCCGTCGACGTTGGCGGTAGCGACCAGCTTGCAACATTCCAAAGCAAGGAAACTTGGGGCACTGCGAAGAACCAATCGCGCGTTGGCACAGCGTGGCTCGTTGCGCTCGACGCATCGTCGGGCATGGGCGCGCGCTACGCCGATGCGCGCGAAATTGCGCACGACTTCATCGAAGGGATGCGTCCCAACGACATTATTAATCTCGTCATCTTTGATGATCGCCAAACCATCGGCGATTCAAAGTGGAAGAGCTACAAGGACCGCGCCGTCGTCGTCGACACGCTGAAGGCCCAACCGAACGCCGCACCATCGCACGGACAGGGACGCGCACTGTTTGATCAGATCAAAAAAGTAGCGAACGACGGCTTTGGCACGATGGGAAACAACATCCCGTCGGAACAAATTCCGATGCACCAAGCCATGGTGGTGCTCTCCAACGGCTCAGGAAAGAACGACATTGCGACGAGCGGTCCCGCAGCCGAAGCGTTCAAAGACGTATTTCGTCAAGGACGGTTCCCACAAGAGAACACCGCGCTGCCAAAGCAACCGACGCCCATTATCTCGGTGTGGTTACCGAATCCAACCGGCGAGATCTTGAGAGATCTGTACTCAAACAATGACCAGCAGTTCATGCAATCGCTCGTCGATCGCGAAACCGGTGGCTTCTACGACGTGGTGCAGCAGGGACAGGGGTCGACGAAGGGGCCCATCATCGTGCAACGCGTTCGCGAACGCTTCGATGCGATGTACCTCGTCAAGTGGACGGTCGCGTGCCTCAATCCGTCGCTTGAACAATCCTTCACACTCGCTTTCGAGAACACGCAGCCAAAGGTGCTGCCAGACGCAACCTTCAAGAAGGTTCCACTTCCGGTCGATCCCACCAAGTGGCCGCTCGCGGTTGATGTCGAGAAAACCGTAAAAGAGGCTGGCGCGAACGCTCTGCACCCTGGCGGCAAGTTCAAAGTATTCGGCCAATTTTGCTGGGGCTCCGACAAGGGTCGCGCCAAAGCTTACTTCGTTCCTGCAGGGACGAAGCCCGATCCAAAACGCACCAACAGTCGCGATCCCAAAGTCGTCGAGCAGACGATTCAGCAGCTCAAAGCGCAGAATATGATCGGCAACGCCATCGACACGAGCGATGCCTACGCCGAGTTTCAAGTCCCCGACGACGAGCGAGTGCTCGAGGGCACAGGCGAGAACATGGTGGCGCGCGTCATCCTCGGCGACGAGAAAGCGCGACGCGCGAGCGCCATCGACGACAAAGGCGTGCTCACGCTCAAGGCATCCAAGAAGCCTCTCGATTGGTTGATCATCGGTGCGATCGCCGGCGGCGTCCTCGTGATCATTTTGCTCATCGTGGCTGTGAGCCGCGGTGGAGGAAAGAAACGGGGTGGCGGCGGGCCTCCTCCTGGCGGACCCTACGGCGGTGGCGGTGGTGGCTACCCACCTGGCCCACCAGGTTACCCGCCTGCAGGTGGATACGGCGGCCCTGGCGGCGCTCCCCCCGGCTACGGCGGAGGACCTCCCGGTTACGGAATGGCCGGCGAAGGCCACGCCGCTGCGCCCTACGGCGCTGCGGCTGAACCCGCACCTCAGTATGCTCCACAACCGCCTCCACAGGCACCTGTTGCGATCCCTGGCTACGGCGGTCCGCCACCCCAATATGGATCACCACCAGTTGCCTATTCGGCGCCAACGCCGCAGCAATATGGATCGCCGCCAGTTGCCTATTCCGCACCACCTCCGCAACCCACACCATTCGCGGCAGCGCCCACGCCGATGGCAGCGCCTGCGCACATCGCGCCCATTCCTAACAACATTGGAAACGGCGCGATCGTCGAGGTCAATTGCCCACATTGTGGAATGAAGACCATGGCAACAGGGGGCCAATCGTCAGTCTGTTTTTCTTGTGGGCGAGCGTTCTCAGCGGAGTCTGGAAAGGGAGGCGGGCCGGCAACGGCTCAGGCCTTTCGCGCTGACCGGCGAGTTGCGCAATTTGCAACCTCCTCCAAGTCCGTATGCGCCTACGTATCGCGCCGCGTCGCTGCGAGGCATGTCGGGACAGTTCTCAATCCGTGAAGGAAACGAAGTTCGCGCTGGACGTGATCCATCGCGCTGCCCTGTTCATCTCGCCGATCCGCGCGTGAGCGGAGCGCATGCAACCCTCAAGTTTGAGGGACAAGCGCTGTGGGTTCGCGACGAAGGATCGAATAACGGAACATTCGTCGTGGGCAGCCGCATTCCAAGCGGGCAGTGGGTCGAAGTTCCGGTGCAGAGCGTGTTGCGGTTCGGTCCCCTTGAATTCAACATCGAGTTTGAATTGTAACCACGAATGTTACCTGCAATCGAATTCGCCGAAAAAACCGACCCGGGTCGTGATCCTGACAAGCAGGTCAACGAAGACGCGTCCGCCTATCGCGAGACGGCGATCGGGCATCTCTCCGTCGTCTGCGATGGCATGGGAGGCCATCAAGGTGGTCGAGAGGCGTCGCATGCGGCCCTCGCCACCATCATCGAACTCGTGTCGCAGGCTTCACCGGGCGACAACGCGGCGATCGTTCTTGGCGAGGCGATTCGCGAGGCGAATCGCCGAGTGTACGCGCTCACCCCCCCCGAGATGCAGCGCGCGCGCGCTGGCTCAACGGTCGTCGCGATTCTGCTACACGCCGAAGGTACGGAGGTCGCCCACGTTGGCGATAGCCGCGTGTACCTGCTCCACGAAGCCCAAATTTTTCAAGTCACCAAGGACCACTCGGCGGTTCAACAACTCGTCGATCGCGGCGTGATCACACCCGCGCAAGCCATCGGGCACCCAAACGCAAATCAGATCACTCGTGCCCTCGGGATGTTCCCAGAAGTCGACGTTGAGGTTCGTCAAGAACCTGTACGACATCTTGTGGGCGACGCCTTCGTCCTTTGCTCGGACGGCCTCAGTGATCTCGTAGAACCGAGCGAGGTACTCGACGTCGTCGGAACCGTCTCCGCAGAGCAAGCGACAGGTAAGTTAATTGACCTTGCGAACGCTCGCGGTGGCCACGACAACATTACCGTGCAGATCCTGCGTGCAAAGGAAAGCGCAGACGTCCAGCAAAGCGCGCTGCCGAGGACCCTCACCGGCACGACGGTGCCCGAGACCGATCGTTCATCTGATAAGACCGAAATCGGCGCACCGCTGCCGTCCCCATCGGGCACGACGATGCCCCCTCCCGCGCAGCCGCTCGTGCAGCAAGCGCCCCCCATCCCTCCTGCAGGCCCACCTGCTCCAGCAGTGCGCCGCGGCAGCGTTGGAATGCGACGTGAACTGCTCGCGGCGATCGCTATCGGAGTCGTCGCACTCTTGGTGCTCGGCTCCGTTGTGCTGGCACTCCTTCAAATGCAACATCGACAACGTTCGTTGCGGGCGCCGGTCGATCACAATCCTCCCCCCACGACCTCACCAAGCTGAGCACTTCATAGCCCGCGCATCCCGGCGTCGCGCGCCATCTTTTGTGCTTGCCGCCACATCGGTAGGCTGTGAATCCACCGCAGCCAGGGGCTCGTACGCGCGCTTAATGATGCGAGCACGTATAAAGCTGGGTAGCGGCACCTATCTCTTCGTACCATGGTGTTCATGAGTGGGCTCCTCGGCAGAGAAACGGCGACGATCGGTAGTGCTCCTAACAATGACATTGTGCTTAGCGGACCGGGCGTCGCACCCACGCATGCACGATTAGTCAAGCAACAGAACCAAATTTATTTCGTCGATTTGGGGGCAGGGCCAAGCTTTGCGAACGGACAGCAGGTCCCTCCGCAGCAGCCCGTTCCCTTCGACTTTCGGACTCAATTTGCGGTTGGTCAAGTACCTGTACCACTTGCCCATCCTGCCATCGCGCAGATGGTCCTCGCCGCCGGACAGCTTCCCGCGCCACAACGCGGACACATCATCATCGGCCGCGATCCCGCGCGCGCGTCACTCGCGATACTGCATCCATCGGTGAGCGGCGCTCACGCAACCGTGATGCTCGACCGAATGATAGTTGTCGATCACGGCTCGACGAGCGGCACGTATGTCGCGGGTCAACGTTGTCCTCCCGAGCAGCCCACACCCATCGACCCGAGCGGCGTCATTGCGTTCGGATCGGTACCCATTCCCGTTGGGTTGCTGACGAGCATTGCACAAGGCGCGGCTCCTTCGCCGCACCAGGGTGCGCCCGCACAGAGGCCCCCATCGATGGCCCACGCGGCGGCGCCACAGATGGGCGCACCGCCACCGCAAGGACCGCCCCCGCAGGGCGCACCACCTCCCGAGGGAGGCGGCCCGCGCAAGCACCGAACGATCATCGGTGAGCTTGCCATTGATCAACTCGCAAACAGCATCATTACGATCGGTCGAACCCCCGAGAACCAGATCGTCGTGCCGCACCCGCAGGTGTCGAGCAAGCACGCGGTCATCGTCAAGCAGGGTGAGCAACTCTTCCTCGAAGACAAAGGTTCGGCGAATGGAACGTTCGTCCGAGGTCAACGCCTCGTTCCAAATCAGCGCGTTCCCGTCGCCAACGGCGAAAAGGTGTTCATCGGCCCAATGCCGGTGGTCATCCAAATCGCGGGCTCAAAGCTCAACGTTGTCGTTGAAGACCAACAGGATTGGGCAGGTAAGCCGCTTTACGAAATCGAAGCGTGGGACCTGCATCTCGAGGTGCCCGATCGCGAGAACAAAGCGACGATGAAGGTCCTCCTCTACCGCGTTTCGTTCAAGGCACTGCCAGGCGACATGGTCGCGCTGATGGGACCGTCGGGCGCGGGCAAGACGACTGTGCTCATGACCCTCAACGGGTACCTTCCACCCACCTCGGGCCAGGTACGCATCAACGGCGAAGACCTCTACGCCATTTACGACGCGCTGCGAGGTTCGATTGGGTACGTGCCCCAAGACGATATCGTGCATCCCGAACTCACCGTTTTCGAGGCCGTAAAGTACTCGGCCATGTTTCGGTTGCCACCTGACTATTCAGAAGACGAAATCGATCGTCGCGTCACCGAAACGCTGAAAGACCTTGGCCTTGAAGCCGTGATGAACCTTCAGATCGGCAAGCCAGAGAAAAAGGTTCTCTCCGGTGGTCAGCGCAAACGCGTGAACATTGCGCTCGAACTCGTCACCGATCCGGTCATCCTGTTTCTTGACGAACCCACCTCAGGTCTTGCCGCCGATGACACGACCGCGCTCATCACGCTCCTGTCCGAACTCGCAAAGCGCACGGGCAAGACCATCATCATGACGATCCACCAGCCGGCTCGCGACGAGTACGAGAAGTTCAACGTCGCGTTCATCATGGGCTACGGCGGCATTCCCGTTTACTTCGGCCCGACCGGCAACGCATCGTACGACTTTTTCAAGCGCGCACAGCCCGGCCGCACAATCGACAATCCGCGCGACATGTTCGACATGCTCAACGTTCGTGAGCGCGCAGTGCACGAGCAGATGAAGCAACGCAACCCGCAAACGCCACGTCCCGTTGCGCGACTCGAGGCAGCAAGGCAATGGCGCGGCGAGTTCTTCAATCCGCAAAACCCGGTCTTCGCGCAAATGTTCTCGGGCCGGCGCGCGGTCGGGCAACAGCAAGCCACACGGGGCGTTCCCCATCGCCCAGACGTTCCTCTATTTCGTCAACTTTTATTACTACTTTCGCGGTACTGGAAGCTCAAAATTCGCGATCGCGCGGGCGCTGCAATCATGCTTTTGCAAGCGCCAATTATCGGCCTGCTTTTGGCGCTAGTGTTCGGTGGACAGAAACCAAGCGTGCCGTTCTGGTGCTTGGGCGCACTTCAAGAGTTGTCGCAGAAGGCAAACATCCCCATCGGCGGGCAGAACAACTTGCTTGCGGGTATGACGGGGACGAAAGACAACGCGATCGCGATGTTCTTCGTCGTTATCTGCTGCGTGTGGTTCGGCACAAGTAACGCAGCGCGCGAAATTGTAACTGAGCGAGCGATCTATCTGCGCGAACGGATGGTGAATCTGTCGCTCGTCAATTACGTCATCTCGAAGTACATTTTGCTGTCCTTCGTCTGCGTGATCCAGTGCACGACGTTGCTCGGCATCGTCTTCGTCGCACTCGGATTCCAAGGGGGTCCGCCCGCGTTTCTTGCTGAGCTCGCCAATCTCATCGCGCTTGCCATGAGCGCAACCGCACTAGGCCTCCTCATCTCGACAGCAGTCGACTCTGCCGAAGCCGCAATGGCGCTCACGCCGATCGCCCTCATCCCGCAGATCATTCTGACGGGCATCATGGTGCCGATGACGTCGACATCGAACAGCCTCATCAAGTACATGATGTACGGCATCCCGGCGCGCTGGGGCTTTCAGGGTGCGATCGGTTTTGAGCGTACCGCCGTCGCGAACGACAAAGCCTGGATCGTGAATCTGAACAACCCAACGCTCAACAGCGTTCCTGACTTCATTCGCAACGGAAAGTTCGAGTGCGCGCGGGCGCAAATCGAGAGCACGTCGTTGGTCGGCGCTTGGGGCTATGCCGACTGGGAGAGTTATTGGTTGCCACCTGCTGTTTTGTTCGCCATGACTGTAGTCATGATGATCCTGCTCTTGATCTTCTTAAAGCGTCGCGATCCAGTTTGAGAAGAAGAGTCCAGTACCACCAACATCAGTGGTCAGTATCCAGCAGGAGGCGCGTCACAATGGCGCCTCCCGCTATCGTTTGATTGGATTCCTCGCGCTGGTCTTTGTAACTCCGTCGATTCCAATCCGAGAGGCTCGAATGCGCAAATTCACGATCGCTCTTGCAGTTACCGTAGCCGCTTGTGGTTCGGGTTCGGTGCGCGAGAGCGGCGTTGGTCAAACCGAACAAAAGGTGATCAACGGCATCGACTCCACTGCAGACCAAGACGCAGTCGTGCAGCTCTTCTACTACGAGCGCAATTCGCGTGGGATCGGCGGATGCACCGCCACCATGTTGAGCCCGCGCATCGCGCTGACAGCACGCCACTGCGTCTCGTCAACAGATGAGCAAGCTTCGTGCGACAGCCAGGGCAACGTACTTGCGGGCGGACGCATCATGTCAGACCACCCTGCCTCGGCGATGTACGTCATGCTTGGCGTTTCGCCCAGCTTCCGCGGCAGAGCTGACGGACAAGGCAAGGAACTTTACCTTCCCGAATCAAAGGTGATGTGCAACTCCGACATCGCAGTCATCGAGCTTGCGACGCCCGTCACGAACGCAAAAATCGCCCCTATCCGTCTCGATAGCCTGCCCGTCAAAGGAGAGTTGATTACAGCGATCGGTTGGGGCTTGACTGAAAACGGGCAAAACCCCAGCCGCCGTCAACAGCGCACGGGCATCGAGGTGCTCGACGTCGGTCCCGTCGATCGCAGCAACCGAGGCGGCTTGGGTGCCAACGAATTCGAGGTCGGTGAATCCATTTGCTCAGGAGACTCGGGCGGCCCTGCGATCGCCGAAAGCACCGGCGCTATCATTGGCGTGGTGTCGCGCGGGGGCAACGGGAGCAAGAGCGAGTCCGATCCATCCGTGGGGTGCAAAGGGCTTGGCACTCACAATACGTACACAAGCGTCGCGCCCTACAAAGACCTCATCATGCAAGCCTTCGCCTCCACAGGCGAAGAGCCTTGGTTCGAGGGCGGGCCCGACCCACGCAAAGCAAAGGCTGATGCCACATGCACAACAGACGACGAGTGCCGATCGGGCAAGTGCCTTGACGGTGTGTGCGTCGATCCCTGCGGCTCCGGCGGCACATGCGCCGATGGCCACACTTGCAAGAACGACGTCGGATTCTGCGTACTCGGCACCACGACGGACATATCTGCCACGAACCCAGGCGGCTGCTCTACGACGAACAACGGCAGCGACGCATCAAGCGCGAGCGGACTGAGCCTCGTAGCCGCGTGCGCAATGGTGCTCGCAGGCTTGCGCCGACGCAAGGTCAAGTAAGTTACCCAACGACACCAGTGCAGGGCAAGCGGCTACTGCCGCACGGGGATGCGCCCCTTCTCGTCGAGCGCCAAGTTGCGACAGAAGTTGCCGATCATCGCAAGCGCCGTCTTGTCTGAGTACGCTGCAAAGTGCCCATCGACGCCCGGCGTCGGTACAACCTGAACGATCGCACCAGACGCTTTTCCATTGGCAAGGTTTCCCGACAGGCCTGCGGCGGGCACGGTGACCTCGCCATAGCCGCCGAATGCGAGCTCAGGGATGGGTCGCACGTGAGGTGCCATGAGCGGCAACCCCATTGAAACGCCAAGGAGTTCCATCCCTCGTGGTGGCGCATAGCTGTCGCCCGTGCCGTCGGCCGCAACGCCTACGAACTGAAGAACGCTCTTGGACGCAAACCCGGCGCGCGGCGTGCGCACAATGTACGGTCCGTAGTTGTACGGATCGGAAGCGTCGCCGAGCGTTTGAGCTAAAGCGATCACAGGATGATACATATTAAGCTCGGCGGTCTCATCTTCAGTACGCAATTGAAGCAGAAGCTTTACGAGCGCCGCAACGCTGGGCTCTGGTTTCGTTTTTTCGAGGAGCGGCACCCCGAGAAGTCCTCCAGCGCCGGTGAGCACACCGCCGCGCGTTTGATTGTCCGCCGCGAGAAATAGAGGCCCGTTCAACCCTCCCTGAGAGTGACCCGAGAACAAAATCCGCTTTGGATCGAAGCGAACTTCGAAGCCAGTGCGTGACGTCTCGGCAGGAATCTTGATCTTGGTCTCTGAAAAGAGCCGCGCTTGTTGCACAACGTCGACCGCAGCTTGCTGTGGATTCGTGCGCAGCGCGATGATGTTGTCGACGTTGAAAAAAATGTAATTGACCTGGTCGGGATCGGCGGGAGCGCCAGGCCTCGTGCCGTGGAAAATTTGGTCGATGCCCATTGAGGCAACGCACCTGTCAGCGAGGGCGAGCGCAGAGCCACTGCCGCCAAGCAGGGATCGATAGTCGCCACCTGTTCCGTGCGCGTAGAGCAAGATTGGATACCCGTCATCGGGCATTGGGCACTTGTCAGGCCTCGGCACCACGAGCGCAAAACGAAGATCGAACGTATTTTGTAACTTAGGGTGACCGTTTTCAAACTTGAACCCGCCACCATCTTTGGGCTCTTCGTAAGGAGCCGTGCCTGCCTGATAGTTGGGCGAAGGTCCGTAAAGGCCATGGTAAACGAAATGGTTGCTTCCCTCGTCTTCAGCGGTCAGCAAAGAAACGGTGGGTGGTGGAACGTTGGCGCGCACGTCGTCTGCAATCGCAAAGAGCTCTGCGGTGGGATCGCCCGTTGTGAAGACCGTCATGTGCGCGATCTGCTCTTTTGCGATTCCAGCCGCCACGATCTCGGTGACTGCGCCGGCGAAAAATGCCTTGGCCTTTTCGCTTCGCGACGATGCCGACGCAATGCCGAGCACTTCCTGCAGATCAGCGCCCGCCTTGAGAGGCGCTCCCCCAACCGCGCGCACGGACGTAGTCACGATTGCGGCGTAGCGCGTGTTAACACGCAGCGCATATCCAAACGCGGGTGACACAGCGAGTGTGTCTTTGAGCCAATAGACGCCTGCGTCACGGCGCCAGTGCCACTGAAGGAGCTTTCGTTGACCGTGCTCAGGCGACTTGGGATCAACATCGATCAGTTGCAACGAAGAGGTCGATTTAATTGCGTCATTGGGCGTTTCAGGCAGGCTCTGCGGATCGATATCGGCCGAGAATCGAAGGTAGATGGGCGCCACCGGCGAGAAGCCCTTGAGCAAACCCTTGGCCGCTCCGACGTAGGACTTGAGGAGGGAGATCTCGTAAGGGTTGTAAAACCCATCGAGCTGAATGCTCCCGTCTTCGTCTCGTCGGAGATCGCTCGGCCACGGATGGTCAAGCCACTTGTCGCCTTTCAACTCGGCGTTCGATGGGGGCAGCGAGAACATCGCTTCGGCGTCGACGACCATGGGTGGTGTCGGCACCCGGGTGACCGTGCAGCCGGGGGCGGAAACAGCACCGACCACAAGGAATCCCCAAACGTAACCTGAAAAGCGCATGCCGGAACCGTACGGTCGTCGCAAGCCTCAAGCAAGCGAGTAAGCTCGTCGTTTCATGCGCGAGACGCCGGCATTCGCCAAAGACTTTCCTGAAGCGACCTCAGCCGCAGTTCAAGCGTTTGCGCGGGGCGACTTTAACGCCACGAGACGGCTCCTCGGTGCGTTGCTTGCTTCAGAGGATGCCTCCGTTCGCGCCGCCGCAGAAAATCTGCGCGATCGCATGAAACCACCCCCGCTCGCGATCTTTCTGTTCGCGCTTAGCGCATTGCTGTTGGCTGGGCTCGCGGGATACTGGACCTACAAGCGCGGTCACGGCTGAGGTTGCACGCAACGCTCGACCTCAACCGAAGCGCGGGTCTCACTCCGCCGCCGCGGCGACCGATGTCGCGACTTTGGAAAGCCGTCCGACCTGAATGCCTCCAAACGACCACGTCGGCTTGAGGCCTGGCGCGATAAAGTGCGCGGTGACTTCACTCGAGGGAAGCATCTGCACAAAGCGCGGCGCCGCCTTAACGCGAGAGGCGATCGTTCGCTCAAGGATCATCGACGTGTACTGATCGGCACCCCACTCTGGCGTGTTCGCGTTGATGAGCACTTCAAGGTCTTGCTTGAGGCAAAGGGATCGAAGCCCACTGATGCGGCTCTCGTGAGGCGTCCAATTGTCTGCCGACGTTCCGCATTCGCTCGTGCCCCAAATGCCTTGCTCGGTATTGACGAAGAGCGTCTGGTTGCCCGATGTATGCCCCGGCGTGCGAACCAACATGACGCCATCGCCAACCAACACGTCACCGTCAATCAGCACGACCTGTGACGTTTCGATTCCCTTCTTCCCGTCCTCAACGAACCAGGCGCGCTGCACCGGGTGAAGATCGTCCCAATCGGTCCATTCTGATCGTTGCGCGATCAATTTTGCGTTCGCAAAGCGCGCCTTGCGTGATCCATCTTGGGTCCCTAGAAGGCCTCGCAAGTCCTGCGTGTGAAAGTGATCGAACGCGACGTAATCAATGTCGTTTGACGAAATGCCAAGGGATGCGAGCTGCGCTTCGAGAGTGTCAAACTTCTTGACGATAAGTGGCTCGATCGACTTCGGCAGCGTCTCTGCCAGCCGCGCAAAGTATGGCGTGGTCCGTGAACCTTCGATGTCGGTCGGATTGAAGAGCAGGTGCTTGAGTGCTCCGCGTTGCATGAATTGCACGAGGAGCGCGCGATGGGTCAAAATGACGAAGGGGGCCAATGACGTTGCGGCGCCATTGAACGCGTAGCGCGTTGGATAGGGCAGCGTCGTCAAAGGAAGGCTTCGGGCAGCAGACACGCGCGAACCACTCGCCAGGCGTTCGCGCAACTTGACTGCCCCTTGCTCGACAGCGCGCAGTCGGGGTCCGTGCCCTGTTACACGCCAAGCGTCGTCCAACTCCGAAAGGCGTACCAACCCGTCAAGCTCATTTACGATCATTCTGACGAGAGTTTATCGCGCCTCGAGAGCGAAGAACGCTCCAATTGCTTTTCGCGCCCCTTTTTCCGAAGGAGTGGGTCGAGCCCCGATGCAAGCGAAGGCGCCATTGTCGCCATGCGTGCGAGCATTCCCCTCATCGGTGGAATCGCCATCTCGAGCGGCTTGTCGACGAGCACGCGTTCGACAATCAACTTGACGACATCGTCTACGGTCAGCGGTTTGGACCCGGAAAACGTGAGCGCCGCTTGCTCGTACGACTCTTGAAGCGTGAGCATCGGCGTTTCGACGGCGTCGGGCATGACAACCGAAACGGCAACGTTGTGCGGCTTGAGTTCGAGCGCCACGGAAAGTGAAAACCCACGGACACCGAACTTGGTCGCCGCGTAGAGATTGAGCCCCGCAACGGGCGCAAGCGACGCGAGCGAGCCGATGTTCACAATGTGGCCTGATCCTTGGGCCACCATGCGGCGTGCCGCAGTGCACGTTCCGAACATGACGCCCTTCAGGTTCACATCCACGTGCCGATCGATCTCGACCAGGTCCGTTTCGTACGCGTAGCCAGGCTTTAGGTAACCAGCAACGTTACATAAAATATCAAGACCTCCCCATTCACGATCGGCGATCGCGAATGCGTCGTCCCACGCACGGCGATTCGTCACATCGAGCGCGCACAATTGAGCGCCCAATGGCGCGTGCATCGCGAGCGCTTCCACATGCAAATCGGTTGCGAGCACGCGCGCTCCGTCTTGAAGCAGACGTTTCGTTAGCGCAGCGCCAATCCCGCTCGCTGCCCCCGTTACGAGTACCCGTGATTTGCCCGCCATAGCGACGCAGTGTAGTCGTCTAGCCCTTCATGCGCATCGATCGTTCTCGGTTCCTCGCGTTTACGGCAACGCTCGCGGCTGGGTGTGCGGCCAATCATGGTCGCAATGTGCAGGAGATCATGGTGGTCGATATTCCGCCCGCACCGCTCGTTGACGC
>JAHFDZ010000321.1 GCA_023248745.1 Myxococcales bacterium | reverse complement strand
AAATAGCCGTGCGCAGCACATACCCGCGAAGCGCAGCGCCCATATAAGAGGCCACGCGCGCGGTTACGCGCCAACAACAGCCTGAGCGAGAGCGGACGCGCAGTGGGCCATGACAGACTTGAACTGTCAGCCAACGGATTAAGAGTCCGCTGCTCTACCAATTGAGCTAATGGCCCTGAAACGAGCGCCGGGTGTACCGGCCTCGGGGGTCCTCGTCAAGCATGTTCGCCCGCTGTGTGGCATGGTCTCTGACCTTCAGACCGCGATATCCTTGAGGGATGCGAGGTTCGTTTCGAGCTGTTCGGCTTTCGTTTGCGCTGCTTCTTCTGTCCTGTGGCGCGCGGCTCGCTCCGGTCGGAAATGTGCCGCCCGCGGCAAAGGTGGATCCGAGCGTCGAAGCGAAGTTGCATGAAGCCATCTCGCGAGGCTGGGTGAGCGGACACGTGAAGCCGCAGGCGCGTGCGAGCGACGCCCATTTTTTGCGACGCGTGCACCTCGACCTTGTTGGAACCATTCCGACGGAAGGCGACGCGCGCGTATTTTTGGCCGATGCTGCGCCGAACAAGCGCGAACGGCTCATCGACAAGTTGCTCGAATCGGACGCGTTCTCTTCGCATTGGGCGGCGTACTGGGACGATGCCCTTATGGGTCAGCGCACGCGGCCGCAAATTGTCGATCGACACGCGTTCATCGGGTGGCTCAAAGCCGCGTTCAGACGCAACGATTCGTGGGACCAAATCGTGCGCTCCATTGTTGCCGCCGAGGGCCTGAACACCAACGGCGATACGCCGCCCCGCTACAACATTGCGCCCTGGGCCGGACCGATGCTCGAGCCTGAAGCTCCCGTTAACGGCGCCGTGAATTGGTATTTGCGGTTTGACAATCCGCAAGACATCGCAGGAACGGCGTCGCGCATTTTTCTCGGCGTTCAAGTGCAATGCGCGCAATGCCACGACCACAAATCCGAGCATTGGAAACAGCAAGACTTCAATTCGCTCGCAGCCTGCTTTGCGCGCGCCCGCTTTAAGTACGTTGGCGGCGGCCCTGCGATGGGTCAGATGCGACAAGTCGAGGTCGAAGACGTGCGGCGCGTCGTCCCTCGGGTTGCGAAGAACATGGAGCTGAAGCCGATTGCGCAGGCAACACCCAAGACGCTCGATGGAACGTCGCTGGCAGACGAGGCAAAGATCCGCGGCGCACTTGCCAAGTGGATGACGGCCGACGCCAATCCGTGGTTTTCGAAGGCGTTCGTCAACCGCATGTGGGGCCACTTCATGGGACGCGGATTTGTCAACCCTGTTGACGACCTTAGGCCGTCAAACACGGTTGAAATGCCCGAAGCTCTCGAAGTATTGACAGGTTACTTTACCAAGAACCACTACAACGTTCGCAAGCTTCTTCGCGCGATCGTGTCGAGCGAACCTTACCAACTCTCGGCAGGAAGCCACGGCGAGTCGCATGACGTCCTTTGGTCGCACTTTCGAACCATGCCTCTCGGACCCTACGAGCTCGTCCACGCCATCGCGCGCGCAACGAAGCTCGAGAGCGCACTCGACGAGCAAAACATCGACCTCGAGCGCGCTTATCTGAGCATCGCGGGTTACTATTCATTCTTGTTTGACGTCGACGAAGAGCTCGAAAAGGACGCGTTCGATGGCTCGATCACCCAAGCATTGGCGCTGCTAAACGGCAGCCTCATTGGCGTCGGCTCATCGGCGCTCCCTTCGAGCGCACTCGAGGAAGTGATGGCGTTGCCAAGTGACAAGGAGCGAATCTCTTCGCTCTATTTGCGAACGCTGTCGCGCTTCCCAGACGACGGCGAGCTCACGCATTGGGAGACCTTCGTGAACGAAACGCAACCCTCGTTTGAGCGCCAAAAAGGATCGCCACCGCCTGTCAAGGGCAAGCCCGATCCGCTGCGTCGTCTCTTGGTGAAACACGCAAGAATGAACGAGTCACCGAAGACTCGCGCTTACGAGGATCTCTTTTGGGCACTGCTCAATTCGAGCGAATTCGGACTGAATCACTGACGAGGCAATCGATGGATCGACGCCACTTCCTTCAGATTATTTCGTCAAGCTTTGGAACTATGAGCGCATTCGGATCGATTGCGGCTCACTTTTGGTCGCGATTGGCATTCGCCGACACCGAGAAAAGTGCGGCGGCGAAATCGATTATTTTCGTTTGGCTCAACGGCGGGCCCAGCCACATCGACACCTTCGATCCGAAGCCCGGCGTGAAAGAAGGTGGCCCGTTCAAAGCCATCGGCTCGCGCACGAGCGGCATGCAACTCTCGGAGCATCTTCCGCTCCTTGCAGAATGCAGCGATCACTTTGCGCTCATTCGCAGCATCAACAGCCGCGAGGGCAATCATGTCCGTGCGCAGTACTTGGGACACACCGGCTACGCGCCAAATCCAACGGTGCAGCACCCTTCGCTCGGCAGCTGGCTTTCGCAACGCTTCGCCGACACAAGCGCTGAGTTACCTCTCTTTGTGAGCATCGGAGGACCGAGCTACGGCGGTGGCTTTCTGGGTGTCGAGCACAACGCTCTCGTCATCACCAAGCCTGGCGACTTGCCAGAAAATGCGGCGTTGGGCCTTGGCGTCTCGCGAGAACGTTTTGATCGGCGACTTGCTGCACTCACGACGCTCGACGATCGCTTCGCCAAATCGACGATAGACAAGAAAATTGACGGCCGCCGAAGCGTGTATGCAAAGTCCGTTCGTCTCATGCTCTCGCCCAAGCGAGAGGTGTTCGATATTTCGGGCGAGCCCGAAGCGACGCTCAAGCGCTACGGAGATCATGACTTCGGGCGCGGCTGCCTGCTGGCACGCAGACTCGTCGAACAAGGTACGCGCTTCGTTGAAGTCGTGCTCGACGGTTGGGACACGCACAGAGACAACTTTGGCAAAGTAAAGAAACTTTCCGGTGCGCTCGATGGGGGCCTGGCTGCCTTGTTGCGCGATCTCGAAGCGCGCAGCCTATTGAAGTCTACACTCGTCGTATGCCTCGGCGACTTTGGGCGCACGCCAACCATCAATGGCGACGACGGTCGCGATCATCATCCACAAGCGTCATTCGCCGTCATTGCCGGCGGCGGTCTTCGCGGCGGCGTGCTCCTTGGTGAGACGGACACGCACGGTGCGAGGGTCACGCGCGACTTGGTCAAGTTGCCTGACATTTATGCCACGCTCGCCACCCAACTTGGCCTCGATCCGAGCGAAATGACCATGACGCCCGCAGGCCGTCCAATCGCCCTCACCGACAAGGGCGTCGCCATCGCCGCACTCATCAAGTCGCCTTGAAACCGCATATTTCGTGCGCGCTTTCGGCGCGTTGACCTCAAGACGACATTGTGCCACATGGCGCCCAAGGTATGAGAAGCCACCAAGGGAGCCGATTGATGAAACTGCGTTATTTATTTGGTTTTGGGGTTGTGATGCTGAGCGCCGTCGCATGCGGCAGCACGGCCGAAGTCGAGACAAGCGAAGACGTAGCTGACAGCACCGACGAGGCCATTAGCGTCCGCCCCGAAGTCGTCGGCGGCTACGACGGCCAGACCGGCAACATCGTGGGTTTGGCGCTCAAGAAAGACGGATCGTTCTTCTATGAGCAAACCGTTTACTGCATCAAGGCACCATGCCCGCCGATCGCAGTGACGGGCAAATGGACGGCCTCAAAGAAGTATCTGTACCTCACGCTCCAAGACAAATCGCAAGTGCGCTGGGGCTACACGCTAAGCAGCAAGGGCATCCTGACGCTCAAAGACAAGAGCAAGGTCGTTCTCGGTACGCTCAAGAAGCAGGACAGCTACTGCCGAACGACCACGCAGTGCGAGGGTCAGAGTTACCCAATGTACCGCTGCATCGGCTACCAAACCTGTGACGAGACCACGAACCTCTGTGGCTACAGCTGCGGCATGACGCCTTGCGCGACGGTTCGCTGCGCGGCGGGCACCGAGTGCGTCGCACATCCAAGCGGAACCGCAAGCTGCGAAGCGACCTGGTCGGGCAACTGAGCATCCCTCGCGTGTAGCTCGCCCTTCGGCCGGCTCTTCCAGCGGAGTGCCGGCCGCGTTGCTTTGTGGGCGACGATTTCGCGGCAAACGCCCCTCGCCGGCCGTCACGCGCGGGTCTATAACCGTGGGCGTCATGGCAAACCCTGTCTACATCGTCAGCGCCGCTCGAACTCCCATCGGTGCGTTTCAAGGCGCATTGGCCGCCCTCAAAGCACCCGAACTCGGAGCCGTCGCCATTCGGGGCGCTCTAAAACGCGCAGGGCTCAGCGGCGACGTCATCAACGAAGTCTTCATGGGCAACGTTCTCTCAGCCGGCATCGGTCAAGCACCCGCAAGGCAGGCCATGATCTTTGCCGACTTGCCCAAATCGGTACCTGCAACGACGGTGGGCAAGGTGTGCGGCTCCGGTTTGCAGGCAGTCGTTTTTGGTGCGAAGACGGTCGCACTCGGCGATGCCGATCTGGTCATCGCAGGCGGCATGGAATCGATGTCGAACGTGCCCTATTACCTCGAGAAGGCGCGCACCGGCTACCGCATGGGAGACGGCAAGTTAGTTGACGGTATGATTTTCGACGGCTTGTGGGATCCTTATTCCAACGTTCACATGGGCGTGTGCGGCGACAAGTGCGCAAAGGAATACAACTTCTCTCGCGAGGCCCAAGACGAGTTTGCCAAAGAGAGCTTTCGACGCGCTCTCGCTGCACAAAAAGAAGGCGCGTTCACCGCCGAAATCGAAGCGGTGTCGATCGCACAAAAGAAAGGCGACGCGATCTTGGTGAGCCAAGACGAGGGCCCCTCCAAAGGCGATCCAACCAAGTTTGCAGGTCTTCGTGCGGCGTTCTCGAAAGATGGAACCATCACGGCAGCAAACGCGTCTTCGATCAACGACGGCGCGAGCGCGCTCGTCCTTGCCAGTGAAGCAGCCGTCAAAGCGCACAAACTCGAGCCTCTTGCGCGCATCGTCGGCTATGCGAACGCGGCGCACGATCCCGAGTGGTTTACGACCGCACCGGCCAAGGCAATCGAGGCCGTATGCACCAAGACCGGCATCGCAAAAGACAGCATCGACCTTTACGAAATCAACGAAGCCTTCGCAGTTGTTGCGATGGCGTGCGCCCAGCTCACCGGTGTCGATCTCAGCCGCGTCAACGTTCGCGGTGGTGCGGTCGCACTTGGCCATCCGATTGGCGCATCAGGCGCGCGCGTTTTGACGACGCTCCTGCACACGATGAAAGACAAAAATGCAAAGCGTGGCCTCGCAACCCTTTGCATTGGCGGCGGCGAGGCAGTCGCCCTGATCGTCGAGCGGTGAATCGAGCCGTCGTCGTTTCTGGCAGTGTGAGCGTCTTTCCCGTTAAGACGCCAACGCTGCCTCCTGCCACCCACACGAACAGCTACGCGCTGGGTTCGCGAGAGGTGCTTCTCGTCGAGCCGGCAACGCCCTACGAAGATGAGCAGCGCGCTTGGATCGAATGGGTATCTGCCATGCCTTCGCGGGGCCAAACGCCAATCGCCATCTTCGCGACGCACTACCATCGCGATCACATAGGTGGGCTTGAGGTCCTCGCGCGGGAATGCAAGCTGCCCGTCTGGGCACATGCGCTTACTGCAGAAAAAGTTGGAACGCATCTCGTTCAACGTCACCTCGCAGAGGGTGAAGAAATTGTGCTTTCGGGTGTTACCCATGAGCGATGGCAAGTGCTCCACACGCCCGGTCACTCGTGGGATCATCTTTGCCTCTTCAACGCCGAGGAGAGCGTTGTGCTCGTTGGCGACATGGTCGCAAGCGTCGGTACGATTTTGATCGCGCCCGGCGATGGCGACATGCAGATTTACATCGACCAGCTCGAGAGGCTTGCCAATCTCGGAGCCAAGATCGCACTCCCAGCGCATGGAACGACGATCACAGAACCGAAAGATCTCTTCCGTCGTTACGTTTTGCACCGCCTGATGCGGGAATCCAAAGTGCTCTCGTCACTTCAAGTTCTTGGTGGGCCTGGCGCAACCGACGTTGAGCTGTGCAAGACCGCGTACGCCGACACGCCAGAGCATTTGTTTCCGCTCGCGATTCTGAGTCTGCGTTCGCATCTCAAGAAGCTCGTCGACGATGGCAAAGTCGCGGTCACAGGCGGCGATGACTACCGCGCGACACCATGAGTTGG
>JAHFDZ010000320.1 GCA_023248745.1 Myxococcales bacterium | reverse complement strand
CAAGCGACTAAATGGTGGTGACATCCGACACTCCCACGCGAAACCAAAAAATCCCAGGCATCAGCCCAAGCGACTAAATGGTGGTGACATCCGACACTCCCACGCGAAACGCGCTCCCCGTCACAAACTGAGACTCACAAATTGACGACTTCGCACACACCCACGGCGGGATCGAGAAACAGCGGCTTGCTCGAGCGACACTCTTCGCCACTGGCGCAGGACTTTGCCTTCGAGCACAATTGGTAACACTTGCGGTTACCTAAAACTCCAAGGCATACGCTGCCCGCGCTGCAGTGCTCTCGTTCGCATGGTTCATCTTTCTTGGCTTTGCCAATCGCCACGCAACTCGTCGCGCCGCTGGGCGACACAACGGCGCACGTCTCGTTTTCGAGACACGACCCGGGTGACTCGAGAAGCTTGCAAGGACGCACCGGAACGCACACCGGGATGACAACACCGCTCGAATCATTCTTTGACTGCACGTCGCAAAACGATTTGTCCGACGCGCACTGACCGTCGCAGCAGTAAGTGCGGCACTGGCCCGCTGCGATGCAATCGGTGCCCGGCGCGCAGTCAACGCTCACCTTACACGCGGCGCCTTCGGGTACCGCTCCAGCGGTTGCACAAGCAGGACCCGACGCAGTAAGCGTGCACGAACGCACCTCAGCATCGTTGGCACACGCCGCAGGATTTGAAGGATCGCACGCACCACTTGGGCAGAGCGAAGCCACACCGCCTTCAGCCAACACGCCACTATCAGGAGCGGATGACACTTCCGGCGAACCGGCATCACGCAAATCGTTGAGGGGTGGTGTCGCACCTGCGTCGGCAAAGGGCACGACAAGACCCACGTTACACGCCGCGACAATCGTGCCCGCGAGTATCGCAAAGATTGCGAGGCTCCCCTGCGACAAGAGCCGCATTTCGCGCGATCGACGCTGCAAACTCATCGGTTCCCTATCCTCGTATTCACGTCCTGTGCCGAGATCTCAGAAAGATTCGACATCGGCAATTGCAACGTTGCCTGCAGCATCCACCGCACGAATCGCGATGACGTGAGAACCCGCCGCAAGTCCCCGCACGTCGGCTTCGAATGCCTCGGTTTCGCTGTCAAAAATGCCGTCAACCGCACGCACCGGACGCCAATCGAGACGTCCATCGATGCTCACGTGAACGCGAACCACGGCCGACGTAGCGTCGGTCGCCTTGCCTGTTACTTTCCCACCCGCAAAGCGGAGGCCCGAAATCGCGGGCGGCGTGTTGTCTACCGAAAATGGTTGCGACTCGAGCGAATGAACTTGGGCAGCCTCAGGCGGATTCGCCAGATCGTCACTTGCTTCGATACGAATACGATAGCGACCTTCGGCAATCCCGAGCGTGTCCCACTCGTGCTCTGTCTTGGTGGTCCATTCATCGGGGCCTAGCGCCAATCGCCACGCCTTATGCCCTTCGCGTCGAAACCATAGACGGTAACGCAGGCTGTCTTGATCAGGGTTGTCAGCGCGCCACGAAATCCGCATTGCACTATCGTGCTTCGGCGTTTCGCCGCCACTCGCAACGAGGCCGTCTCTCGTTGGCACAAGCGAGCTCGACTTCGAAGCGACGCTGAGTTCGTTGAGAACGGCGCGTAAATTTTCGGTTTGAAAGGAAACCGCAAAATCGTCAACTTCGGCGCGCGCGTCCCGCCATCGCGCTCGCACCTGAACGAAACGTCCATTTGGGCTCGCGATCTTCCCGTCCCGACCGACCGGAGCCCAATCGCTCCACTGCGTGTCGACCACTTGCGTGTTGCCGGTACGCGTCGCCACTTCGATCGTCTGTGAGCTGCTCCATGTTACGCGACCAAACTTCGCCGTTAAGCCACAGTCAAGTGGCTTACTCATCCACGTCGAGTCCGCAGCCTTGCCGAGTCCACGATGATAGACAACCGGATCGCTCGAAACGATCCACGGCTGTGCACCTTCGAATCCAATGGCAGCAATCTGACGTTCGTCGGTGTCACCAACAAGTGACACGACGTGCGCATCACTCACCGCATAAATGCGTCCTTCTGCACCCGTACCCACGTAAGGTTCGCCCGATGCATCAAGCGCAAGCGACGCGTAGTGAAACTCGTCGTGCTTCATCAGTCGCTCGGGTCGATCGCTTGTATCAAAACGGTAGAGGCTTCCGCGCCCGGCTCGTTTGCTTGCGCCGGTGCTCGGCTTGGCAAGCGAGATGCCGGTTGGAAACTTCGGTGTCGGCGCGCTGTCGGTGTACTCGTTGACGATCGCGAACAAGAATCCCTTGGGCGAAATGGCGAGCGCACGCACATCCTCGCCCGGAAAGTCGTAGACCGCGCGCGCGCGATTGGCACCGTGCACGCGGTAAAGAATCGCCTTGCCGCTCGAGCCAACGAGAACATCTCCGTTGCTCGCGACAGCGAGAGAAATGAGATGGGTCTCCTCGCTGTCGAAGTAGACCGACGCATCTCCTTTGTTACTCACAAAGTACAATTTCCCATCCGGCCCCGTAGCCGCGTAGATGCCCTTACCAGAGGGCTCTGCCGCAAGAGCCCACACGTGCGCAGAGTCCGGCAACGTAGCGAACAAAGTGAGCGCGCCACCCTTGAGTTCAAAGATCTTTCCGTTCGGAATGGTCGCGACAAACGTTCGGCCGCTCTTGTCGCGGGTGATCGCCGACACGCCCAGTTCTTTGGTGTCGAGCGAGCCAAGCACGCGATCACCTTTGAGGCGAACCAACTTGCCGTCGGACGCGCTGCCAAGCAGAAGTTCGTCGCCAACTTTGACGGCAGTAAAGATGGTTGACGTCCCCTCGACCGGCAACTTCGAGAGCGACCATCCCGTGCGAAGAACACCGTCGGATGAAGCGCTGACACCTTTGAGCTCATCGCCAGCAATTTTCTCGATTGAGTCGAGCACGATCGTCCGGCTCCCAACGCCGTACGCCGAGCCGGAGACCATCGAGCCGACAATCAAAGCGAAGCCCAAACCACGGCGGCCAAATCTCACTTGTACCTCACAATGTTACATTTATGCGGACTCACATGCTCAGGGGAGTTACCATCGTACGACGACGCTCGACGGAGTGGTAACCACATCGCATCGCTCGGCGACCACTTTAAGATCGACTGATTCGCTGCCGTGCTCGGCACTCGTTACGAGAGCTGCACGCGGCACGAGCAACTCTGGCCTCAAGCCGCGCACCACATCGGGCGGACAAGAAACGCGCACGTCAACTTCGGCCGGATGCGCCTTCGCCTTGGTGTGACCGACGACAATCACACCGAGACGTGGGAAAACGCGCTCGGTGAGCTCGCGCGCGACTTCGACGGTCGCGATGATGCGCGCCGGTTCGGCCGTCACGAGCCGCCCCAAGCGTTCAATCGTGAGCTGGCGAGCGTGCTTTCCTTCTCCGAGGCCAGCGACGTCGATCGCCTCGGCGCGTGCATACTGCATATTAATGAGCTCGCTCTTCGGGCCTCGTACCTTCACGGTGGAGGGCTCTGCAACCGGCACGCCTCGCAACTTGAACCCCGGAGCGGGCGCTCCAACGACGCTCACCTGCACGGGCACATCGCGCACCAAACGGTCCTCCCAAGCAAGATCTACGCTTGAGGGATCCACCTGCTCAACCTTGGTGCCAGGCGGCAAGTGCAACGTCGCGCTGTCGAGCGTCGCGCGCGACTGCTGCCCCCCACGTAAATCGAGTTGGAAGCTCCCTAGATCTTCTGCGCGAACGTCATCGACAAGCACTCGAGCGCCGCGCAATGTCACGCGCGCTTGCGCCGGAACAGGTGAGGTAAGCACGCGGCCAGCGCTCTCGACGGGTGTTTCAACGGTGATGTTCACGAGTACGGTTCGTTGCACGTCTTGCGAAGTGTGAACGAGTGAATAGAGTGCGATAGCACTCGCAAACGAGAGCACTTTGAGGCCCAAGTTGTCGCGCAACGCGCCGCGAATGGATCCCGAAACACTCATGGTTCACTCCGCATCGTCTCGATCCTTGTCCCGCTCTTTGGGGCCGCGTGGCAGCAAGCTGTCTGCTGGTTTTGCCGGCGCCATGGGGCGCGCCACCTTCGCACCTGGGGAGAGCTTAGGAGGTGGCGGCGTCTTGCGATCGCGGTTTTCACGATCGGTCGTCGGAGGAGGAACAATCGACGTTCGAGATGTTCCGCGTGCGGGTGTCTGCACGGGCAATCTGCGCAGCGCAGCGCCTCGAGGCACCTCGCCAAACAGTTCGAGCAGCGCTTGCTTGAGCGATGCTCCGTCAAGATTGGTGACGATGTTCCCGTTGAAGCAGAGGCTCATCGTGCCGCGCTCTTCGGACACAACAACGACCACTGCATCCGTCTCTTCGGTGATCCCGACGGCCGCGCGATGGCGAGAGCCAAGCGCGTTGTCAAGCGTGCGTTCCGGCATTGGAAAAAACACGCCTGCCTTGGCAACCCGCAAATTGCGGATGATCACTGCTCCATCGTGAAGTTTGTTGACGCTCTCTGGAATGAACAGCGTCACCAGCATTTCGCGATTGACGCTGGCATCGATAGTGACGCCCTGGTCGACGACGAACTCGTCGAGGTTCGCTCCCTGCTCAAAACAGATGAGAGCGCCCATGCGGTGGCGCGCAAGTTCTGTTGCAGCAGCGACCACTTCGTCAACAACCTTGGTCTCTTGCTGGCGCACCAAGTTGAAGAAGAACGCGTTCGCGCCAACACGCATAAGTCCGCGACGAATGTCGTTCTGAAAGACGACGACGACAATCAAAATAATTGACGAAAGAAGCGAGGACAGAACGCTAAAGAGCGTGGCGAGGCCAACCCAACGCGCCGTTAGGTACACCAAAAAAACAACGCCGAGCCCCGTTCCTACTTGAAGGGCGCGCGTACCACGCACCACGAGTAGCGCGCGATACACGATGATCGTCACGATCAGAATGTCAGCAATGTCGGTTACGATTTCATGCCAAGGTCGCTTGGCAAACAGATGGAGAATTCCGTCAAGCACAGAAACCTCCTTCCGGCGATTGAAGCGTCTTCTCGAGTAGAAGCGCCTGCCGAGTCGCGCGCACATCGTGAATGCGCAACATGCTTGCACCCATGCGCGTGGCCCACGAAGCGGCCGCAATCGAAGCACCAATCCGTTCAGTTGGGAGCGATTCGCGATCACAGATTGCAAGAAACGACTTGCGACTCGCACCGATAACTACAGGACGATCAAGTTTCTTTACGAACGCCGCTGTATGGCGAAGGAGCGCGAGGCTGTGTTTTCTACTCTTCGCAAAACCGAACCCCGGATCCACAACGATAGCTTCATCGCGAACACCCAACGCTCGCGCTCGCACAACAGATTCGTTAATTTCATTGACCACTTCGTCAAGCACATGAACATATCCGTTTTCTGGATACACGCCAAAGCCAGCCATATCGGTCTGAGAACCGCGCGAGTGCATGACGATCAGCGCTGCATCGTGGCTTGCCACAACCCTCGCAAGTGCGCTGTCGGCAAGGCAGGACACATCGTTGACGACGCACGCACCGGCCAATAGGCAAGCGTCCGCGACCTCAGCGTTCGCCGTATCGATCGAGACGGGACCCTTCGTCGCAGCGAATCGAACGACCTCGACAACCCGCGCTATCTGCTCAGACGCAGACACGCTAGCCGCCCCTGGCCGGGTTGACTCCGCGCCGAGATCAACGACGTCAGCGCCGTCGTCGAAGAGAGTTTGCACACGCGCACAAGCATCGTCGAATCGAAAACTCGTGCCGCCGTCGCTGAACGAATCGGGTGTGACGTTACAGACGCCAAGCAAAGCGCTGCCATACGCGGCGCGGCCGCGCGCCATTGCATCAACGAATTTTCGCCATTTTCCTTCCAAACTCGGTCCTCGTTCGGCCAGCGCACTCTGCTCGCGAACTTTCTCGTAGTATGCCTTGAGGCGCTCGTATTTGGGCACGCAATCCTCGCTCGCACGGCATCCACAACATGAATGAACCGTCGTTCGCTAAGGCGCTGTTTTATGGGGCGCTTCCCGAGCCCTCTATCTTTCCGTTCGACCCGCCCGTTTCCGGCGAAACGGTGGCCGTCGCCCTCGAAGGCTGGCGTCGCTTCTTCGATAAGCAACCGCTCGAAAGCGAGTCGTGGTTGAGAGACCGCGAGTCGTGGCTGCAGATGGGGCGCCTT
>JAHFDZ010000074.1 GCA_023248745.1 Myxococcales bacterium | reverse complement strand
TACGAGATGGATGACTCCGTGATGGTGAAAATGCTGTAGCGCTTTGCTTCTGGCGCCTGCCGGTGGTCAACTCGCCCTTGTGACAGCTCGTGCTCCTTTGTGCGCCTATCTCTTCGTGGTGCTCGCGTGCGCTCCAGGCGTACCGAAAGCGCCTGCGAGTTCGTCAACTATCTTACCTTTCGAAGCAGAGTCGCGTGTCATGCTCGCCGAAATGTTGACGGTCGATACGAGTCACGGCCGCGAAACCGAAGCGCTAAGGCCCATCGCCGCAAGACTGCGCGCGGCAGGAATCCCAACGGAGCTTCTAGAATCAGCGCCAGGTCGCGGTAACCTCGTGGCTCGCCTCAAGGGCAGCGGTCAAAAGCGACCCCTGTTGTTGCTTGCGCACGTCGATGTCGTTCCTGTCGAAGGGCAGCCTTGGACGGTCGGGCCCTTTTCGGCGATCGAAAAGGAAGGCTTTCTTTGGGCGCGTGGTGTGGGTGACGACAAGGCCATGGCCGCTGCGAGCGTGGCAATCATGCTCGACCTTGCGCGCAGCAAGCAACCGCTTGCGCGCGACGTGATTCTCGCGCTGACAGCCGGCGAAGAAACAGGAGGCAGCGCTGGTGTGGGCTGCCTACTTGCGCACCACAAGCCCCTCATCGGTGACGCCGAATTTGCACTCAACGAAGGCGGCGGTCTGCTTCTCGACGACGCGCTCTCAAAGGTTCAAAGCGTCTCCTTCGGAACTGCAGAAAAATCGTACCAGACTTTTCGAGTCGTCGTGAAAGGCAAGGGCGGACACTCGTCGGTGCCGCCGACCGATCACGACCCGGCGCTCATTCTTGCGCGCGCGCTCGTCAAAATTGGCGAGCACAAGTTCAATGCGCACGTGTTGCCTGACGTGCGCGATTCGCTCCGCAATGCCGCTGCGTTCGAGAAAGCGCCACTCTCAGACGCACTTCGAAACGCGGCAGCGTCAGCACCGGCCATCACCGCGACTGACGAATCGAACCTCGTCAAGGATCGGTACTACAACGCGCTCATCCGAACGACGTGCGTCACCACCATGTTGAGCGGGTCGCCCAAAGACAACGTGCTTCCCACAACCGCCGAAGCCATCGTCAATTGCCGCATTCTTCCTGACGAGACGCGCGAGGCAACGAAGGCTGCGCTCGAAGCGCTCGTTTCCGATCCAAACGTGGCGATCACACCGGTCAATGATCTTTACGTTGGCCCTGCGTCACCGATCGCGGGCGAAGTGGCGCGGGCCATTGAAAAGGTTGCGAGAGCACGTTGGGGTACCGTTCCGGTCTATCCATCGATGGGCACCGGCGCGACCGACTCGCGCCATTTGCGCAACGCCGGCATTCTCTCGTATGGGGTGAGCGCGTCGCCCACATCGATCGCCGAGGCGCGTGGCGGCCATGGGGCTCATGGTCCCGATGAGAGACTGCCCGTCAAGTGGCTTGACGAAGGCGCACGCTTCCTTCGTGACCTAACGATCGAACTCGCGCGATAGATTGGTGCGCTAACGAGCTCGTTTCGTGTGCGGGGGTGCAAATCTTACCCGTGAATCACAACGATCGTGCCGACTGGAAAGCCACCGCGCGACGCATTGAGTCCGTGCCAACCGTCGGGCACTTTTGGCAACGTGCGATCGAAGAGGTACTTCGCGTCGGCGGGCGATAAATTGATGCAACCGTGGCTGCGAGGCATGCCGAAGCCGTCGTGCCAAAACGCGGTGTGCAGCGCGATGCCCTTGTGAAGGTACTGAATCCACGGAACGTCGTCGTAACGGTAGGGCTTTTCGCCTTCGCCATCTTCGTCCTCCTCTGGAGGTTTCTCGTCGCCGTGCATGCGGGCAGTCTTGTGCTTTTGATAGATGCGAAAGATCCCGAGAGGCGTGCTGCGTTTTTTCCCGCCCGCGCCAGTCGAAACCAACGTTGCATACTTGGGAGTCTTGCCCTGATAGAGCACTGCGGTTTGGCGTGAGAGGTCGACGTCGATCCATACGTCGTCGTCGCCGACACCACTTGGGTAGACCGCGCTGAGGCCCTCGCCCGTGAAGTTCTTAAGGTCAAGGCGCGTGACGATTCCTGTTTTGATCAGGTAGCGCGAGCCTTCTTCGGGTTTTTCGAGACCGTCAGGAACGGTGACCAATTCGTGGTAGCGCTGGCCTTTGATCGTGACGTCCTTCTCGGTAACGCCGGCCCAACCCTTCTCTTTCAGAATGACGTCGGTCTTGACGACTTCGTCGCCAGTCGCTTTGAAGATGGTTGCCGGCATCTTGTCGCTCTTGAAGCGCGCCCAGACGAGCGGAAGGTGCACGCCTTCGCTGCCCGCGTCCGCAAGTTCGACGCCGTGAAACGTCGAGGGCTTCGCGGCCTTGATGCGATCGGTTGGCACGACGAAGTGCTCGGTCGTGAGATAGAAGCTGCGGCCATTTTGCTCGAACGCAGATACGAATGCGAGGCGGGTTTCGCTGATGGCGTATCCCATCGTGAGCGCGTTCTTGCCGATTGGGTACGGCATGATGTTCGGTGCTTGTGCGTGGTCGGCGAGGAAGGCGGGCATCTCCCCGGGTTCCATTGCGAACTCCGGTGGCCGTCGCTCGGGCGACATCTTGGCGTGCATCGCGGCGACTTGCTTACGCCACCCATCGGGATCACTTTCGGTGGCTTTCTGCTCTTCGGGTGTCGGGACGTGGGTATAGAACTTGGTGCCGTAGGACATGCCGTATGCAAACGGTAGCGGCTCGTCTTTTGCGCCATATTGGCGAGCGGCAACCACCGAAGGATGCTTGAGGTCCGTGGTCGTTCCGTCGCGGCCGAGGCAAATGTACCCGGCTGGGATCACTTTTACCCACTGCCCTGCGCAGGGTTGCACGCCAGGGCCCTTTTCGACGTTCTCGCCGTACGTGACGTAGTTGCCTGCGCGAAACCAACCCACTTGCGGCGAGCCGAAGTTGGGCTTCTCCCAGATCCACGAAAGAACGTGGGTGGTTGAAAGTGTATTCGCCGGTGTCTCGCTTGCGGAGGCCCGGCCAAAGGCGGCGCCGTCTTTTGTGGGCCCGGTCGCTTCTGCGTCGGCCGCCGTGGCGTCTGAACTCGCGCCATCGATAGCGGCTTCTGGGGCGCTCAGAGCATCGAGCGCGCTGCCGTCGACGGCCGCGTCTTTCGATGGGTTTCCTGCGCTGCAAGCCGCAAGCAGAAGAAAACTCGAAATGACGATACGCATGGGGTCCGGATTTGCCCTATTTTGGAGCGCACGTCGAATGTTCTTGGCGACTTTTCGAGTAGCCTCAAGCCGCGCGCAGGTTCACCGTTCTTTCTGACCGCTCAAAGAAGACGAGGGCAATGGGACGCACGATCATCGTTGGCGACGTTCACGGCTGCAGTGCTGAGCTCGACGCTCTTCTCGATCGGGTGGCATTTGCGATGGGCGACGCCCTGGTTTTTGTGGGCGATTTGGTCGCTCGCGGTCCTGATTCGCGCGGCGTTTTGGCGATTGCGCGGCAGACGGGCGCAATAGTGGTGAGGGGCAACCACGAGCAGCGATTGCTCGAGTATCGCGACGGCAGCGATCGAACGCCGCTGTCGAAGACCCATGCCGAATTGGTCAAGACACTTGGCGACGACGATTGGCGGCTCATCGAGCTTTCGGCCCTATCGCTTGAGCTACCCGAGCATCGCGCGTGGGTTGTTCATGCGGGCATCGTTCCGGGTGTAGCGATTGCGGCGCAAAAGCCGGCCGCGCTCTTGCGCATGCGCTGTCTCGATCGCGAAGGTCGTGCCGTCGAACGCAGCGGATCGATGCTGTGGGGCCTCGCTTACGACGGCCCGGAGCACATCGTCTTCGGCCACAACGCGATGGCAGAGCCGCAAGTCCATCGGTTCGCGACCGGCATCGATACGGCGTGCGTCTATGGCGGCAAGCTGACGGCGCTCGTGCTCGAAAAGAACCAGGCCATTCCGCGAGGGCGAGACGTCAAGCCGTTGCTTGTGTCGGTGCCCGCGCGCACGGCGTACGTGACTTCGGTTCGAAGTCAAGTTGCTTGACAAGTTGACATTTCGTCTGAAATCTCGCGACGCCGCGCGGAATGGTTAATGTAGTTGACCTTCTGCTAAGGCACCCAGTCGAGGAAGGGTAGGTTGTCGCCCATCTCGTTGGCGTTGTCGCCACGGCGATTGTTGTCGCCAAGTCCGAGAATGCCAAACGCGTTGTATCCCCAACATTTGCTCCGACCGTCGTCGAGCCTTGCGCAGATGGTCGCGAAGCCCGTTGAAAGGGTGCGGAAGCTTCGACCCGTTCCGATGTTAATCGCCGAGAGGCTGTCGCCCATTTCGTTGGCGTTATCTCCACGGTTGACGACGTCGCCAAGGCCGTTCTCGCCGTTCGAATTTCCGCCCCAACACTTGGCGGTATAGTTGTCGAGAAGCGCGCACGAGTGATTAATACCTGCGCCGACCATGAGCACGGTGCGGCCGGTGCCAAGATCGATCAGCGGCAGGCTGTCGCCCATTTCACCCGCCGCATCGCCGCGGTGGTTGGTGTCGCCTTGGCCAAGTCTACCGTATTGGTTGTTTCCCCAGCACTTCATTCGGCTGTTGTCGAGCAGCACGCAAGTGTGATTCCAGCCGGCTGCGATCGACAGTGCGGTGCGTCCTGTCCCCAGATTGACGGCGGCAAGACTGTCGCCCATTTCACCGGGACCGTCACCGCGCGTCGCCGTGTCACCGAGCCCGAGTTGTCCTTCGGCGTTGGGTCCCCAACACTTGACAGAGCCGTTGTCGAGAATCGCGCACGTGTGCAGTTCACCGATTACAATTTGAGTCGCGGTGCGGCCGGTGCCGAGGTTGACGGTGGGCAATGCGTCGCCCATTTCGTTCGTGTAGCGGCCCCGCGTGGTGGTGTCGCCAAGTCCGAGTTGTCCGGCCCAATTGTATCCCCAACACTTGACGGAACTGTTGTCGAGAATCGCGCACGTATGATGGTTGCCAGCGGCGATAACCTTCGCGGTTCTTCCGGTGCCGAGGTTGACGACGGGCAACGCATCACCCATTTCGCCGGGGCCGTCGCCAAGAAAGGTTGTGCTCCCGACGCCGAGTTCGCCAAAGCTGTTGTACCCCCAGCACTTGACTTGCTTCGTGTCGAGGATTGCGCACGTGTGGTAGACGCCGGTCGTTACCGCCAGTGCCGTGCGGCCGGTACCCAGATTGATCGTGGGCAAGGTTGCGCCCATCTCGCCCGGATCATCGCCGCGCGAGTTCGCGTCACCGAGTCCGAGCTCTCCCGATACGTTTCTGCCCCAACATTTCAGGTTGCCAATCGTCGAACGGATGCACGCGTGATAACTGCCAGAGATCGGCGTGCCGGATGCTGTCAATGTGACATCGGCGTTGTCGTCGTCGAGCGTTAGGGCTGAAACGTCAGCCGGCTTGACACCGTTGTAGCTCGTGTCGCCGCTTGTTGCAGCGCCGAGGACAATCGATAAGGTCTTGTTGCCATCCCCGGTGAAGTCGTTGACGGCCGTTATGGTGACGGTTTGCGGCACGGCGTAGTTGATGCCGGTGAACGTAAGGGTGCTCGGACTCACCGTCGCGGCGTTGACGTTGCTGCTCGTAACAGGGACAATTACATTTGCCGTCGGCGAGGTTTGGAGGAAGACGGAGAATGTCGTACTTCCGCCTGCTTCGCTCATGGTCACAGCAGATTGGGTGACCGTGATTGCTGCGACGTCATCGTCAATCGTGTTGCCGAGCACGTCGTTCGCCTTGAAGCCGTTGTACGCCGTGTCCGCACTCGTTGCGGCGCCAAGTACGATCGTGAATGGCCTCGTCCCGTCGGCGATGTGATCGTCGATGCCGGTAACGGTAACCGTCTGTGGCGTGTTCCAATTTTGCGTCGTGAAGGCGAGTGTTGCTGGGCTGACAGTGGCCTCTTTGATGTCGCTACTTGAAACTGGAATAGTTACATTTGATGAAGGCGCCGCGCGAAGGACGACCGTGAATGTGGCGGTCGTGCCGGTCTCGCTCACGCTGACCGCAGTGGATGGCGTGACCGTGACGCCCGCGATGTCGTCGTCGATTGTTGCTCCGCTCACATCGGCGGGATTGGCGCCATTGTAGTTCGAGTCGGTGCTCGTCGCCGCGCCAAGCACGATCGTAAAGTTTTGCAGTCCGTCGGCCAGTTGATCGTCGACACCCGTGATGGTCACCGTCTGCGGAGTTGCGTAGTTTGTCGTCGTGAACGTGAGTGACGCGGGGCTAACGGTTGCTGCACTCACCGCCGAGCTCGCAATCGGAAATGTAACCGATGCTGTTGGTTTAGTGAGGAGTGCGACCGTAAAGGTTGCCGTCGTCCCCGTCTCGCTGACGCTCAGGCCGCTCGTTGGCGTGACGGCAAAGCCTGCCATGTCGTTGTCGACATTCGTTACCGCGACGTCATCAGGATTCTGGCCGCTGTAAGCGAGATCGCTGCTAACAGCGGGCGCCGTCGTGATTGTGACCACCTTCGGGCCGTCCGATATTGCGTCGTCGACTCCTGTGAGTGTGACAACTTTCGGAGTGCTCCAATTGGCTGGTGTGAACTCGACAACCGAAGGCGAGACGGAGACTTCAGAGACATCCGACGATGCAACTGCAATGGTTACATTGGCCTTGGGCTCCGCCGTCAATGAGACCGCGAATGTTGTCGTCGTTCCCGACTCGATAACCGAAAGGCCAGTGAGCGGCGAAATCACAATGGCTGCTTTGTCGTCGTCGCGGTTGACACCCGAGACCGTGACGGGCGTTGCACTCTTGTAGGCCTCGTCGTCTGTGGCAGAGACGATGGCTTCAAGCGCAAAGGCGACGTCGCCGTCGACTTTCGTGTCGTTGACGCCTGTGATTTCGACCACTTGAGGCGTGTCCCAGGTCGCTGAGGTGAAGATGAGCGGTGCGCCGGGCACGGTCGCTTCGGTTGGCACTTTGCTTGTCAGCGCAATCGTCACAAAACTTGACGGCTTTGACGACAGGAAGATGCTCACTTGCGCCCTGCCACCCGCCTCGGTCGTGACGAGACCTGACGCAGGAAGCGCGACGATTGCGCCTTTGGGCCTGTTGGCGTCGGTCCCTACGTTTCCAGTGTCGGTGCCTGTGGCATCGGGTGGAGATGCGTCGGCCACGACAGCAGGCGCATCAGGCGTCGATGCGTCTGCGGGATCATCAGCGGACGCTGCGCTATAGGACGAGCATGCGGTTGCAAGCAGTCCCAGAGCCAAGCGTGCCAAAAATTGGCGCGGGCTTCCCGACATGTTCAATGTCCCTCAAAAAAAGCGACTGCTTATCAACCTTGTCCTTCGCCGCAGGCACGAAGAACCCCTCGAAAGACTTTACGGTCGCGCAGACACCGGTAATTAGTCCTTCCCTACGAAGGTCCGCGCTGCCGTGGTAAGAGCGCCGGCAATGACTGAGCCGCGCTATCCGTACGTTTGGCTAAGTGTGACCGAGGACCTTTCCGATGAAGCCAGCGCCGCACTCTTCGAATTGGGCGCGCTTGGTGTGGAGGAACGCGATGCCACCACGCTGATCAAAAGCGAAGCGGGCAAGGTCACGCTTGTTGCAAGTTTTGAGGACCACGCTTCGGCCGAAGCCGCGATTGCAGAGTTGCCTGATGCGTGGTCTCCGACGTTGCACGAAGTTGTCGGCGACGCTTGGCGCGACGAGTGGAAAAAGTACTTCAAGCCGTTCGCCGTTTGCAAAGGCATCGTGGTCCGTCCGCCTTGGGAACCTTACGAGGCAAAATCAGGCGAGCGCGTTCTCGAGCTCGAGCCAGGCCGCGCATTCGGAACTGGCCTGCACGAAACGACGAGTCTCGTCGCCGGTGAGCTCGCGCGTGTTTGTGCCGAACTTGCTGACAAGCCGGTTCTCGATGTTGGGTGCGGAAGCGGGATTCTGGCACTCATCGCGCTCGTGCAGGGTGCAAGCACCGCGCGTGCGATCGACGTCGATCCAGATGCGGCGGCAGTGACGCGTGAAAACGCTGCCCGCAATGGCCTTTCCGAACGCGTCCGTACCGACACGACGCCCGTTCACCAAATTGACAGTCAATATCCTGTAGTACTTGCAAACATCGAGGCTCACGTGCTCATCCCACTCGCCGTGCCGATCATGGCCACTGTCTCGCCAGCTGGGCTCCTCGTTTTGTCGGGTATTCTCGTTCCTCAGAAGGAACAAGTCTTAGCCGCATATCCGACGTTCAAGCTCGAGGCTGCGCCCGAGCGAGGAGAGTGGATCGCGCTATCGCTGCGAGCGCCAAACGGGTGAGCCACAGATGCGCGTGACGAATCTTTCCTTCACCGATCGCATCATCGCCCGCACGATTGGTCGTGGTCGTCTTTTTGCCGACGGCTGGGGCGTCGAAGCATGGATCGAGCGAGCCCTCACCGAGCGCCGCATTGTCGCGAAGCCAATGCCGATAAAGGTAAACCTACGTTCCGAACGCTCGCAGAGCGGCATCACGACGCGCGATTTGTATTTCGTCTCACCGGTTTCAGAGCTCCCTTACGAAGCCAAGCTCGTTCACGGCCGGTGGCTTTTGCCGAAGCAGGGCAGTCCGAACATTGTCTACCTATCGTTTCCAGCAACAGGGGACGATAGCTACGCACCGCGAACGCGCTTTTGGCGGCCGCTTGTGCAAGAAGGTGCAAGCGTCATCCTGCTGCAGTACCCTCTCTATGGGGACCGCAAACCTCGTTTGCAAAGTGGAACTTGGCTTCGCACCGTAAGTGATCAAGTTCTGTTGCAATTCGCGATTACGCAAGAAGCGGTATGCCTGCTCGGCTGGCTTGAGGAGCAAGGATTTTCGCGACTTGGTGTGAGTGGATTCAGCCAAGGCGGATCGGTCGCGGCGGTTGTGGCATCGCTCTTTGAGAAGTCCTTGGCTGTGGCGTCGTTTGCGACTGGAGTAACGCCGGCGCCCGTGTTCACGCAGGGGCAGCTCGCAACGAAGATCGATTTCGGCGCGCTCAAGGACGAATCGAGGCAACGCCTTAACGCCGTATTCGAAGCAGGAAACCTTGGCCGCTATCCGAGGGTTGCGAGGCCAGAGGCGTGCGTCATTGTTGCCGGTAGGCGCGACGCATACGTGTTTCCGCGCTACGTCGAAGCGCTTGCTGCATTGTGGCCGGGTTGCGAAGTGCGATGGCACAATTCCGGTCACGTGAACCTTTGGGTGACACGTGGCAATGCCTTGCGCGATGCCGTGCGTGATGCGTCGCGCAGATTGTAAATTTACTTGACTTGTATCGCGCTTCGACAATTCACGATAAGAACGGTCTTGTGCGCAAGTACCGCGTCTTTGTTGAAGAGCTTCATGCCGGAGAGTTCGTTATCTCGGGATCCGCGTTTCATCATCTCGTGCGCGTGCTTCGCGTTCGATCCGAGACGCTGGTGCTGCTCATCGATCGCGCGCAAGGCACATGCGCGCACGCGCACGTGAGCGAAATTCGCGAGACCGAGGCGACGCTCCTTGTTGGCATTCTTGAGCCCGCGATAGGTGCCGAGCCGCTGTGGATCCTTCAGGGCCTCGCAAAGGGCGACAAGTGCGATGCAATTGTGCGCGACGCAACGGAGCTAGGGGCGACAACGATTCGCTTTGTTGACACGGTGCGTGCAGTCGTTCGTCTTGAAGGTGAGCGCGCGATGGCACGCTCGATCAGATGGCAGAAAATTGCCGAAGAAGCGGCGCGACAGTCGGGAAGGCAAGATGTTCCACAAGTTGACGGTCCCGAGTCGTGGCTCGATGCCCTTGCGTCCGTTCCCGAATCGCTCACGCGGATCGTTTTGTGGGAGCAAGCCGACGAGCCTCTGATTCTTGCGCTCCTTCCCGCAATCGAACAAGGCAAGGGTGTTGCATTTGCCATCGGGCCTGAGGGTGGCTTGAGCGAGGAAGAAATTGAGGTCGCCAAGCGCGCGGGCTGGATAATTTGTAGCTTAGGAAGAGCAATTTTGAGGACAGAAACGGTCGCCGCCGCCGTTCTTGGTGCCGTTCGCGTCCTATCAGGAACTTGATTCTCGGTTCGTGTACGATTGCACGGGTATGCTCGAACGCATTGCGATGAACCAAACGCGCTTGCGCACGCCAGGGCTAGGCCTTGATGCGCATGGCGTTGCACTCGGTTCAAAGGGGCTCGTGCTCCTGCCCTCGATCGATCGATTGGTTGCTTTTTTGGCGGCGTACACCGAGCAACGTTCCCTCGAAGATGTGCTGTCGAGCCTTCGTATCGCGGTTGTGCAGTCCTCGCTCAAGCATCGCGAATTCCTTCTCGAGATCGCTGCCGAATCGAGCAGCCGTATGGATGCTTTTGCCGAAACAGCGCGCTTGGTGGGTGGGGTTATTTTTACAGGGACAAGCCGGCACTTTGTTCAATACCGCGATCGAGGTGCTCCCTTCGGCTATGACGCCCCAGAGTTGCTCAACGAGCAAGCTACTTACCTATTGTATCATGCAAGTTTTTCGCAGGCCTTCAACATTGAGCGCGAAGTCGAGCTAAGGGCCCTTCTTTTGCGGCTCACGCCGCGCGTAGACCCCGCCTCTAAGAAAGAACAAGGCCCGCGCTGGATCATCGCCGAACGTGGTCTCGGGCCAGCGCTCGTTCACTATCTCGTACGTTGGGAAGTGCCGGCCGAAGTATCGCTCGCAGAATGGGCGCCCGAGAGTTCGTTCGAAACAGAGCCGACCCAGCGGTACCTCTTTCTCGTACCCGAAGTGCCAACGCGTATGGTGCCCATGCTCGGCACCACACCAGGGCTCACCCTTTGTGTTCCCGTGGCGCCAGGCGTGGCTGTCGAAAGTGGCTTTCGACATCCGGTTTCGCTGCGCGCCGTGCCACTGTTCGACCCGGGTGGCATGGTGTTCTTTCGTGGTGAGGGCGGCCCACTGGTGCTCGATCGCCTGCCTGCGGCTGCCGACCTGCGTGCGTTCGCACGTGTGGCCATTTTGCAACGTGAAGTGGCGACTACGAAGGTGGCGGCGAAGTCCGTTCCAATTCTGGACGTTCCTCTTCGCGTGCTTCACTCCGTTGGTGCGTCGCGGCAGCCAACCGCGACATGGATCGATCACAGTGACTTTCCGTTGTTACGAAAACTGGCCTACGCGCTTCCTCCACGTGTTCTTCAAACGACGCAAATCGCGTTGAGCGATCGCGGGGTGTTTGTGCGATCGCCAAGTGGCGTCGACGGAATTCCGCTCGGCACGTTCTTCTACGAAATGCATCCCGGCTTCTACGTGCCTTCGGGGCACGAACTGGTACCCGCGCTTTCGTCCCGCGTACTCAGTTCGGCTTTGGCGCTCGCCGCAGGCAACCTTGTTTTTTTTGGGACGGACGCGGTTGCCTCTCTTATTGCTGAATCGGCTTTTGTGCCGCTCGAGCAGATGCTGGTTGGCGCGCCCATTTGGACTGCGGTCGAGGCGCAATCAATTGTCAATTTTCTGGATGAGAAAGTTCCTGAACTATCGATCGAGGGTCTCGGACTCTTCCCGATGCGCCGCGCCGGCAAGGTTCCTGATGATGGCAGCGTTGAGCCGAAAACAGAGGGTACCGACTAAGTGGAGCGAACGCTTGCGGCCCAGCTGTTCGAGTCGTTTGTCGCGCCCGCAACGTTGGGTCGAAAGACACGGCTTTTGCAGCCCATCGGCGTTCGTGCAGCGAAGACGATTGGGCTTGGGGCTGACTCCATCGAGCCCGAGCTCATGCGCGAGGCTTCAATCGCGCTCTTGCCGGTTGCGCGCAGGCTAGCTCCGGTCGACGTGCTGTGTCCGCCGACGAGGGATGATTGGACGCTCTTCGCCGCGTGGCACGATCTGTACGTTGCGGCGCATCCTGATTGGAACACACCGCTCAGACGCCACTTGGCGCGGCGCGTTCTCGAGCACGCGCTCGTTTCTGCTCAGGGTGTGGGGTTGCCGCAGACCGTGTCAGGGGCACTTGCGCGGCATGTATGGATCGCGGCGTTGCGTTCTGTCGTTCGGGTCGATCAGACGGTGACTTGGTGGCGTGGGGCGGAAACGTTTCGCGGTGTCGATCCACCGGCGCGCTTGCTACTTTGGCCAACGCGACGAAAAGTGGACGTGAGTCGGTTGCAGATCGATTCGGCATCGATTTTTGCGGGCAGCGCACTCGACAAGAAAGCGTATGACCAGGTGTATTCTTTGTGCCTCGCACTCTCGCCACTCACCGATCTCGCAGTGGCTCACCGCGCAAATCCGCCTTTTGCGTGGACGGACGCGTCGCTTGCGCTCGTGTCGACGACGGCAGGGCGAACGTTAGTCGCGCGGGCCATCCGTCAATGGTCGGAACCATTGCGCGCGAAGGCCCGCGCGATACTTCAAGTTGTTCCCGAAAGCGTTCCAAAGCCAGCTCGAGCTGCAATTGAAAAGTTAGTTAACGAAGTTGACTTATAGGCTAAGCCGTTTGGTCGACACAACGACCAAGCTACTTCGCTCGACGGGCTTCTGCGTGCGCGAGCAGTTCTTCGATCGACCACTGATCGTCGGCGTGCGCGCCGTATTTCACCGCAACGATCGTTCCGTCGCCGTCGATGAGAAAATCTGCAGGTAGACCCAATCGTCCACCGTTCGCCGTTGCCGGGTCCCCCAAGGCCGATGCGAGACCGCGCACACCGGCCGCCCACGCGCGCGGATCGAGGACCGCGCGCACCGACTTGCTCACCCCGAAGTGCCTGTACCACTCCTTTTCGGGGTCTCCGACGACGTCGAAAGGAAGTTGATCCTGGTGCACGAGCAGCTCCGCGGCGTCGCTATGGAAAAAGACAAGCTCATGAATATTGGCGTTGCGGATTCGGTCGAGCTCACGAGCGAACGATCGCAAATGAAAATTGCAGACGGGACATCCTGCAAAGCGTCGAAACTGAAGATGCCAAAGCGCGTCCGTTTTGGCTGGAAGCGTTCGCTGTTCTTTTCGGATGGTTGTAACGGTGAACGGCTCGATGCGTTCACCCGCGAAGCGCTTCTTGCTCATTGAGGTTGAAGGTACCGCGTAGACAAAGCGCCGCCATTACCCTCACGGTAATGCCCGCAGCTCATGCACAAACTAAATTTTCTTCGCGAACGCGGCTGCCTCAGGCGCAGGCTCAAGGACCTCGGCGCTCTTGTAGAGGATCACACCGTTGACGGGATCACCGACAGTGCCGCTCGAGGTGGTGCCTGAGAAGTTGTAGGTGCCGGTGATTTTCACCTTGGCGCCCACAGCCGGTAGCGGGAACGGAATGTCGGCGTTCGTGGAGTTGTCTTTGACGAGGTCCTTCGGCTTCTCGCCTGGCTTCACTTTGGCGTATTCCTTCATCGCGTCATAGATGACGGCGAAGTTGCGCGCCCAGCCGATGACTTTGATCATCGAACCCTTCGTGTCGCCTTTCACGTCCGCGATGGCGAAGGTGGGGAGCGGAATATCGAGGCAGTTGTCGGGGTCCTTCTTCTTCTGCGCGTGCACAGCACACTCGGGCGCTTTCGGAATGTTGGACTCAACGACGTAACCCACGATGGAGATTTCTTTCGTGCTGACTTCTTGGCGGTGCACGATGCTCCGAAGGTGGTGCGAGGCACCATAAACCGTGTACGAGTCGCCGGATTTGACGGGCGTTGTGGGTAGCGATGGCACCTGAGGAAGGCTTGCCTTCTGGCCAGAATAGGCTGGTGTTGCCACGTAGGGATCGTTTGAGTTGTTGTTGCAACCCGCGCTTAGTGCTCCGGTTGCAAGGACCGTCGCCACGCCAAAAACCGTGAAAATTGGGCTCTTCATCGCTTTGCCCGGAACTACCACGGGAGCTTGCCGGTGCCCAGCGTCAAAAGGCAAGTGGCGACCCACGGGCGCCTAAAACTTGTACTCTACACCTATGCCGAAGATGTTTGCGTACGCGGAGTAGTGACCTCCGTTGATTTTTTCGGCCGACGTCGGATTTCCTGCGACGGGACTCACGCGTCCGATGGCAGCTTCTTCGGGCGACACGGTGACCGGTGCCGCGATGACGCGGGCGTAGGACGCGTCGAGTCGCCACTGCTTGCCCAGGTGGATGCCACCACCGACGCCGATGATGACCTTGTCGGAGTCGAAGGTTAGAGGCGACAAGTAGGGACGCGGGATGGCGCTTGTCTCGTACTGAACGCCGAGCCTGAGCGGAACTTTGTAGCCCTTTAGTGTTGGCGTGTATTCGCCACCGAGTCTGAACGAATTCGAGTCTTGGAAATTGCGCGGCAAGTTGATCGTGCCAACGTTGTAGGGGCTTGGGAAGCCCGTGATGTCGTAGAGCTTTACGTTGCTGGGTGTGACCGTGATGTTGTCATGCATCGACCAGAATTCGCGCGTGTACGCGAGTTCGACGCGAACTTCTGGGGTGGGTCGCACTTCGACGCCGAAACGGATAATGGGCGGAAGGCGGAACTTGACGTTTGCCGACTGTCCTTCTTGGTGTGCGCGATCGAGCAGCGGTGCTGAGGGCAAACGAACTTGAACCGTTGCCGGAGCGTCGACGAAAAACGGAAGCTGAAAAGAGGCTCCGATTCGCAACCAAGGCTTTGGTACAACGGTAATGCCCATGTTCCCGCTTGGCGAAAAGATGGGACCCACGTTGAGCTGCGCCATCGCGTCATACGCTGGATCTTCAGGTGCCGAGAGCAACCGATCGGCGGGGTTTGCGGACATGTACAGCGATGACCGAAACGTTCCGACGAGCATTTGCACGCCAGCGCCAATGCGGAGTTCTTCGATAGGCTTGTAGGAGAACGCGCCGTTCAGAATGACAAGGAGCGAACCATCAAGCGACACGAGCGAATAGCGCGACGAAGCGGGATCGCCGTTGACGCGTTCCGGAAAGCTCGTGATCGCGGTGTAGGGCGCATACGTGCCGCCGGCGAGGGTAAACTCTTTTGCCTTTCCGAATTTGAGTACGCCGCCTGACGTTGGAATCGGCAAGATGGGCGTGCTGCCTTCGACCATCGGTGAGTCAAAGTAGCGGATCGTTCCGGCACTATCGACGACGCGCGTTTTGCGCGTGAATTCGGAGCCGTAGTTGAGCCACGCAAGGTCAAGCAATAGACCCGGCTCAGCGTCGGCGAGGCCCGCTGGGTTGTACCAAATCGAGTGCAAGTCATCGGCGCCTGCGACGAACGCTCCACCGCGTGCGATGGGGCGTACCCCGCGCTCTGCGAAAAAGAGTCCCGCCGCCATCGCTTCGGTGGAGGCAAGCGCTGCGAAGATAAAGGCAAGCGTGCGCAGTTTCATTTAGCCGACGTTCCCTTGCGGACGATCTCGTAGAACTGCTCGAGCCCACGCTCTTTGTTCGAGAGAAAGGAGTTCACTTCCTTCGCCATGAAGGCGTAATCGGCTTCGTCGAGTCGTGGCGTTGCCGAAGGCGACGGCGACGCACGGTTGATGTCCGAGATCGCATCGAGCAGCACCTCGATTGGTGTTTCGGTGGGGTTGCTTCCGGAGAGGGGCGTCACCGCGTTCTTCAAGAGCGTGAGTAGAACATTGTTGGGGTCGAGCTCCTTGCTGCAGACGCGCTTTCCATTTTCGTCGGTCGCGTTGCTTGCGAAGCGCGAGAAAAGCGCGAGCTGCGCGTCGACTGTGCCACGTGTCGTCGGCTTGCCTGCTGCATCGTATGCGCTTGGCTTGAGCGCTGTTGCCATGAGCTTGAGAAATGGATCGAGGTTTTGGCTGTCGGCGACTACCTGCAACGAATCCGCGAGCGCGGTGACAACGTTCGTGCGCGCATTGTTCGGTGATGCTGCATCGAGCAAGTAGCTGAGCAAGCGGTCGAGTTCTTTGCGCGAGCCCTCCTCGCGACGAAGTGAGTCGACGAGCTCGACGCCGGTGGACATCATCGGGCCTTTGATGGAGTCCTCGAGCTTTTTGGCCATGTCGGTGTTGGTCCACTTGCACGCTGCATACGGCGAAGTGAACGACGTGGGACATTGTGCCGCGAGTTGTGACCGTAAGAGTTCGATCAACTTAGGGGCGATGAGAGGCAAGGTGTCGTTTTTGAACTTTGCCTTGCTCGAGTTCTTGTCGGTGATGTCAACGAACTGATCAACCAAGAGCGAGCGAGCGCGCTTCCAATCGGCCTGTCGTGCTGCATCTTCCGGGTGGGCTTTGGCGAAATCGTCAAACGCCTTGTCCATTCCGTTGAGCGCGTCGATTGCGAGATAGAGTGGTGTTGTTTGCGCGATTGCCGTTCCGTCGTTGCGTTTGCTTCCCACGCGACCGAAGCGATCTTTTAGCCCGTTGGACTTTGCGTAGTCAGGGTTCACCATTGCGCGAACGGCTTGGGCGAGCACGTCGTAGGCCGTGAGTGGTTTCGACAACGTCGTGCATTCACCCGTGCGGCTGTCGGCCTTTTCGCACTGACTGACGGTGACAGTGTTGAGGCTCGCGTTGAGCTTGCTGATCGCAGGGAAAAGATCGCTCAAGAAGACTTCGGCGAGTAGAGGCTCGTACGAAACGAGTCCCTCTTTGGTGCAGGTGCGGCCGCCGCTCATCTTGCACTCGTTCGTCGTCACATCCGTGTTCGGCATATGCTTGTAAAGGATCTCGAGCATCTCGAGGAAGACGTCCTCTTGATCGTACTTGGCGAGCACACGCACCATGGGTCGGATCGCGTCGTAGAAGCCTAGCTTCTCCCAAACGAAGATGGTGTCTGGGTTGCGCTGTTGCAGCCAGTCGCCGCTCGGACAGTCAGGAATCTTGACCTTCTTGTCGCTGGGCGTTTCCCAGTCATCGACGGGGTCGGTGATCGTGCGTGTCGGACAAACGGAGGCGCCGATGTACTTTCCTTGAAGATCGCGAATGAAATCGCCGGTCTTGGTGTACGAGCCAGGTTTTTCTGTATCGAAAAAGACCAAACGGTTGAGCCACTGGGGCTTGCTCCGCAAGTCACGGCTGTTGGAGGTCGTCCAGAATCCGGTGATGCCGCTCGAGTTTTCGATCAGATTGACCGTCGCCGCACCGATGCCACCCGCAACACCGTTGGCGACCACTGAATCGCGAATGAAGAACGTACCCTTGTTGACCGCGGGATTCTTCTTGTAGGGAATTGCGGGCTCGCCAATCACCGACTGCAAGTAGAAGACCGACATGTCTTCAATTTTGTAGACCTCGCACTCGTCGAAGTAACACGAGCCCGAAATACACCGGCTTGCGTGCGTTAGGAGGCTCGGGACGTCGAGCGAAATTCCGGCAAGCTGCGCGTGCACGACCGCCTTTGGCTTGTTGCAAGACGTGACACCACGCGTGTCGTGGATCATTCCGGCGAATCGCATGAAGGCGCTGCGATTGGTGCCCGTGATCTTTGCGTCGCGATCCACTTGGGTGACCATTTCACCGCCCGCAACGCCTGTGGTCAGATTCTTTGGCGGACCGTTGACGTTGTTTGGATCGTAGCTGATGCGATCTTTGAACTTGAGGAAGTTGCCGAAGATCGCTCCAAACTGCTCGCTATCGGGATGTGCCATCGCCGGCAAAATTTCCTCGAGCATGCCGGGCACTTTGACGATCTTGATGAGGACGTCGATAATCTCGTCCCATAGGGTGCTGTCGGACTTAAGTTTGAGTGTTGTGTACGTATCGGCGCGCTCTTTGCCCCAAAGTGCCGCACCGATAACGCGCGCAAGTTGATCGCGCTGGGTTGTAAGCATTTTTCCGGTGAGCTGCAGCGTGTTGTCGCTGGTGCGATCACCAAGTATTTGTCCGCTCGCGTAGATAAGATCGACGAGAGGTGACGTTGTCGGATCGAAGCTCGAGTAGGCGACACCTTTGCCGTCGGCGTAGTTCTTCACGCTCGCAGTGCCGGATTTGCCAAGCAATACGTATGCACCGGCAGTGGCCTTGAGCAGCGCCTCGTTGTCAGTTGCCACGAGCGGCGCGAGGTCGCTTACGACGCGACTCGCAAACGCCTTGTCGAGGTCGACGTATTGGTAAAGTACCTTGCCTGATTTGTCGGTCGCGAAGCCATTGCTGTCGCGGCTAACACCGGTCTCTCCGGGTATTGCAAAGGGTGCTGGCGGCGTGCTGCCGTCGGACGTCATGTAGGCGCCTGACGAATCGATGTCGGCGCGTCCATCGCTGTCTTTGTCGACGAAAGGGGCGATGAGCTTTGTGCCGTCGAGCGCAGGTAATGCGTAACCACGAGAGTCACGTTTGACGAGGTAGAACGACGTGCCGCCACCCAGGCCAGTGGCGGTGCTGAGCAAGAGTTCTTTCGCGCCTTCGCTGAAGTCGCGTGGACGTGACAAAATGTAGCGACCCGCGAGGTCAAGCTTGGGCGTGCCCAATGGTGCGATCACGTCGGTCTTGGTGTTGGCGAGCTCTGCTTCGTTGGTCTCAAGAAACTTGCTCAGCTGGCCGTAATAGGGACCCGCCACAGGAATGCGCGCTCCGAGTGCGTCACGCGGAGCATTCACGGCGTAGGGATCGGAATCGACGGAAACGAGCTTGATGGTGCTCGACGCAAACGACCGGAGGCCTGGGTAGCCAGCGACTGCACGTCCGACACCGACCGCGTTATCGGCGGGACGATACCCAACGCGAGGATTCATTCTTCGTAAAGCAGATTGAGCATTTTTGTCGGTCGCAAGCGCTTCGAGAACAGGCACGAGCGCCTGTGTTGTGCCGGGCATGGTGCCGTCGTGATAGAGGGGCCCTACGCGCGCCAAGAGATCGGCGAGTTCAGATTGGAAGCTCCGCTCGCCGCTCGTTGCCGGGGCGTTGCACGTTGCAGTGGGATCTGGATTATTGATATCGACGACTGCTATCTGGGTGTCTTTTAGAAGTGCGTCGAGTGCCTTGATCAGATTGTTCCGGTGCTTGACCATCACCTCGACGCGCGCGATTGCTCGGTCGCGGTTCTGCGTTTGTGCCTCGGCCGAAACGGCATTGCCGGCGAGATCTCTCGCGCTCTCGCGCAGTGCGGGCAGCTTGGCGTAGTCGACACGATCGTCGAAGATGCCGGTGTCTTTGCGGTGACATACATTGTGAAAGGACGCGCCGGTGAGATCTTCGCGCAGTGCGTCGGCCGCGATTCGATCGCAGAACGTGCCAAAGACTTCTTCACCGACGGTCCCGCGTGTCGGTACGACGCGTTTGGCGTCAAAGTCTGGTGCACAAGCGGGTGCTGAAACACCCGACATCAACAGTCCTAAGAGCCAAACCGGAGCAATTCTATCTCGGCTGGTTAGCAATTTCTTACGCATTGGAGCGTTCCCTCGGGGCGCGAGTGTACTTCACAGATACGTTGCGCGCCTGGCGTCCGATAAGCCGTTGCCGCGTCTCTTTGCGTCGGTCCAAAAAAATGTGGCGCACATGGGTTAATTTGCTGCGACGCGTCGTTTTGGCGTGACGCGTTTCACGGTCCCCAACTTCGCGATAGCATCGCCCGACCATGACGCACGACTCGCTCGCTCGCACGACCGCACTCATTCTCGCTGCTGGATTCGGCACTCGCATGAAGAGCCAGAAATCCAAAGTCCTGCACGCCATCTGTGGACAGCCCTTGGTCTACTATCCAATTAAGGCTGCCCTCGATGCAGGTTGCTCTGACGTCGTCGTTGTTGTCGGTCACGGTCGTGCCGAAGTCGAAAAGTACTTAGCGAAGACCTTTGGCAATCGCGTGCGCACGGCCCTCCAAGAGCAGCAACGTGGCACTGGTGATGCGGCACGCGCCGGTCTATCCGCTGTGCGAGCGGAAGCGGAACGTCTCCTGGTGTTTTACGGCGACGTGCCGTTGCTTCTCGCCGACGACGTGGCGCGAGTGGCACGCGCACTCGACGCAAACCCAAAAGCTGCGCTCGCAGTCGCCACGTGTTCGCTCGACGACCCAACGGGCTATGGGCGCATCGTGCGCGGCGAAGGCGGAAGCATCATCGAGATTCGCGAACAGAAAGACTTGCGAAACGATACCGAGCGCGCCATTTTCGAAATCAATCCTGGGATCTACGCGGCGTCGGTTGACTACTTTAGAGAGTCACTTGCGTCGCTTGAACCAAACAACGCGCAAGGCGAATTGTACCTTACCGACATCATTTCGTACGCGGCCAAGAAGTCGTGGTCCGTGGTTGGCGTCGACTCGCGCGCTGAAGTTCTCGTTGGCGTAAACGATCGAAGGCAGCTCGTTTCAGCTGAAGAAACGATGTACCTCCGCATCGCAGAAGCATGGCGTCTTGCAGGTGTTACCGTACGCGCGGGCGCACGCATCGAGACGGGTGTCACGCTCGGACAGGATGCGGTCATTGAAGCTGGCGTTCATCTTCGAGGCAATACCGACATCGGAAAAGACGCGGTCGTTGATGTTGGGTGCGTCCTTTCGAACGTGCGCGTGGGTCCGTCGACGATCATCAAACCGTACAGTGTGTTGACCGATTCGACGGTCGGACAGGGCGCTCAAATCGGACCGTTTTCACACATTCGTCCCGACTGCGCGATTGGCGACGAAGCCCATATTGGGAACTTCGTCGAAACGAAGAAGACGACGATCGGTCGTGGCTCGAAGGCCAACCATCTTGCCTATCTCGGTGACGGCGTTATTGGCAGTGGTGCCAATATCGGCGCTGGCACTATCTTTTGTAACTACGATGGTTTCCAAAAGCACACGACCACGATCGAGGACGGTGCGTTCATTGGAAGCGATTCTCAACTTGTTGCGCCGGTTCGAGTGGGCAAGGACGCCTACGTCGGAACAGGAACGACGGTGACCAAGGACGTTCCCGACGAAGCGCTCGCCATTGCGCGCGTGCCACAAGAAAACAAACTGGAGTACGCGCGGAAGTTGCGGGCTCGTATGAAGGCAGCGAAGGAAGCGCAGAAGAGTAAATAAAATTGACTAACTTCAAACACTGCCCCCTTTGCGCAACTGCTTTGACCTTGCGCGAACACGCAGGTCGCGAGCGTCTGGTGTGTGCGGCGTGCGACTTCGTTCACTACGACAATCCGTTGCCGGTTGTGGCTGCGATTGTCGAGACACCTTCGGGAGTCGTGCTTGTGCGTTCGCAGGGTTGGCCCGAGAAGATGTTCGGTCTCGTTACCGGATTTCTCGAACGTGGTGAGTCGCCTGAGGCCGCAGTTGCGCGGGAAGTTCAAGAGGAGATTGGGCTCGTTGCGAAGGTCGAATCGTTTGTTGGCGTGTATCCGTTTGTGGATCGCAACGAAGTGATCATGGCCTACGCGCTCAAAGCCGACGGAGAGGTCGTGCTTGGCGATGAAATTGTCGAGTATCGCGTCGTTGCGAAGGCGAAGTTGCGGCCGTGGCCTTTTGGAACGGGTCACGCCGTCGCCGATTGGCTTCTGCGGAGCACATAGCGATTTCTCTTGATGGTTCGATCACCATTTTCTGGCGAGCAAGTCATCGCCAAGAAGGCCGGCGAGTGGTGCGAGCCACGATTGTACCAACGCTTGACCATGTTCAACGTTCGCATACGCAAGCCGTACAAGCGTGGCGTCGTCGCGCGCGTGGATCGAAACCAGCGAGTCGCGGGAGGGCGGCGGTCGTTCGATAGAACCTCTGATTTGGTCGAGTGCTGGACCCATGACGAGAAGGGTTGCGATCCATTCGTAACTTCGCATGTGTAAATGCGGCGATGGACCGGACAATTCGTCGAGTAGCAACGTGTCGTCCAAAACGAGCATGCCTTCTCGCAGCACGCGAATGCCGCTCGCGTAGCGTGCAAATTGCCAACGCTCTCCGTACGCGCTTCGGCCACTCGCGAGGCTTTCGAGCCATAGGAGGCTGGCGCCGCTCGCGACGTCGATGTGGGCGCTTTGTGTGAGATGTGCGCCGGCAAAGCAGACACACGGATCGGGAACGAATGCGAGAAAACCGCGTGCGCCAACGCGAGCGCGAATCGATTGAGAGGCGTGACCTGGGTAGACCTTCCCGTGTGCCTGGGTGCTGAGGACTGCCCACGCGTCGTCGCCCACGTCGAC
>JAHFDZ010000073.1 GCA_023248745.1 Myxococcales bacterium | reverse complement strand
ATCGTGAACAAAAGGAACAACTGAGCAGCCGCTCGCGCTTCCTGAAATTCGCCCACTCCGTACGCGGTGAATAGCCAGCAACCTCTTGGAAAAGCAGCGCAATGGGTTATGGTCGCCGCGCACAACAATTCGTAAACAACCTTTACCATAAACACCATGCGCATTTCGCCCACTCGATGCTTCACCACCTTGCTACCGCTCGTCCTCTTCGCTTGCAGCGGCGAAGACGGACTCGATCCGAACGAGCCCGACGCACAGAGCACAACCGATGCATCCGCAAGCACCAAAGACGCATCGGTCGATGTGACTGCCGCGCAAGACGGCGCCGCCGACACGAGCACGGCGTGCAAATGTGGTGTGAATGAAACGTGCGCAAAGAGCGGCGCGTGCATCTGCAAAGAGAACTTCGTTCCCTCCGTAGCGGGTGGCTGCGAAGCCGCCGCCGCGAACAGCCCTGCCTCACACACGAAGAGCGAAGTATGCGCCAAGTGGAAGGAAGGCCACGTCGTTACCACCAAGTCGCCGTACACCAAAGGCGCGAAACAGTGCGACGTCGGGACTCTCGCGCGCGGCGGCATCACCGATACACTTTTGCGCATCAACATGTTTCGGTGGATGGAGGGCCTTGCGCCCGTCACAGACGACGCAACGAAGAACGCCGGCGATCAATCCTGCGCAATCTTGCAAGCGTGGAACGACCCAAGCTCGCTCACGCCGAGCCCGCACAAGCCGCAGAGCACCGCCACCTGCTATTCGTCGCTTGGCGCAACGTGGTCGGGGCAGAGCAACCTCGCGTGGGGTGTCTCAACATCCGACGCGATCGATCTCTACATCGAAGACCCGGGCTCCTCGAACGCAGCGAGCTTTGGGCATCGACGATGGGTTCTCAATCCTCCTCTCGGCAAGGTTGGTATCGGCTTTGTATCAGGCGGTAGCAACGGCAATTCTGGAGGTCAGGCACAGTGTCTTGGTGTGTTTGACACGACTGGGACCGGCCCATCGCCCAGTTGGTTTTCGTGGCCGCCAGCCGGATATGTACCGGTCGAAGCTACGAATGGCGTCCTCAACGAAGGCTGGGGCTTCACGTTCCACATGAAGCAAAAAAACGTCGTATCGAACGCAAAGATCACGATGAGAAACTTGACGAAGGATGCTGACGCTGCCGTCACCGTCAAGACGCTGAACCAAGGTTACGGTTACGAAGCCATCTCGTTCTATCCAAGCGGATGGAAACCGGAAGCAAACTCGATTTATCGCGCCACGGTCGACGTGCCTTCGGTGGGCAAGATTATTTACGATGTGCTGCCGGTGAGTTGTCCTTAGGAATCGGCGCGCAACCTCCGCGCCCAGATCTTTCGCGAACGACCCTACATGTCCTACCCTTCCACACGGTAGTCCCCTATCCCACTGCACCCCCGCTTCACTTTTACGAATACACCACTTTTCGCGGCCTTTCGTTGCTCGGAAAGGACGCGAAGCCCGCAAAGGTCACTTGCGAGGAACCCGTAAGTCGGTTGGGCTTGTGATGCAGAGGGGTTGCCATCCAGATGACGCGCGCGAAAGTACTTGGCACTGTTTTTCTTACATCCGTCGTTCTTGCTGCCTGTGAAGGCACAATTGGAGCGGGGGCCATCGCGAACGGCGCCGGAGCGACCGCGCCCGCCGACGGAAGCACAACTGCAACCGATGGCAAACTCAACGTCGACAAAGGACCCGGCGTCTTCGGCGATGGCGTCACCATCCATCTCGTCAAGGTGATTGACGGCGCAGGCGTCGTGTCGTTCGGCGTGCCCGTGCCGCCCGGCATCAACCTCGCCGACGTATCTTCAATTCGCGTCACGCGCCAAGGTACCGGCACGGTCATCGCCGCCAAGATCAAAGAGACGACGGCAACACGCGACGCCAAGGGCGCCCGCACCGGCGTGCAATCAATCTTGATTCAATTTGATGCCGCAGAAATCGAAGGCAGCCAAGCCGACGTCACTATCGTTTGGCGCAGCACCGAGGGCGCAGCACCGTCAAGCGACTTGACCGCTTTCAAGACCGAGAGCATTTCGGGATCAAGCGGCGAAGTTGTCAAGACGTCGGTGCGCACCATCAAAGCATCGGGTGGAACGAACTCACTCGTCGAAACGTCGCAAGGCACGAAGACACTTTTCACCGCTCGCGAGCCCCGAGTGCTCGCCACCTACCCTGACGGATTCCTCGCACAGACCGGCATCCTGGGGCATCAAGTCACGGTAAGCGAAGCCGCCAAGCCAGAGCGCGCAGGACTGACCTACCTCTCGAAGGCGATCAGCAACTTTACAAAATCGGCGATGTACAACGACGGGTACGCGCTCAATCCTGATCCTGAATCGGTGGTCGACCCGGTAGCCGACTACGAAGGTTGGCTCTACGATCGGTGCGCAACCTATCTCGTCGCCTACACCCACACGAACGACAGCAGCACCCTTCGCGAAGCCTTTCGCACGTGTTCGTACTACGCCTCGAAGATCAACCTTTCGGGATCAAACAAAGGGATCTTCAGCGGAAAGCCTGATCCCGACTCTAAGTATTCCCACCTGCGTGGCCTCTACGTTTACTACGTGCTCACAGGCGACGAATCGGCGCTCGCAGCAGGAACAGCAATCGCCGATCTTTGGCTCAGCGACCCCGACTTCGCCACGCCGTATGCTGCTGGTCATATTCGCGGCAAAGACAAGCTGTGGACGGAGCGCCTCCTCGGAACGAGTCTCGAAGGCCTTTACTACGGCGCCTTCCTCACGGGTGACGTCAAGTACCTTACCCAATTCTCCAAGATGTTCGAAACAGCGTATCGCCACATCACAGGCGACGCCGCGGCACTCGCCGTGATCAATCCTGGAATTGCAAAGGCCTTCCCTCCGCAAAACTGTTTCATCCACACCGCCGAGCAGCAATCCGAAGGCAACGCCGATCAACCGTGGTGCTCAACATGGATGAGCGAGCTCACGATCGATGCGTTGCTTCACTATCAAGATTTGACCGGCGACGACCGCGTGGACGAAGTCTTCATCCGACTTGCGCGCTACCTGCTCGACGTTGGCTCTTCATTCATGAAGGGCGACATTCTCAGGGACACATTCTTGGCCCCGTCCGTTTGCGACTCTGTTTCGGATGGCGAAGATCGACGCATGCTTGTTCCGCTCTATGGCTCCGGCATCGGCGCAGACGGTAAGCGTCAATGGTTCGGCGAGTACGACGACTTCGAACACTGCAGTGACGCGACCGCACTCACGGCAGCTGCTCTTCGTGCGCTCAAGCATCAAGGTAGCTACGACAAGAACGCAGTCGGTCCGTTCAAGAGCGAGGGTGCCTCGTTCCTTCAGCTCCACCACGAGTTCGCTTCATGCGCATCGCGAACGTTCGATTCGCAAACCCGCGCAAGGCGTGACCCGAGCGCTTGGACCTCGAAAGATCTTGCGGCTGGCGTCTCTGATCCAGCCGGCTTCATCAAGACCAACAAAATCGGATACCCCAAGTACAACCTTGCGCCGATGCGCAAGTACAGCTGGTGGTTCAACGTCTCGATGCTTCAATTTGGCCTCCTGTCCGAAGCCGGCATCGAGGTTCCTTCGCTCACGCCGGGTGCCATTCAGCCGAACGGCAAGACGTGTAAGTAGACTGCCTCGGCATCACCCATCACAGCGTCTTCAAATACTCAATCACTGCGGTGCGATCGCCTGCACTGAGCGCATCACCAAACGTGTGGCCCGTTGCGGCGTAGCCAAGCTTCGTCGTGTCGTAGATGCGGATTCTCTTGGCGGGATCAGGTTCCGCATCTTGACCATTCTCAAGCGCCGTGAAATTCCATCCAAGGGCTACCGCATTGTAGTCGCTCGAGTCGAAGGTGCGCGTCCAGTACTTTGGGCGCGTGTTGCTCTCGAGGAGCGCCGCAATCGTCGGCACCGAACCGTTGTGCAAGAATGGCGCGGTGGCCCAAATGCCGTCGAGCGGAGGCGCGTAGTAGCCATTTTCGGACCTAAGGTTTGAGGTTTCACCGAAAAACGATTCGTTGAACCAAGTGACGTATTCACCAGCAAATTGCGCCGCGCCACTTGCGAGCGCGGGGTCGGTTCCAACATCAGCGATCGGCAAAAGCAGGTTTGGATACGAAGGCGCATCACCATACGTTCCGTGACAGCGCGAACAATTGTAACCAAATACGTTACGACCTTTCGCTGCGAGCGCTTCGTCGATCGCGAAAGGATATTTCGGCGGTTTGATCGATGCGACGTATGCGCGAACGTCGCCAAAGTAGGCGTCGATCGATCGCGCAATATCGACCGAATCAACGCACAACGTCGACGCTGCGGTCATGATGCGCCCGTGATCACCGCGCCCCGCAGCCGTGTAGAACATCGCGTTCTTCTTTGACATGCGCCACCACGGTGGAACGTCTACGGGAACGACGACCTTGGGCGGCAACGCAAGCAATGGCGTATCGGACCACGCAAGCGTCTTGCGATCACGATGAGCGAACAGCACTGCCGCAACGTTGTCGGCTGGGTTTACTCCGATGGTCTCAGTCCGTGTGTAAGGCGCGACGGCTTTGAGCCGACCGACGAATTTGTTGAGCTCGTCCTTTTCGGCCTGCTCTGTCAAAAAGAACATCGCCAGAGAAGCATTGGCTGCCGGATCGTTTGTGTAGTCTTGATCGGTATTGCCGAGCCCGACGACCAGTTTGCCTTGCAGCATCGCTGCGTGGCACGAAAGGCAATTAGGCGAAACAACCTCAACGCCCGCCGGCGTTTTGAACGCCGTTACGTTGTATGCAAGCTGCTCACTATGCCCCCTGCGGCCGGGCAGTCGTTGCGATTCGGGAGCTGACGCGAACGCCTTGCTCCAAGCCGTCCAAGGCATACCGCAGCCGACGTAACCTTCATTGACAAGCGCATCGTAACCCTTGGTTGGATCGCCTGATCGCTGCGTCGAGCCCGCAATCGACATGGGATGCGTTGTGTCCGCTGGCGTCGCACTGTCGGCGCCGGCATCACTCGCAGGTGAGGCGGGCATCGACGAGCAGTTTGCGACGATCGCCGCAAATGGAAGCGCCAAGAGCGCAAGTGAACTGACCCTCATGGGGCGACCAGCTACCATACAGGCAGCACTGCACATAGGAATTCATGCCTGTATGTTGTCAATTATGTTGACTGATTCCGGAAGGCCCTTCGGTGACTCAAGCGCCGCACCGATGCTCGAATCGGCACCTGAGACGCAGACGAGAGCGTTAGCTTCGTCACGGCGTACCGTCTCGTCATGCTAGCGAAGTCGAAATGACGCCATTTGCTTCAACATAGCCGTGGTCCAAAATATGCACGCAGCGTCTCGGGGTAGTGCGCCCAAAGCGCGGTGCCCCTTACAATGCAGTATCCACGAAGGAGAACCTTATATGAGAAGAGTGTCAGCATTGCTGGCGTTGGGAACTCTGGTCACCGTGTCGAGCGTCGCTTCTGCGCGCCCGGTCGATCGACCTGAAAAGTTCACCTCGCCACGAATTAGCGGATCCGCCATGCGCGACGATGCACGCCCTGAGAAGGTGCGTGAAACGCGCGTCATGACATTCGATCGCGTACACAAGAGCGAAGTACGCGAGTTCGCCGACAAAATGGTGCGCGCACGCGAAGCCGAAGTGAGGCCACTCATCGAGCGTGGTCCACAATCGGTCGACCGTCAGTCGCAACAGGCAAAGCAGGATGGCAGCTGTCGCATCGGTGAAGAATGCGCTGCGCCAACTTCGATGGGAGCCGAGTCAACCAAGGGGTTCAACGAGCAAACCAAGGATCTCATCGGCAACACCATCAACGCACGCTCCGCAAGCGTGCTGAAGTCCGTTCCCGGAACGAAAGACAAGACCGCGCAATCGGGCGGCGAAACGCGTATTGGTGACGACAGCATGCCAGGGTCGGCCGCCATCAGACAGGAGACGCCCGAAGTCAATGGCCTTCCGTCATTGACGCGCGACGTGATTGGCAAGTCGATCAACATCACCTCCGCGAAAGCGGCGGCGTTGCTCGGTCGATCAGCAGACGGTCGCAGGCTCGCTTCTGACGGAGAGAGCTCAACCCGCATCGGCGAAGCGGGCGACGGTAGCGAAGGCGTCGGGAAACTCCCAACGTCGCTCGGTTCCGAGGTTCGCAACACCTTCCGCCCCAACGAGAAGCCAAAGGATGACCTCGACAGCGCGAAGGCTGACAAGGCCATCAAGGCGCGTGCTGAGACAACCAAAGTTGTTCACACCTGGGCCGTTCCAAAAGGCGCGACCAAAGAAGGCGACTCTTGCTCAGGCAAGCAGTGTGGTTCTTCGTCCGCAGGCACGACCAGGACCGACCGCCTTCCGTAAGACGGTGCCGGTCTTCAAGGACGCCTAGCGTCAACAAGCGCCATCTGGGGAAACCCGGGTGGCGTCTTTGCTTTGTACACGCGTGTTCCCCGAGTAAATCCCGTTGAATGGACGCTGAGAAAACGCGCGCGCTGGTCGACCCTTTTTGGGACGAGGCAATCTTGCCCGCGCTCGCCCGTTACATCGAGATTCCGTGTCAATCGCAGTTGTTCGATCCGCAGTGGAAAGCAAACGGACATATCGCGCGCGCTGTTTCGCTTGCTGCGCAATGGATCGCTGAACAGAACTTAAAGGGCGCCTCGATCGAAATCGTCGAGGACGAAGGTCGAACGCCCGTACTTTTGCTCGAGGTTGCAGGAAGCGGCAACGACACCGTGCTTCTTTACGGCCATCTCGACAAGCAACCCCCGATGAGCGGCTGGGAAGAGGGTCTCGGTCCCTGGAAGCCCGTATTTCGAGACGGCAAACTGTACGGTCGTGGCGGCGCAGATGATGGCTACGCCATCTTTGCAATCGTCTCCGCGATCAAGGCGCTCCAAGCACAAGGTGCGAAACACGCGCGACTCGTCGCTCTCATCGAATGCGGCGAAGAGAGCGGCTCGCCCGACCTTGCCTATTACGTCAAGTTACTTGCCAATCGCATTGGCACGCCTGGTCTCGTCGTGTGTCTCGACAGCGGGTGCGGCAACTACGATCAGCTTTGGAACACAACGTCACTACGCGGCATGTCGGCCGGCGAACTCAAGGTCGAAATTCTCACCGAAGGCGTCCATTCCGGCAGCGCCAGCGGAGTCGTTCCGTCGAGTTTCCGCATTGTGCGCTTGCTCCTCGATCGCCTAGAAGATTCGTCAACCGGCTTACTCAAACCCGAATGGTTGCGCGTCAATATTCCTGACCATCGTCAACGCGAAGCTGAACGCACCGCGAGCGTGCTCGGGAAAAACGTGTTCGGTGAATTTCCCTTCGTGAAAGGCGCTACGCCGAGCTCAGACGATCTCGTCGAATTACTTCTTCGCAGAACATGGCGTCCTACCCTATCTGTCACCGGACAGAGCGGCATGCCCGACGTATCTCAAGCAGGCAGCGTCCTTCGCCCCAAGACCTCGCTCGTTTTGTCGATCCGGCTGCCGCCAACATTGGCAGCCGAAGGAGTCGGCAAGCGGATGAAGGAATTGCTCGAATCGAATCCTCCGTATGGGGCAAGGGTCACTTTCGACGTCGAAAAAGCTGCCGCGGGCTGGGAGGCACCTGCAACAGAGCCGTGGCTAGTCAAGTCACTTGACAATTCGTCGCATGCGTTCTTCGGAAAGCCCGCGTGCGCCTACGGCGAAGGTGGCACGATTCCGTTCATGGGCATGCTTGGCGAGAAGTTTCCGAAAGCCCAGTTTGTGATCACCGGGGTGCTTGGCCCAAAGAGCAACGCGCACGGCCCGAACGAATTTCTTCACATTCAAACGGCCAAAAATGTAACCGCGTGTGTTGCACATATTCTTGCCGACTTTTCGGCGCGCACTTGAAGTTGTCAATTGTTGCGCAACTACCCGAAAAAGGTGCACCTGCCGCAGCTATTTCACAAATGTAGACGAGTCACCCACGGTCTCGGCGACCCCGCATGTTGGGTCGAAGCAGCCCCGGCCCGCAGGCCGCACTCGTTTGGTCAACCTGCTTACCAATGCCCATGAAATGCTTGGGCTGGTGCGCATGAGCTTCTGTCGATTAACCCAAATCGTGATCAAGAATTCGCGTTCGGTGGCGTTCATGTTGGGCATAGACGCCTTGCTCGAAGGCGCTTTGCTTCAACTCCCCAACAAGGAGGCTTAATATGCCTATCGCGATCCCGACGAACACTCCCCCGCTTCCGGCTGAGGTGAATCTCGCTCCCCCTCCCAGCCGCGCGATGATGCAATCGAGTTTTCAACGGCTGGTCAGCAGACAACTCGTGGTGCCCACGCGGAAAGCAGCCGAGGTTTGGCCATAGCCGATTTGACGAGGTAACAAGCGCACATCTGGAGTCCCGACCGCGATACAACTCACACGTGCCGACTGCACTCACACGGTCCATCCCTCAAACGTTCGCCAACGCAACGATGGAGGTCGCATCTGCGATCGACGTTGCGTTAGCGCGAACACAGCACGCGTACTACTCGCGCGCGCTTTCCTCCATCGGCCTCACCCCACAGGAACTTCCTGCCGACGATCACTATCCCGACTGTTGCTTCATTGAGGACTGCGCCGTCGTCGTAGACGGTGTCGCTCTGCTTTCGCGATCCGGAGCCGCATCTCGCCGAGGAGAGACAATCGGCGTTCGTCTCGCCCTCGAATCGCTTTCGTCAATCCATCGTGTCGAGGTTATGGACGCACCTGCGACGCTCGATGGCGGCGACTGCATGCGCATCGGCAATCAAATGTTTGTCGGCCGCTCTCTGCGAACCAACTCGGCGGGCGTTGCGCGCATGCGTGAATTGTTCCACAACTTGACCATCATCGAAGTGGCGCTAGCGGGCGTTCTTCACCTGAAGTGCGTGTGCTCGCCACTCGGGGATAGTCGCGTTCTTCTCGCTAGCGGCACAATTGCACCCGAAGTCTTCAGAGGCCTCGACATTGTCATGATTCCGAACGAAGAGCGCTACGCGGCCAATTGCGTCGCGTACAGCGGTAGCGCGCTGATTGCAGACGAGTTTCCCCAAACCCGTGCCCAACTCGAACGTGCGGGTTTCGCTACGATTGCCCTCTCGATGAGCGAGATTCGCAAAGCGGACGGCTCACTGACCTGCTTGTCGATCATCATCTGACGTTGCCCGCACAGGCTACTTTGCAGGCGAAATCGCACTTCGTAAGTTGGGTGGCGCGCCGTCTTGTTGTCCGAAGTAGACGCGATACCGACCATCACCGGTTGCAACGACGTCAGGGTCGTAACGAATCTGCTTGTCGTCGTCGACCGCAACACGTTCGCCTGCCTCAGCGGTAAATGTACGACCGTCAACAGACACCGCAGAGCGGATCCGATGGTTCGCGAGCGATTCACCGGGCGGCACCGCCAGGAAGAGCCAATAGCCGCCCGGAATCGCGACGACATCAGGGTCCACTTGAAACTTATTCGTAATGCCGGAGAGCACGATCGCGCCTTCGCGGGTCCACGTCATGCCCTGGTCCGTTGAAATCGCACTCTCGATGTGCTCCTCGGCCGCAACGAAATAGGCGCGAAGCTGCCCATTCGGCAACGCGATGAGATCGGGCACGCTCAGAAAATTTTTGTCTGGACTCGACGGCATCATCACCGCACCTCGATCGAGAGAACCTGCTGTGCGTGTAAACGTCACACCATCGGTCGAAGTCGCGCGATAGAGTCGATGCACGCCATCTTTTGTGCCTTCGTACAGCATCATGTAACCACCCGAAGGCAGTGGCACGACCGACGGGTTCGACACCTGCTCGCCCGCCTCGGCTTTGAGCGCGCTATCGGTTGGGCCAGACCACGACAGGCCGTCGCTTGACGTCGCCGATCGGAACGGCCCAGCAGTCGCCGGACCGCTCGGCCCGAAATACATCCGGAACGTTCCGTCCGGCAAACGCAGGGTGCAACTTGATGTTACGCCGGTCACGCGGACGCCAGACTCGACCGTCCACGTTGAGGTCTGCACTGGCGGAGCCACGATACCCGCTTCCGCGGCGTCGGCGAGACCTACGGGCGCATCGATGCTCACGCTCCCGTCTTGTGGTCCTGCGTCGGAGGTTGTTCCCGAAGACCCACACGCACTACACGCCACGACTAAAAAAAGAGCGACGTTGGAACGAGTTTGAATCATTTCGCCCCTTACCAAATAGGTCAACTTTCTTCACCACACAAAAAGTGGCGACGAAATGATGCTCCACTTCATCGCCGCGCGCTGGCAACGTTCAGCTACTCGCACGCGGCGCTGCAGATCGAGCTGGCTCTTAAGGTTTGCCAGCGTCGACCGGAATAGGTGTCGGCGTACCAGCGTCGGCTATCGGCACGTTGCCTCCACCTCCGCTTCCGCCGCCACCGTTGTTGGTGTTGCCGCCGGTTGCCGCGGCGCAGGCCGGCGAAACCGCCGCAAGTTCCTTACGCATGCAATCGGTCGGACTCATATTGCATCCTGACGCGAAACACTTGGAGAAGGTTGCGAGCATCGCGCTGTTCATGAGGACGTATCCGTCGAGATCACAATTGGTCCAGCGGGAATGGCAAGTGTTCGCCCATTGCTCGCAGGTCGCCTGAAGGGCTTTGGCCGCGGCCGAAGGAGTCGTGCGCGAAGAGGCGTCTTCGATGCAATCATCCAAATCGGTGCGGCAGGTGCCAGATTCCGCACACTTCAAGACGTTCTCTGCAACGGTCGGTTCGAAAACGGCAAGCGCGCACGTCGCGTCGTTGGTGCACTCGTCGCTGCTGTAACCGCGGCTCTGGCACTGCTTGGCCTTGTCGCTCATCGTCGTGCAATGGGTTGTGACCCGCGCCGCAGGGTTTGCGGCGACAACGCCGCCGTCCGCTGGGTTGTTCGGACTGACCGAGCCACCATCAGCACCCGGGGTTCCTACGACGTTTCCGCCACAGGCAATCCAGAGTGAAGATGACGCGAGCAAACCGACAACAAACTTCGTCTTCATGAGCGACCTCCCAGGGTGACCCGTGGCTACCTCAGACGGTAGGCAGCGGAAAGCCCCCGTCTCGAGGTGGAGGCGACAAGGGGACGCTTCGCAGGGTGCTCCAATGTAGGCAATCACCCAAAGGCTAGACTCGACATGCCAAACCAGCGAGGCATCGGCGAACTCAACCGTCGTGCAACGAGTGACTAACTTTTCTCACCATCGGCGCTCTCGCCCGCGAGAACCGCAAGCGCTTCTTCTTCGTCGACCGATCGTACAAGCAACTTGACGGCACCGACACCAGGCGCGATGGAGCCCATGATCTCGTCCTTCAAAAAGGCGTCGATGCCCGCCGCATCAAGCGAGCTCTTCATGACTTGCGCTTCGATCGACAACCCCGCAAACACCACAACGTAGTCTTCGCTCATGCCTCTATCTTACAGGCAGGTGCATGGTGCGCCAACGGGCACAACCCACAACGAGGCGGGACGATGAAACTACGGGCGATCTTTGTCTTCGCAATAGCCGCCATGCTCAGCATCGTTTGCGCATGCACCTCGCCGGCGCCCGCTGAAACACGCGTGCTCGAAAACTATGCGCGCGAAGCCAGTCTGTTCGATGCTCCATTTCCAAGCGAAGACTTGCGGCTTGCCGATGGTCACATCGATCTCGCGAAGTGGCCGAACGTCGACAATCGCGCCATTACCAAACAGGCGCGTGCCCTCCTTGCGCGCGACGCGAAAGGCTTCGCACAGACGGCAGCGGCGTATTTTCAACTCAGCGCCCCCATTCGCGAGAGCGGCCTTCCCGACGTCTTCGCGAGCACGAGCAGTGCGTCGCCCGTGCTCATCATGAACGTGGACAACGCATCTGCGCACTACGGGTCCCGTGCGCCGCTGGTTGCAAAGTACATGGACGATGGCGGGCCATTTGGCGCTCCCCACATGCTCGCGCTCCTGCCGTACCAGGGCTTTCCACTCGATCCTGGCACGCTCTACGCCGCAGTCGTCAAGCGATCGCTTCTCGACGCCAATGGGTCACCCCTCGCGCAAAGCTCTCTCGTCAAGAATATAGACAGTCAACCATCCGTACTTTCTGAAGCCGTGCGCGCGTCGTACAAATTGGCACTTACCGCGTTGGGCAGCACGGACGACATTGCCGCGATCGCCGTGTTCCGTACTGATTCCTACTTCGCGACAATGGATCGCGTGAAGGAGGACGCCCTCAGCCGCGAAGCAATCGAGAGTCCCTTCAAGCTCACCGATACGTTCCCCGAGTACTGCGTCTACGCCACCACCATGACGATGCCCGACTACCAAGACGGCACGCCACCGTATTCAGACGCGGGCGGCCAATGGCGATTCGATGCGTCGGGCAAGCCGATCCTCCAGCGCACCGCAAAAGCAACAGTTGCTGTTACGATTCCCCGAAAAGCGTTACCGGCCGCTGGCTTCCCTACGGTCGTCTTCTCGCGAACTGGCGCGGGAGGCGAGAGGCCACTCGTCGATCGCGGAGCGCGAAGCATTGCGGGTGGTGAAGCAATAGCGCCTGGCACGGGCCCAGCCCTCGAATTCGCACGCGCGGGCTACGCCGCGATTAGCGTCGATGGACCTCTCGGTGGCCTGCGCAATCCCAATCACGGCGACGAACAGTTCGCCATCTTCAACATCAGCAATCCAGGCGCGATTCGCGACAACTTGCGCCAGAGCGCGCTCGAACTTCAGCTTGTGGCCCACTTGCTCGACACGCTCGCCGTCAATGCAGCGGACTGTTCGTCGTTCTCGTCGCCAGATGCATCGGCTCGATTTGACACGACCAAACTTGCGCTCTTCGGTCACTCCATGGGCGCGACCATTGCGCCGCTTGCGCTCGCGTTTGAGCCACGTTTCGGCGCCGCCATCTTGAGCGGCGAAGGTGGAAGTTGGATCGAGAACATTCTGTACAAAGAACGGCCGCTCCTCGTGCGCGGGATGGCCGAGATCCTCATCGGCTACTTATCGCTCGAACGCAAGCTGACCGAAGTTGATCCCGCCCTCTCACTCGTACAATGGGCAGCAGAAGCCGCGGATCCGCCCGTCTATGGATCGCGCGTCGTTACGATGCCAAACGGCGCAGGTGCGCGTCACTTGCTCATGGTCCAAGGGATCGTGGATCATTATATTTTGCCGCCTATCGCAAACGCGTCGAGTTTGTCCTTCGGTCTCGACTTGGCCGGGCCAGAGCTGCAAGCAGAGAGTGCGGAGCTCAAACAGTTCACGCCTCTATCAAAGCTCCTCGTTCTGTCGGGTCGCTCACAGGTCGCCCTGCCCACAACGTCGAACATCAAGTTACTTGACGGAAAATTCAGAACCGCGGTCGTCGTTCAGCACGCCGGCGACGCAATCGAAGATGGTCACGAGGTGATCTTCCAGCGGCCCGAACCGAAGTATCAATACCGGTGCTTCCTCTCAACCTTCGCGCGCGACGGCGTGGCGCAAGTTCCTCTGGCCCTCGCGAGCGAAGCGGTTTGTCCTTGAGCTGATAAGGTTGCGAGTGCCCGATGCTCTCTTACGACGACTTTCTCGCGGTGCTATCCGGACAACGCCTGCCTGCGTTGATCGTCGACCTCGACGCGCTTGACCGCAATGTTGATCGCCACGTGGCTCTCTTGCAAGGTCATCGGCTCACGCTTCGACCGGCAACAAAATCGGTGCGCGCGCAAGCCCTTCTCAAGCGCATCCTCGATCGCGCGGGCGCAACGTTTTCTGGGCTCATGTGCTACTGCCCCAAAGAAGCGGTTCGACTCGCGAGAGCAGGCTTTGACGACTTGCTCGTCGCCTACCCAACGCTGCAGCCCGACCTTTTGAGCGATCTCGCAAAGTGCATCGCAAAGGGCACAACGATTCGCGTGGCCATCGACTCGAATGAAGGCGCGGCGGCTCTCGCGCTCGCAGGGCAACGTGAAGGCGTTACGATGAAAGCTTGCCTTTGCGTCGACATGAGCGTGACTTTTGGGCGGCTCTTTCTGGGCGTGCGGCGCTCGCCGCTTCATACGGCCGCGCAAGTGCTTGCAATGGCGCAATCGGCGCGCGCTCTTGGGCTCGAAGTGGATGGTCTACTCGCTTACGAGGCCATCGTCGCGGGCCTTCCTGACAATGTCGCCGGGTCACTGACCAACGGAATTAAGAGGGCGATCAAACGCCGCGCGATGCCGGAGCTCATCGAGCGTCGCGCGCAGATGGTCAACGTCCTTACCCATGACGGCTTTTCGCTCCGCGTGGTCAATGGTGGAGGAACGGGTTCGCTCTCCGAGAGCGTGCGCGATGCTTCGCTGACCGAGGTGACGGCGGGGTCTGGCTTTTTCAAACCTCATCTCTTCGATGCATACCGAAGCACCTTTGTGCGATCGCTTGAGCCCGCTTGCTTCTTTGCGCTCGAGATCACACGCAGGCCCGCAGCCGCATTTGTGACGTGCTACGGCGGAGGCTTTGTCGCGTCAGGATCGCAGGATCCCGCGAAATCACCGTTGCCGTGGCTTCCCGAAGGTTTGTCACTTTTGACTCACGAGATGGCAGGTGAAGTGCAAACACCTCTGCGCGTACTTTCGAAGCGCGAGCTAACGATGGGTTCGCCAATCTTGTTTCGCCACGCGAAAGCGGGTGAAGTGTGTGAACACTTTGAGGAAGCGTTGCTCGTGCAAAGCGGTCGCCTTGTCGAGCGCGTGCCTACCTACCGAGGACAGCGGTAGTGCTGTGCGGGGTGGTGCGATTTGTTTGCGCCGGCCGCAGCAACTTCTTCCCTATTGCGGCATGCGAGCACACACTGCAAAAGCAAGTTTCGTCAGGTTATCGAGATGGAAGACAGTCCAAAATTTGAGAGCGCTGAACGTCATTTCGACGCGACACTCGTTCTTTCATGGCGCGTCGGACTCGAAGCACTTGGCATTCCGACAATTCCGCTGCTGAAAGCCGCCGGGTTGTCAGAGCACACGGGGTTCCGTGACGAGCGCGTCACGCTCACCGCGTTCAATCAACTAATCAACGGACTTGACCGTTTGCACGGAAAAAGAGCTTGGGGCGTTCTGGTTGCTGAGCAGTCGAGTGTCTACATGCTTGGCCTGCTCGGCATGCTTACGCGCAACAGCGCAAACATAATGGATGTGTTCGCGAGACTGACTCGGTTTCGCGGGCTCGTTCAAGAAGTATGCACAACCATCCTTTTGCAGTCGGGCAACAACTTAGTCGTTCGAGCCGAGTACACGGTTCCTGAAGGAAGCATCGCACGCGCGGCAATTGAGTACGCGCCGGCTTCCGCGATCATCGCGATACGCGCGCTCATCGGTGACCCAGCCGCAATCCCGAAGCGGGTGAGCTTCCGTCATCCGCATGCGAATGACGGCGATGGTGCGATCGAACGTGTGTTTGGAACCGACGTGAGGTTTGGCGCGGAGCACGACGAAATCGTCTTTCCTCAAGAGATCTTCGAGCGACCGATTCTCGGCGCCATTCCTTCGCTGCTATCGGCCCTCGACAGCCACGCGGATGCCGTCGTCGGAGCGCTACCTCCGGTGGGCAGGTTCGAGACCGTTGTGCGCGCTCAAATTGCGCAAGTCTTGTCGAATGGATCGCCTTCTGTGCAGGTCCTCGCAAAGCGCCTCCGTATGTCGGTGCGTACACTCCAGCGTCGACTCGCAAACGAAGGCGCATCGGTGCGCGACCTTACCGAGAAAACCCGTCATCAAATGGCGGTCGAGATGCTCACGAACAGCGCGCACCCGCTTGCTCAGATCGCGTTCCTCACAGGCTTCTCGGATCACAGTGGCTTTCACCGTGCATTCGTTCGGTGGGAAGGGGTAACGCCGGGTGACTTTCGGAAGGCGGGACGAGAGGGCAACGCGGGGTGATACCCTCCTGCCACCTTGCGCCTTCGAATTCGTCACCAAAGCACTTACCAATACCCGAATCCCTCCACGGTGGGTCCGCACACCGTGCGGTTGCGACCGGCGTCGCATGCACAGGCCCGGATCGAAACTTATGGTCTGCACGTCGATCGCGAACATCGCCTCGCGTGGCAGCGCGACGCACTAGGCAATCGCGTGGCGCGCGTGCTCTTCCGACCCGACGCGAGGTTTCCTTCCGTTTCGTTCACCGTCGAGATGGTGTGCGAGATCCAAGCCGTCAACCCATTTGACTTCACCATCGATCCACGGCTGAAAAACGCGCCTTTCGCGTATCCAAATGAGCACCACCGCGATCTTGCGCCGTTCATGCGCAGCGACGATCCGGTACTTGCAGGCGGCCCACTTCTCGATGCGTTTTCAAAGACACTTCCGCGTGACGGCGACACGGTGGCGCTACTTGTCGAGCTCAATCGACTCGTCAGCGAGCGTGTGCGCTACATCATTCGCGAAGAGGCCGGCGTGTACTCGCCCGAAGAGACACTATCGCGAGGCCAAGGCAGTTGCCGTGACTCGGCGCTCCTTCTTGTTCGCCTGCTTCGCGATCGAGGGTTCGCGACGCGCTTTGTGAGTGGCTACCTCGTTCAGCTGCGCGACGATGGAATGCTGCCGGGCGTCAAGAAGGGAATGGACCGCGATGTCGTCGATTTGCACGCATGGGCAGAGGTCTACTTGCCAGGTGCCGGCTGGATCGGTCTCGATGCGACGAGCGGCCTTCTCGCGGGCGAAGGTCACATTCCACTCGTCTCGAGCACCGCACCCGAGTTAGCGGCACCGATCGAGGGCACCGCCGAAATGCTTGGCGCACTCGATGTGACGATGGAAGTCGAGCGCCTCACGCACGAACCAGAACCCGTGCGCCCGTATTCAGACGAAGAGTACAAAGGGCTCTTGGTCGCCGCAAAAGCGACAGATGATGAACTTGCTCGTTTGGAAATCAACTTGACGATTGGCGGTGAGCCCACGTGGACCAGTCGCCTTCATCCGGATGCGCCCGAGTGGGTCGACAAAGCGCTCGGCGCGACGAAAACTGAGCAGGGGTTTGCGTTTGCAAAAGAGCTGCAACGTGAGTTCGCAACGGGGGGCTGCTTGCTGCGAAGCATGGGCAAGTCCTATCCCGGTGAGGCGCTGCCGCGATGGGTTCTATGGGTTCTTGGCGCAAAAGATGGCACGCCCATTTTTGCAGATCGGAGTGATCTTGCCTCAGCCACTCGTCAAGATTCCGAACGATTTGCGATCGCCCTTGCGCATGAGCTCAACGTTGGCGTCGATCCACTTCCTGCGTTTGAAGATCCTTGGCGCTTCTTGCAAGACGAAGCCACGTTGCCTGTTGATGTTGACCTTCACAGTCACGATCTCAAGGAGGAGAGCGATCGCGCACGTCTCGCGCGTATTCTCGATCGCGGCGTGAAAGAACCCGTGGGTTACGTTCTGCCCCTCGCACGCATCTTCGGAAAGTTTCGATCCGACCATTGGCGCTTTCGTCGCGAACGGCTCTACCTCGTGCCAGGTGATTCACCAATCGGCTTACGCCTTCCGCTCGAGAGCATTGCGGGCGATATGTTACCGATTGCACCCGAGCACGCGAACGCTGACCCACGTCGTCAAGAAAGTGAACATCCGGAAGCCGTCGCCGAAGCGTGGCAAAAGCTTGCCGCGTTCGGCCCCCTCGGAGGAATGAGAACGGCCCTTTGCGTCGAGGCACGCGAAGGTCGCCTCTACGTCTTCTTGCCGCCCTTCACCACGACCGACGATTTCCTCGCTGCGCTGCGCGCTATCGATCACGCGCGCGAAAAGACGAAGCTCGACGTGCAACTCGAGGGCTACCCGCCGCCGAAACGAAGCGAGCTCGTGGCCATCATGCTTGCGCCGGACCCTGGCGTGCTTGAGCTGAACTTGCCGCCAACAGACAACACAGCTGACTACGCGGATTTTCTCGATCGCGCGTTTCAATGCGCGCTCCGCGCTGGGCTTACGAGTGAAAAGTACCTCCTCGACGGCAGGCTCGCTGGCTCAGGTGGCGGCAACCACGTGACTTTGGGAGGCCCCACTGCAGCGCGCAGTGTCTTCATCGAACGGCCCGACGTCCTTGCGAGTCTGCTTACGTTCGCTCAGCACCACCCTTCTCTTTCGTACGCGTTTACTGGATTGTTTGTGGGCCCAACATCTCAGGCACCTCGCGTTGACGAAGGAAGGCTCGATGCACTGAGTGAGCTCGAAATCGCACTCGCCGAAGCCTTTGCGGTGCGGCAGCGCAGCGAGAAGCCCGAACCTTGGCTGTCAGATCGGCTCTTTCGCGATCTGCTTGTCGACCTGACGGGCAATGGCCATCGGGCTGAAATTTGTATCGACAAGCTATTTGACTATCGCACTGAGTACGGCAGACAAGGTGTCGTCGAACTGCGTGCGTTCGAGATGCCGCCGCATCCGCATATGGCGGTTGCGCAGGGTGCGCTCATGCGGAGTCTCATCGCGAGTTTTGTCAAGGTGCCTTACAATTTTCCACTGGTACATTGGGGCGCGAGGCTTCACGACGAGTTCTTCTTGCCGTACTACCTCGAGCGCGATCTCGACGATATTCTCGCACACCTTGATCTTGCAGGTGCCTCGTTGCCGCGCGCCGCTTACCGCCCGTTCGTTGCGCTTCGGTGTCCGCTCGTTGGAACGCTGCAAGCAGACGACGTGGAAGTATCGCTGCGCAACGCACTTGAACCATGGCACGTGCTCGGTGAAGAGCTCACGTCGGGCGGAACCGCACGGTACGTGGACTCGTCGGTTGAGCGCGTTGAAGTGCGCGTTAAAGGTTACATTGCCGGCCGCCACGCCCTCATCGTCAATGGCATTGACGTTCCGCTACACGCAACAAGAGAGCCGGGCCTTGCGGTCGCTGGCGTCCGTTATCGCGCATGGGCGCCGCCCCGCTCAATGCAATCGCACCTCGGGATTCATCACCCACTCAAGTTCGAACTCGTCGACCTATGGGCGTCGCGCTCACTCGGCGCGTGCGCCTATCACGTGTGGCATCCAGAAGGCCGAGCGTTCGAGCATCCTCCCCTAACCCGCTTCGAAGCCGAGGCGCGACGCGCGCAGCGGTTCACGATCGCGGCACCGTCACTCGCACCCGTGCAGGTGCGCACGTCGAACATTCGAAGTGGAGCGCGTACTCTCGATTTGCGACGCTCACGCGGTGACAGGCCGGTACCCGAACCCATCGAGGATCCGGAGGCCGACGCATGAATGCGAGCTCACCAACACCAAACTGAGTTAGCCTAGCAAACGAATGCCGAACCTTCTGGCGCTGTCCTTCGAGGGTCAAGTGGCGCCGTCCTTCTCACTCAAGTGTCTTGACGAAGGACGCGAGCGACCGGACGGCTGGGGGCTCGGCTACTACCCGGGCGGTGAACCGAGTGCGACCGTGCTTAAGGAGCCCGCACCCACAGCAGGCAGCATCCGTAGCGAACTCGTGCGCGTGTGGGAGCACACCGCATCGTCTGTGTTCCTCCTTCACATCCGTCGCGCGCGTTGGGGCGGTAACTCGAACGCCAATACGCAACCCTTCGCACGCCACCATGGCGGGCAAGAGTGGCTGTTCGCCCACTCGGGCAGCCTCGAACGACGGCTCGAAGGTCCCACCGACATTCCGTTTGAACCCGTTGGCTCGACCGATACGGAGCGCCTCTTCTGCGAGCTGTTGGAACGTATGGCCAAGCGCAACTGGCGCAGACTCGCTGAGGCGGACCCTGAAGAGCTCGCGAGTTGGTACAGAGAGCTTAACGCGTTCGGCTCGTTGTCAAGTGTCTTGACCGATGGTCTCGACCTCTGTGTATGGGCGGACCAAGCGGGGAACACGTTGCCTCACGTTGCAAGCTTCTACCCACCTTACACACGCGCAGTCTTTGGCGACTACGACGTTGAACTCGATCTCACCAAACGCGGCGCGATGAGTCGACGCGGCGTTATCGTCACGTCAGGCCCACTCGCGGCGTACGGCGACGGCCAGGTCGAATACCATCTGGTTGAACCTGGACAACTCATCTTGGTACGCGGTGGTCTCGTTCGTCACAAGACTGAACCCGCAGTGCGAAGTCAGCCGTCCGAGAGTCCAGCTTCGGTCCCCGTCATTCGGGTTGGCAACAGCTCCGAACTTCCGCCTGCCGAAGAGACGCGTTATCGCATTCTGCATCGTACGGTTTATCGCTACGTCAAACCTGTCGAGCGGAGCCACCATCTTTTGCGACTCGAACCCGTTCACGATCGCAAGCAATCGGTCGAGCTATTCGACGTTCATGTCAGCGTGCCACACAACGGATTTGACTTCGAAGACGTGTTTGGCAATCGCACGCGAAGGCTCGCAATTGATTCAGATTACAACGAACTCGTGATCGAATCCGAATCGCTCGTGCGCGTGCAAGCACCCGATCGCATGCAGGCAAGGCCGAGGCACGTTCGCTCGACGATTCCCCTTTTGTGGATGCCTTGGCAGCGCCACATGCTTGCGCCTTACTTGCTCCCTCAAGAGCTATTCGAATCAGAACTGGTGGAGCTTACCGAATACGCGATGAACTTCGTTCGTCGCAACGACAACGATTTGATCGACACGCTCACCGACATCAACCAAACGATCTTTCGCGAATACAAATACGAACAGGGCGCAACAACGCTGCAAACAACTCCGTTCGATGTCTACACCGAGCGCAAAGGCGTCTGCCAAGACTTCGCAAACCTGTTCATCTGCCTTGCGCGCTTGCTCAGCGTACCTTCGCGTTACGTCTGCGGTTACGTCCACGTGCCCGGCGCAAATTCTGGCAACGGTCGTGACGCGATGGCCCTCGCCTCTCACGCCTGGGTCGAGGTGTACATGATGGACACCGGTTGGCGCGGCTTCGACCCGACGAACGGAAAACTCGCAAGCACCGATCACATCCGCGTTGCTGTCGGCCGCACGTATCGGGATGCAACGCCAACATCGGGCACGATCTTCATGGGCGGCGGCGACGAAACACTCGACGTCGCGGTGAGCGTCGAACTTCTTCAGCCGTAGCAACGGACTGCATCAAGGACGACCACGTTCGATAACTCGCGATCGCGAAATGCGATCCTTGCCTGGAGACTGACGAATGAGAACATGCATTGCGGTAGGTTGCCTTGCGCTCTTGAGCGGGTGTGTGAACAGCGCAACGGTGTCGAGCGATTTGCCGCTCCAGCGCGTCGTCGTCTATCGCAACGGCGTTGCGTACTTCGAAAGAGCCGGCCATGTCTCCAAAAGTGAGATTCGCTTCAAGATGAAGAACGGCGCCGTCGGCGATTTTTTGGCGACGCTCGCGGTGCTCGAGAAAGGCGGCAGCTCGGTCAAGTCTGCAGCATTTCCGCTCGACATCGACAAGGACGACGTGAAGCCACGGAGTCTTATGTCCGCCGACGAGAAGAAGGGCTTGCGCAACGTGTCGGTTGCCCTCGACGGCGAAGAGCACGACCTGCTCTTGGGCTACGTTACGGCGGCACCCGTTTGGCGACCGTCGTATCGCGTCGTCGTCCTGCCGAATGGCCACGCCGAACTTCAGGCATGGGGAATCGTGCAGAATCTTTCCGGTGAGGACTGGCGCGACGTCCACCTGTCCCTCGTGGCAGGAGCACCCATCGCGTTTCAAGCGCAACTCGGCCAAGCGTACATTCCGCAAAGGCCGATCATCACCGACATGGGAGAGGTCATTACCGCAGTTCCGACGGGCGAAACGTCGCTCGGATCTGAGGCTCCATCATCGATTGCAGGGCTCGCCCAAGGAAGCGCTGCGGCGGTGCGAGAAGAAGAAGCGGAGGGCGATGTCGTGGACAAAAAAGCACAAGGCGGCCCTCAGATGCCGCGACGCAGTTCACCTTCTGTCACCTTTCATGATGTACCCGCGCCCGCACCACCACCGTCGATGATGACGCGGCGCACGAGCGCGCTCGCCGCGATGGCAGTCGAGTCAGGTTCGACGCGATACGACATCCCGAACGCCGTCACGATTCCGGACAACAGCGCGACGATGGTCATGCTTCTTTCCAATCGTGTGAAGGGCGAGTCCCTCTTTTTGTTCGCGCCCGATGGCGGCGTCGCGGATTCGGTGAGTCATCCCTTTCGCGTCGTGCGCTTTGGCAACGAAACAAAAGGCATTCTCGAACGCGGCCCGATTGCGGTCTTCGAGTCGAACGCGTTCTTGGGTCAGGGCTTGCTCGATCCGCTTCC
>JAHFDZ010000319.1 GCA_023248745.1 Myxococcales bacterium | reverse complement strand
TTCGGACCGAAAATCCTTGGCCTTGGCTCATTTCGGACTGGTAACGCGCGAGGCTGTCCGGTGTCGTGAAGAGTAGGGCAGGACTCCGCGGCCCACTTGCACCTACAGCGGTCACGATCGTGTTGTTCGGACGAAAGAGCGCTTGGTACCCACCAAAGAGTTTGAGCGCGCGCAGGAGCGTCGGGTCCTCCCAGTTGGGCGACCGAAGCATCGCCTCGAGCGAGAGAGCCTGACTCCACATGCGCGAGAGTGCGAAATTCTCGTGGCTGATGACCCATGCTTCTGAAGGAGGTGCAAACGCGTTTACGTGAAGGGCATCGAGGGACGTGTAGCTCAGTGTTTCGAAAATCAGCTGCCCCGGGACGTTGGTCGCATATAGGCCAAGTTCCACCTTCTGTCGCTGCGCGAGATGTGCGTGTGCGTCGTCAGTGAACAGCCACAGTTGGCGGTTGGGCGTATTAACGCGCTCACTGAACATCGTGACTCGCTCCGAAACACTCATGCCCATGATTTGCTCGAGGTAGAGCGTTGGTACGAGCCAGTTTGGGTACTCGACCAGGGCGCGCATCACGCTTTCAAGGGAAGCGCGGCGCTCACTGAACGAACGCAAGATATCGATGGGCATGCCCGAGCTTTGCACAACTCCGTGCCTTTTCAACCCGGCGTATAGTGACCGAATGCGACGCACAAGGTTCGGCTTGTTGGCGGCTCTTTTGTCCGGAGGCGTGCTTGGGTTCTGGCTTCGCGACGCGACGGTCGCAACGGCAACTCCACCACCGATCGCGGTTTTCTCGGTGACCGAACAACTCGGTCAAACCATCGCTCAGATCGAACGTGGCTACGTCGATCCCGTCGAGCGCACGCGTCTCGTGAACGGTGCGATCCGGGGTATGGTCAATGAACTTGACCCTCACTCTTCATTCATGACCGAGCCTGAGTACAAGGCGTTTCACGAAGAGTCGGAGGGGAAGTTCGCGGGGATTGGCGTCGAGCTCGATACTCGCGATGGTGTGTTGCTCGTGGTTGCGCCGATCGAGGGATCGCCTGCTGAGGCTGCTGGCGTTCGGAGCGGCGATCGCATCATTGCGATCGATGACGTCGACGTGACGGCGCACCCGTTTGATCGTGTTGCGCGAAGAATGCGCGGTGTGCCTGGCACGAAAGTGAAACTCGGCATCGCGCGGCCCGGAGAGAAGCGACCGCTTTCGATTGAGATCCAGCGCGCTGAAATTCACGTGCCGAGTGTCTCGTCGAAGTTGCTTGTAGGAGACATTGGCTACATCCGCCTCAAACAGTTTCAAGAAGGCACGGCCGACGAGTTTGTCGCGCACGTGGGTCGCCTTCGTGACGCCGTGAAGGGGCAAGGTGCGCTTGCAGGCGTCCTCATCGATATGCGTGCAAATCCTGGCGGATTCGTTGATGAGGCGACATCCATCGCTGACGAGTGCCTCGACGAAGGTGTGATTTACACGACACGGGGTCGTGGTCGCGTGCTCGACGAAGCAAAGGCAGAACGAGGCGGCGCACTCGTTTCAACGCCCATCGTCGTGATGGTTAACGAGTGGACGGCAAGTGCTTCCGAGTTGCTTGCGGGGGCGCTTCGCGATCACGGCAGGGCGCTTCTTGTGGGTTCGCCCACATTTGGTAAAGGAAGTGTACAAGCGATCTTGAACCTTCCTTTCGGCGCGGGCATGAAATTGACGATTGCGCGCTACTACACGCCCCGTGGGTCGGCGATTCAGGCGCACGGCCTCGATCCGGATCTGTTCGTTGTGACGAACGTCGATCCGAACATCAAGCGCGAGCACGACCTCGAAGGGCACCTCACTGGCGAAGGAAAGAAGCCGGTCCCGAAGGGCCCCGATGGCAACGGACCAAAAGTGATCGATGCTGGTGTTCAAGACGACGTGCCCGTTGTTCTGGCGGACACGCGCGCCATTCCAGACGATCCCCGCAAGGGGAAGGATCTGGTGCTGAACACGGCGTATCAGACGCTGACGGATGTCGTGATCCCTCGCGCAAAGCGTGGGAAGTAGCCGAAGACAACTATCCTCTTACGCGGATGGCCCACGTCAGCTTAGCCAGACTCTTCAGCACATTCGGCACACGCTTGAACAGATTGATCGAAGGAGGACGCTTCTCGATCACCTGCACCGGGATCTCGCGGATGGTGATGCCGCCGCGATCTGCACGGATGACGAATTCGCTCGCGAACACGTCTTTCTCGACGAGGCACGCCTGAACAACGTCGAGTAGCGCCGACCGCCGAAACGCCTTGAGACCGTGGGTGTCGGTACCGCGGAAGCCGAGGAGTGCCTTGAGCAGACTTGAGTACGCGATGCTTGCGACGTGCCGAATGAAGGGCCTGTCGTCTGCAGAACCGCTGGCGAGTTTAGAGCCGATGACGAAGTCAGCTTCGCCAGTTTCGAGGATGGCGATCGCTGCTTTGTGAAAGTCGGCGTCGCAAAGATCGATCTCGTCGCAGATGACGAGTTCGCCTTTGGCGGCGAGAATGCCCTCGCGCATCGCGCGGCCATAGTTCGGCTCGCCCATGCTGAGCATGCGGACCGGACAGTCGCCGTCGTGGCTGTACTTTTGGGCGAGCTCTTCGCCGATGGCGATCGTGCGATCGGTCGATCCGTTTTCCGCAATGATGATTTCGTATGACCATCCGAGAGGCCGCAAGCGTTCGCGTAAGTCGACTACAGCGGCGTGCAGGATGGCCTGCTCATTGTAAACGGGGATGACGATTGAGATGCGTGGCGCGCCCATTGGAAGGGCGAACCTCTAGCATAAGGACTCGCTCCTTGGGCATCGAAACCGGCGTTTTCAATCCCCTGAGTCTATCGTCGTGCGGGCGCGCGTTGCTCTATGTAACCTGCCGCGATCACAATTTGAATGGCCCGCATCACGTCCGCAGGGTTCACGTCCGTGCTGAGCGTGGCGAGGTGAACGACCTCGCCCAGCGTACGTGGCGTTGCCGTGAGGTCGATGACTTTTGCGACGACCGCCGGCCATACGACCATATCCATCTGCCGTCTTGCGGGTAGCGGATGCAGGGTGTCGAAAGCTTGCTCGGCGGTATCGATGATCAAGGTTGCTTCAGGTTGAGCTGCGGTGAGGCCGGCCAGCATGAGGGGCCCCAGTTCGAGCTCGAGTGGGAATTCGACCTGCGGCGACGTCTCTCCGCCATAGAGCGAGAGGCGGCCCTCGGTCCACCGAAACAGGTCGAGTACACGATCGCGGCCTTGCTCTCGAATGGCGCGGAATACGTCGAAGGCGCTGACGAGACCAAGTGAGATCAAGGTGTCGCCCATGCGGCCGCCATAGCGGGGCAAAACTGCGAGTGCGAAGTTGAGCTCTTCGCGCGAGAGGACGCCTTTTCGGACGAGGTACTCTCCAAGGAGCTCGCTCGCGTCGCTTGACGCTACGTGGTGCAGTCGGCCGCTGCGAAAATAGAGCTCCTTACGTCCAATTTCATCGTGACGTTCGGCAAAGAGGACGCCGCCTTCTTGCGTGGTTGCGATGCGCGTAAAAACGCTAAGAAGCGCTTCGATGCCCATCGCGTCCTGGAATTCGGGCGTACCGATGCCAGGAACAACAAGCGACGTGATCGATCCCGGAGGTAAAAAGCGCTCAAGCTCTTCGACATCTTCTACGTTCAATAGTCCACGTTCTTGATAGTCAACTTTGTCACCGCGAACGATTGCGCCCGTTGCCAACGCTTCGACGAGCTTCGCGTAGGTAAGGGGCCCCATCTTTCGACCATCGTGCAGCAGCGCGTGCGAAGGTCGCTCGTCGTACTCACCGGTTGGGCGCGTGAAATCGTCGATGGGCTCTACAGGTACCGGACTGATCGAACGCTTCAGCGATCGAATGCTCTCGCGAACCGCAGCAATCGAATCCATCGAGGGCTTGGATTGCACCCACCGAACCAGCGCTGCGAGTTCTGACCGTGCAATGTCGGGCCTCGGACAAAACGATCGCAGCGCGCTTGCAAAGCGTTCTGCGCTCTCGAAGCGCGCAGCCGGGTTTTTGCTCAACGCTCGTATCAGCGTGTCTTTGAGGCCCGGTGGCAATTGGTCCGCTTCATGAAGCACATCGAGCTTGCAATCGCGAATCGCAAGCAGCACGGCGAGCTGGCCACTTCCTGAGAACATCGGCTTGCCCACAAGCATCTCGACGAGCACTGTCGCGAGGCTAAAGAGGTCGGCGCGGTGATCGAACGGCTCGGCGGCCACTTGTTCTGGCGCGAGATACGCGAACTTCCCTTTGAGCATCGCACTACCCACGTTGCGGAGGGTCAATCGGCTTGCGCGTGCGATGCCGAAATCGCCAAGCTTTACGTCGCCAGAGGTCGACATGTAAACATTCGACGGCGTCACGTCGCGGTGAATGATACCGAGCAAGTTACCTTTCTCGTCGGTGGCGCCGTGAGCGCTTGCGAGCCCGTCAAGGACTTCACCCGCAATCCATACGGCGATGCCAATCGGTAGCACCTGGCTCTCCTGCATCATGCGGCGCAGGAGGCGGTAGAGATCGACGCCGTCGATAAACTCCATGGCCAAGTACGGTTCGCCACTGTCGACCGTGCCGGAACCAAACACGGTGACGACGTTCTTGTGCTTGACGGCTTTGTGAAGACGCGCCTCACGCTCGAACATGGTTCGACCTTCGGAGTCCTGCACAAAGTGCGGCAAGAGTCGCTTAACGACGAGTCTGCTTGGCCCTGGAGTGCCGATATCGCGCGGCCTCGCAAGGTACACTTCGGCGGTACCACCCACCGCTAGGCGCGCATCAAGCCAATAGGGCCCAAACTCGACGGGGCCGCCTTGCAGGGGACTTGGTACACCCCGGTGCGGCGGGAGGTCGTCGCTCATCGCGTAGTAAAGTTAGACTATACCCATCATGTCCCGTCGGCCAAATCGGGCGAGACTGAAACTCTCTATGAACATCAGACGACCCACCCTTACGGCTTTGGCAGCGGCTTTGCTCATTTCCGGCCTATACGCTTGCGAAGGCTGCCGTGCGACGCATGCCACCATCGATGCGCCTACGTCGGAGGCGGGTAGCCCAACGCTCCGGCTGTATCTTGTTTCGAATCTCGCAGGAGCGCTCGAACCGTGCGGGTGTTCGAAGGACCAGCTCGGGGGCATGGATCACCTCGGTGCGTTTATCCGAAGCGAAAGCGCAAGGGTACCAGCTTCTGCAATTCTGGCCTCGGGCCCGACCTTCTTCATGGAGCCCGAACTCAAAGGCGACCGAATCGAGCAAGACAAAGCGAAGGCCGAAACGATCGCGATTTCGCTGCAGAAACTTGGTCTTGTCGGTGCGGCCTTTGGTGAGAACGATTGGGCGGGCGGTGACGAACTGGTCAAGAAGCTTGCCGATGCCAGTGGCGTGCAGTTCGGCACCGGACTTACCGCTTCACTTCGCGAAGTTGGTGGCATCAAACTGGGGATCGTCGCCATTGCAGCGAAGGCACTGCCAGCTGACGTTACGGCTGCTACAAAAGCGGCACTCACCGACCTGCGCGCCAAAGGGGCGCAAGTGGTCGTCGCGCTCATTGCGATCGATCGTGGCGAGGCGAAACGACTCGCCGAGCTTGTGCCCGAGTTGTCCCTTGTTGTCGTCGGGAAGAAGCGTTCGCAAACAGACATCAACGATACCGCGCCTCCCATCGAACGTATCGGGGACGTGCTCGTGATCGAAACCGCGAATCATCTTCAAACGGTCGGCGTGCTCGATTTGCATGTGCGCGACGGCGGCTTTCGCTTTGCAGATGCCACAGGTGTCGAGCGCGCCCAACGAAGACACGAACTCACGCGCGGCATCGATGACTTACGCGTGAAGATCGCGAATTGGGAGAAAGACCCCAAGGTAAGTCAAACCGACATCACCGCGCGCAAAGCCGATCTCGAACGCAAAGAAAAGGAGCGCGACGCTCTCGACGTTGCGCCACCCCCTTCGAAGGGCAGCTTCTTCCGTTTCACCATGAAGGAGGTGCGCGCGAAGCTTGGTTCTGACGAAGTAACGCAAGAGACGATGCGTGCCTTCTACAAGAAGGTCAACGAACGGAACCGTATCGCATTCGCGGATCGCAAACCGCGCGTCGCAGACGTAGGGCAAGCGAGCTACATCGGCGTTGCTGCCTGCGCAGGTTGCCACGAATCGGCGAAGAAGTTTTGGGACAAGACGGCGCATGCCAAGGCGTACTCGACCCTCTCGAACCAGTTTAAAGAGTTCAACCTTGAGTGCGTAAGTTGTCACGTAACAGGTT
>JAHFDZ010000318.1:518-6306 GCA_023248745.1 Myxococcales bacterium | reverse complement strand
GTACGTTGAGGGTAGGATAAAGTCGCATGATGTCGCCCATTTACGCGCCGAGGCGCCCTCTTGAGGCCGGCGAGGTTCCCACCAACAAGCGCTCGCCCACCATTGTCGGCAAAGGCGCAGGTGCGCTCGGTCGTGGTCGAGAAGTTGCGGCGCTTCTGCTTTGGACCACCGCGCTTTTTCTCTTTCTTGCGTTGTGTTCGTTTCAGCAGAACGCGGCCGATCCAGGTCTGCACGGCAATGATTGGATCGGCCCCGCCGGCGCTTTCTTTGCGCGCGCGTTCGTCTCCGGTGTTGGGGTTCTCGCTTGGGCGGTGCCAATCGAATTGGCTCTCTTCGGGGTTCCCTTCGTCACCGGCAAAGCGAATGCCGCAAGTGCGACACGCATCGCGAGCAGTCTCCTCATCGTGCTCCTCGCAGCAGCGCTCGTTCAGGTCGGATGGCCAGAGGCCCGCGCGTTTGGATCCATGCGCGCCAGCGGCTTTCTCGGTGAACTCTTCGGCGAACTCGCCCGTTCTCTCTTTTCTACCGCCGGGACGTTTATCGTTGGCCTTGCTGCCATCGCGCTCATCCTGATCAGCGGCGAGTCCTTTAGTTTTATTGCACTCGTTCGCTTGCTCGCGCGCGTTACGGCAGAAATTGTAACAAAAATAGTATCATTTGTTCGCAGCTCGCACACCGCGTGGCATGAGGCCAAGCGCCTCGAGCGAGAAGGCATGGTGCGCGATTCGTCGCTGCCCGCGCAACCCACGATTCGTGCTCTGGCAGCTGCTGAGGATGAGCCTGCTGCAGCCTTTTTGCTTGACGCTGCTGGCGCTGAAGTGGCGGACGACGCACCCGTGTTCGTTTCGGATCCAAGCGTCGCAATCGAAATGCCGAAGCGCAGTCGCCGTCGGAAGCGTGTCGAGGCAACAGAAGACTCCGCTGCCGAAGTTGTCGCCGAGGACGGCAACAGTCCGGACGATTCGTCTTCAGAGGACGAAGAGCCTCCCGTCGAGGAGAGCTCTCCCATTTTGATCGCGCTGAGCGATCGCCCCGCGTCAAAGCGGAGTCGCAAGAAGGCGGGTCCTCTCGAACCGAAGATCGTCGATACGTCAGCTGCCTTGACTGTCGACGCGCTTGACCATGTACCGGCCAAGAAGATCGCGTCGAAATTCGAGTTGCCTGATCTCGAGATGCTCATTAAAGGAGAGGTTGATCCCACGGCCGTTGTCGATCGCGACAAGCTCTACGAGAACGCCGAAAAGCTTGTTCAAACGCTTGCGCACTACGGAGTGCAAGGCAAGGTCGAGGACATCCTTCCGGGTCCCACGGTCACGACATACGAAGTGTCGCCTGCGCCGGGAACCAAGGTGTCGAAGGTCGCATCCCTTGCCGACGATCTTGCGCTCGCGCTCGCGCGTAAGGTTCGTATTGTTGCGCCGATTCCAGGCAAAAATCGCATCGGCTTCGAGCTACCCAACGAGAAACGCGTTCCGGTCTTTCTGCGGGACCTCGTCGAGGATCGTCGCTTTCAGGCGCTCGATGTGCCGTTGCCCGTGGTTCTCGGTCGCGACATTTTGGGTAATCCCGTCTACGCCGATCTTGCGTCAATGCCGCACGTTATCGTGGCGGGTGCAACGGGTGCCGGCAAGAGCGTTGGCCTCAACGTGATGCTCACATCGCTTCTCTATCGTCGCACACCCGACGAACTGCGTCTGTTGATGATCGATCCAAAGGTTGTCGAACTCGCGCCCTTCGATCGCATTCCCCACATGCTCCTGCCCGTCGTCACCGACATGAAGCAGGCCGCGACCGCACTCAAGTGGGCCGTTGACGAGATGGAGCGGCGCTACCAACTCTTCGCGGATGCGGGCACCAAGAACATCACGACCTACAACGGCTACGTTGGAAAAGTAACGCGAGGCGAGCTCAAAAATCCCGCTGCCAAGATGGTGCTCGCAAAGGACTTCAACGGCTTTCCTGAGATCATCAACGCACTGCCTGGCGAGCAGAGCAACGTTCCTCTGCCTGACAAGCTTCCCTTTATCGTCATCGTGGTTGACGAATTTGCTGACCTCATGATGCAGCAAGGCAAAGAAGTTGAAGCGGCGGTGGCGCGTCTCGCTCAGAAGGCGCGCGCCGCCGGTATGCACGTCATTCTCGCGACGCAGCGGCCCAGCGTCGACGTGATCACCGGCATGATCAAGGCGAACTTCCCCACGCGCATCGCGTACCGGGTTGCACAAAAAGTTGATTCACGAACCATCCTCGACGAGCAAGGCGCCGAGCACTTGCTTGGCCGCGGCGACATGCTCATGAAGCTCAATGGCACGAACGAAACCAAGCGTGTTCAGTGCCCAATGATCACCGAAGAAGAAGTTCAGCTGGTGACCGACTTCCTTCGAAGTCAGGGCGAACCGGTCTATGACGACAATATCCTCAAGCCGCGCGATGACGAAGACTCCGCCGAGGCCGAGGAAGACGCCGAGCAAGACCCTTTGTACGACGATGCGGTTCGCATCGTGGCCGATACCAAACGGTGCTCAACGTCGTGGTTGCAGCGAAAATTGGGCCTTGGGTACAATCGAGCCGCCCGCATCGTCGAAATGATGGAGAAACGCGGCCTTGTCGGACCGGCGAATGGAGCTAAAGACCGCGAGGTGTTCGTCAATTCACTATGAGGGCCCCAAGGCAAGCGTCATCTGTTTGGGTTCATTCGACCTCTTCCAGAAACGCGCTACACTCATCTGCCTTGAATGAGTAAGGAAGCGATGTTCAACGACAGCTGCGTGGGCGACGAAGCCGCCCGAACAAAGCTCATTGATGAGATCGGACGCATCGTTCGAGATCCGGCTGTGCCGTGCACCACGAAGGCAGCAGGGCTCACATTGATCGGCTGGCTCGCACGCCGCAAGCCAAGCGAACCCCCGCACGCGCTTGGGGTTGACGAAGCACGCGACTCCGAGGCCCGCATTCGCGCGCGCTCGAGCCGCAGCGCTCGTTGAGCAACCTCTGCGTTTGCGGATGTAAACGTTCGTCGCCGACTCCGGTAGAGTGCGCTCCGTGGCTGGATGGGCGCATCGTTCGTTTGCACATCGCGCAGTGCGCCTGTTGCCGCTTTGCGCGCTTGCGTCGCTGCTTGGCGTATTCGCGCTTGTGCGCGCACACAAATCCACACGAAGCGTTGCGTCGCCATTGGGGCCTCAAGGGTCGGCCGCGCTCGTGTCGACGTCTGCACCCGAGCCAGAGATTCCAAGCGCCGACGTCGCGACCTATGCCTCAACACTACACGGCGATTCGAGTCGCAAAGGGCGCGCGCATGGGCAGCTTCCGAGCAAAGCGCACCTGCTGTGGTCCTTCGACGCAGGCGGTCCGATTGCCGCGCAAGTCACCACGACTGACGATGAGCAAACATTCTTCGTCGTTACGCTGAGCGGAAGAGTGAGCGCCGTCGATCGCACCGGTCGATCGCGCTGGTCGCTGGAGCTTGGCGAAAGAATCTACTCGTCGCCACTCGTTCTCGCCGATCGCATCTTATTCGGAACTGATGCCGATCAATTTGTCGCTGTGTCGCATACCGGCAAACTGCTTTGGAAGTTTCAAACGGATGCGGATGCCGACACGTCAGCGCTTGGGGTGGGTTCGCTCGCGGTTTTTGCGGCGGGAAAGCGTGTGTATGCGCTCGATTCCGCAGGAATCGTCAAGTGGCGGTACCAAACGCGTCGCAAAGTTTTCAGTTCGCCCTCGCTGACCACAGAGCAGCAAATTGTCTTCGGCGCGCAAGATGGTCACGTCTACGCGTTGTCGCTCACGGGTTCCGAACTGTGGCAAACCGATGTTGGGGGTCACGTCGACGCCGCTCCGGCAGGTGGGCCTGAGGGTTCCGTTTTCGTCGGCAGCGACGCGCAGGAAGTTGCCAAACTCGATGCTAAGGGACGCCTCGTCTGGAAATGTAACGTCGGAGGCTACGTAAGAGGATCGCTGACTGTTGCGCGCAACGGCGACATCATCGTGGGCACCTACGGCCCCAATCCCAAGCTGGTCCGCATTTCGTCGACTGGCACAGTGGTAAAGAGCTTTGGCATCCGGGGTACGGGCGCGAAAGAATTCGGCATCCACGGTAGCGCCCTCGAGGATGATCGCGGCCGACTCGCGTTCGGTGCTCAAGACAATCTCGTGCGCGTTCTTTCGCCCACGCTCGCCGAGGAATGGTCGTTTTCAACAGGCGGCGACGTCGATGCCCCGCTCACCTTGCTCAAAGATGGCATCCTTCTTGTGCCAAGCGAAGACGGCAAGCTCTATGCTTTGGGGCCCTAAGCTTCTCGAAGTTCTTGCTGTTCATCCAAAGAAAGCGCGATAACCAGAGCATGTCGGCCATGCCGCGTCCGTTCGATTCCGATGCCGAGGATGTCATCTGGGCGCTCGAAACTGCAGAAGCGCTATGGCGCCGCGACGATCGCCGCGATGCGCTCGTTTGGCTAGGCCGTGCTGTCGACTTTGCGCGCGCTGCCTCGCAGCCCGATCGCGCGGAAGACTTGGCGGTCGTATTTCAAGACTTGTCGCGCTTCGAATCCAATCGCTCGACGTCGCCACCCATGAGCGTCGAGTTGGCCGACATCGAAATCCCTCGTCACGATCCACCACCTTTGCCACACCACATTCCCGGTGGTCTTGACTGGGATCCCATCGCCGCCCTTGCCGATCTTCCCGATGCTGCGAAGCGAGCGTTCGCGCGAACCGTTTCCATCGAGCGCCTCGAATGCGACGAAGAAATCGCTAGCTTCGGAATGGCCGTCGTCGTCGATGGAGAAGTTGGCATTGCGCCCACGATCGTAGACGCCTTCGTCGAACGCCTCGACAAAGGCTCGGTCATTCTCGGGCTCGGGACGCTCCGTCACGCAAATCCACTGCGGCTCGTCGCAACCAATGGTGCGGCCAAGGTCGCGATTTGGGACGAAGCAACGACGCATCGCACGCTCTCCGAATTTGCAGCCGTTGAACGCAGGCTCAGACTTGCAGCCGATCGTCATCAAGCGCTCGTGGGCGCGGTGATGGGATCGCTCGGCGATCGTCTCGATGAAGCAACCCGGCACGAGGTCATGAGCCGACTCGCATTGCGCCATTTGGTCAGCGGCACAGTCTTCGCCGAGCCAGGCGATCCCTTCCCAGGCCTGCTCCTGATGGGCGCGGGCAGTATCGAACTCGGCGAATCGGACCAATTGTCGCCCGGCGAGTTTCTTTTTCCTCACCTCGTGCTCACTCCCGGACGATGCCCAACGCGCGCGACGGCAGGTGACGGCGGCGCGCTCGTTCTCGTTGCCGATCGCGCAACAACCCAAGAGCTCATCCTCACGATGCCAAGCTTGCTCGAAGTATTTACCGAGCTCTCGTAGTCAATATTGTTTACTATGAGAGGCTATCGATTTTCGGTATCGAGATTCCATTGCAGCTCGGAAGCTCCCTCGGTTCCCGAAAATCGCAATGCAATCCACGACGCGTGATCATCGTCGATTCCCGCTTCGGAACCGCTCACACGTCGCCGAAATTTCACGCGAAACGCCTGACGCCACACCGACGTGTACGGGAAGTACTTGCGCTCGACCGGTGAAGGCTTCGCAATTTTCTGGATCTCAACAGGCTCTATTTCATGTCCTTGACTATCAAGTAACCGAACTACCCAAGGTGTTCCCGGTTTCGTTAAGTCGGCGTACCTCATTTGGGTCGCCGTATAGAGGGCGACATAGAATCGATGAAACTGCCTCGCGTCATCGAGCTCGGTCGTCATCATCTTTGATCGTTCCTTTTCGGT